>QZIW01000066.1 GCA_003604985.1 Ammonifex sp.
GATCTATATTGAAAAGCTGGCTGCCGCCGAGGGCGACGAGGTCGCATTCGATGTGCTGATGGTTTCCAAAGACGATGACGTGCTATTCGGCGCGCCGCTTGTCGAAGGCGTGCAGGCGACGGGCAAAGTGCTCGAACACGGCAGGGGCAAGAAGATCATCGTATACAAGTTCAAGGCGAAGAAGAACTACCGAAGGAAACAGGGACACAGGCAACCGTTCACGAAAGTAGAGATCACCGCGATCTCAGGTGCATGAGCCATGACGACAGCGACTTTTTACAGGGACGCACACGGCATCACGGGCTTTGAAGTGACCGGCCACACGGATTACAGTGAGGCCGGAAGCGATATCGTGTGCAGCGCCGTTTCCGCCGTCGCGCAGACGACGGTCATCGGCCTGAAGGAAACGGTGTACCTGGAAGTGCTGGTGCAGATGGACGAGGGCAGGCTCGCGTGCAGGCTCCCCGCCGCGTCTGCGGTGTCGGTTCTTAGCCCGACCTGGCGCCTTATCCAGCTTAAAATCTCCTCAATGCCGAACATTACGCCACCTCACCTTTCTTCAGATACTCGCCGCTGAACGTGTACGTCACTATCTGACGTATCCCGCCCGCCGTGGTGTCGCTTGGCGGCAGGTAGCGGTAAACTTTGCTCAAGACTTCACCGCTGAACTCAAGCGTGCTGTGCCCGCTCGGGGGGTACGTCCGGTGTTTTAACTCGCCGCTCTCGCCTGAGAACACTTTAAAATGGATGCTGTTCTCCAGCGTCCACGCGCCGGAACCGCCCTTCAGTCGGTAATACGCCGGGTAGTTCGCGTCCGGCGTGGTCTCCCCGTGGGCGTGGAAGTGGTTCGTCGCGTCGCCGGCGCCGCGGACCACGATCCAGTACTGGTTGCCGGCGGTGAGGCCGGTCAGGTCAAGCGGTATGCTCCAGTAGCTCCGGCCGGCGGGAAGGAATTCCTTTGGTACCACCACTGTCTTCAGCAGCGTGCCTTCGGTGGTGCCGCCTGGGTCAAAGCCGCTACGGATTTCAATTTGTAGGTCTGCGCCCGTACCGTGTTTAATCAGTTCGAGTTCCAGCCTGGCGATCTCCGTAACACCGGTGGCGGTGAATCTCAGCGCGTGGTCGTAGCTCGCGTTATCGAACTCGGCGGTACCAGCCCCGGCCTTCGCGTCCACCTGGCTGCCTTCGTAAATCAGGGCGAAGTCGTGGAAGGAGATAAGCTCGTTCATGTTGGTTTCGTCGAACGCCGTAACATTGTTCTTGAAAGCGTTCACCCTATGTCACCCCCTGGAAGGTCCAGCGAACTTCGATTGTCAGCACCGTGCCCGCTGTCTTTGAAAATGGCTGTACCAGGCGGTTGAGCAGCGTTCCTGTCCCGGCCACATCAGTGCTCCGGGCCACGATTCCGAGGCATTGGTGGTCGCCGTTTGCCTCTGTACTGGTAAAGAATGCTCTAAGCCGTGCCATGGCACCGCTCCGGGTCTTTGACGACAACGCCTTTCTGGCCACCTCGGTCATATCAGTAAGATCATCGTTTTGCTGAGCAGCCGTCGCGTTTGAGCCGATGACAACGTGCATCGCCGCCGTCTCGCTTGGATGCTCGCCAATCAAAAGGGCGGCCATGTTTTCCAAGCCGCCCTGCACAACCTTGTTTCGGAAGGGGCCGAGGGTCCACTTCCTGCCTGTGACTATATCTTCGTAGTGAAGAAGCCAGTCAATGTAAATTCCGACTATTTCATTTAGAACAAGTTCCAATACCCCACCCCCTAAGCACTCGCACACATAACGAATCCGCACACCGGCGTCGTCACGATGTCCTGAATGATACCGTCAAAGTCTAACTTGTACGTCGTATCCGCATCTGCTTCCAACGGCTCCCCGCTCTGATACCCCGCCAGAATTTCCTCATCCGTGCGGGCACGGCTGGAGATGCGGAGGTCGTCGATGAGGGAGTTACAATGACTGCCGAAGCCACCAGTTTCTCTATACAGTCCTCCAATGTCGCAATACGCCGCTACCACACTCGGCAAACCTGGATTGGTCAATGTTGCCTTCCGTACCCCGTCGATAAATAAAACCATTTCGGCTGGTTTCCATACACACGCAAAGTAGTGCCAACCTTCCGAAAGGTTGTTGATCCATGTAGGGCCATTCTCAGAATTATTAATTCTTCTCCTAAAACGCCATTGATTACCGTCCTTGTAATAATCAAGCCACAACCCGTTATCTGCGAAACCGGTCAGGCTTCCCCATATAGAGTTCCAGTTCCGTGCAAGCAACGTACTATTCACATACACCCATCCTTCCACCGTCCCCTCCTGTGGGTTCAGCACCCCCGCCGTGGGGATGGTCAGGGTTTCGGGGGAGCGGGTGGAGCCGCCGAGTGTCCAAGAGGTGGCAAATGCTTTCTGCTCGATTTGGAGGCCATCGGCGTAGAAGGTAATAGCCTGGGTTACGACAGTTCTAACGTGCATATTGGCTTTAACGCCAGTTGAGCCAAATGTTCTGGTAACAGAATAACGTGTCCATTGACTGGTCAGAGTTATAACATTCGAAAAGGTGTCCCCGATAGTCGCACCGGCAGAATCAATCTCTCTAATTCTCAAATTAACAGTTCCAGAACCTTTTAGCCATACGCTTGCAGTGTAGGTTGCAGAAGGTGTTACGTTGATTGACTCAGTATAAAAACCTTCGGCTGTTCCAATTCCCGCAGTAACAACCTTAAGAGAGGCTACACCGTGCCACTTTTCAACTGTATCACGGCTGATAGTTGCATCGGCTGTTGCATTAAGCCCCGTCGTATCCGTTTCCACACTGCTCTGATTGGCTGTGAGAAGATTTGTCGTCCCCTCCTCCACCATCACCGCCTGGTCGAATTTTCCTGTCTCAAAACGAGGCTGATTTGCGACTACCTGCGTGCCGTCCTGCTTGTAGGCAACGGAGGCCCTGGTGAACAAAGGCCCGCTCTTGACATAGAACGGCATCCGGTGGCGGATTATCCGAGATTCGTCGCTCACCTGCACGGTCTCGCTACCATAGGTGAACTTGTGCAGCACCGATGTTTCGCCCAGCTTCTTCTTTTGCTGAGCCGAAACCAGGGCTTTGAGGAAATCCGCGATACCCAGCAACCTGCCGCCGTATTCGACGCGGTAAGTCCAGAGCGCATCAGTGGCCGGGGTGATGGTCACTTTTTGAATCAGGTACTGGCCGGTAATGCCTCGATCCGGCAGATTGATTGTAACCAGTTGCCCAGGCGCCCAGCCGTTTACCTCCGTCTCGAAGCTTCCCTTGACACGCGGATTGGCGTGCTCCCGCAGGTCGGCATTGCCAGCGGCCTCGGCAGCGTCGATAGTGGTCAGCGAATCGTCTACGATGACGTGTTCATATACGCCATCACCACCCTGCACGGCGGCAATGGCCTGCTGGGAGGCCAGATCCTCGACAACGGTAATCACGTCGATGTCCTGCTTGGCCGTGAGGCTCATGGTTGTACCGTCCGCCGGCGTAGCCGTTCCGGAGCTGCAACGCAAATATTTTTCCTGGAAGCTCATCATGTAGTCGTAGTCGGCTTCGTCGTGGAAGTTCTCAACGCCGACGGTCTTAGCCACGCCGCCGACCATTAGGCTGACGTCATGTGACTTGAAAGGCAAAGGCCAGTGACGCGCTACCCCGTCGGCTTTCCATTCAACAAGTTGAGGATCTGAAAGCATCGTACCGCCGCGGACGTAGATGCGGTTGCGGAGTCCCTGTTGGTCGATGGCGTGCTTGTGGTTGCGGAAGTATCCACCAGATTCGAGCGTCATCGGCGCCGGGGCAGCCAATTCCTCCGCACTAAAAAACTCCAAGTCTTTATTGTATGTAGGTTGCCAGTGCCAACTTACGTATTCGCACAGCCATTTGAAACACTCAGACACAGGCTTATAATTGAACTCATCGCCGGTGGTTTCAATCGTCGGCGCCCCGGTCCTGACGCCAGTAGTGGTAAACCCGGGGCAATACTTCGCCGCGATGTCCAGGAAGATGTTGCTTGCGGACAAGCCGGTATAACTTTCAACAACCAGCTTCCGGTCAAGCAGGTTTGTATAGTCGTCACACTCTACCGCCCAAATCTGCAGGTCCTTGTCCACCAGTTCCACCTTGACGATGATCCCGCCGAACAGGCGAATCGAGCCGTCTTCGATGATAACCTCCTCGCCCTCGGTGGGCTGGTCACCACGCACCCGGAAGCGCGAGGTATCCAGTTGATAAGTTAAAACAGCCTCGATTTCGAGGCTGTTTGCGTCAAGGTCGGGCCAGCGTTCAACGCCGGCTATTTTCAGAGAGCGAGCCACATTATCTCACCTCAACAAAAAAGCGGGACTTACTCCCGCCTATGCGCTCCGATTAGTATTTTTTATTCTAAAAACTTATCTAAACTTTCCTTCATCCTCGCTTTGGCTTCATCGTCTTCGCCTTGGTCAATTTTCCGGAGTACCAGTTCTTTGAATTCACTTTTGTCAATGACGCCGTTCTTGATCAGTAACTCAACAACTGCATCGACTTTAAAGCTCATTAACACCAACCAACTTACAAAACCACTGCTATCTCCCATTTCCCAATCCTCCTTTTTAAAGTTATATTCGGGAAACACAAAGTCTTTCCTTTTTCAGGGGAAACGAGTTTAACGTCCCCCTGTCTTGTGAAACTCTCTTCTAAAGATAGGCTCAAGTTCTCGCCATATCTCCTTGGCGTTGGTACCGTTGATATTGACAACAACAGTGCTTCCGCCGTAAGTTACTTGGTTGGTGCTATAGCTATTCGCAATCGCCGGCCCCAAAGCCGCTGGTGACAGCGCGGCCATCCTTGCCGACATGTCGGCAAGATTTGGTAAACTCACCCGGATACCTTCAGCAAGACCCTTTACCAAGGCCGGGCCCCATTCGGCCAACCGGGAAAGTGGACCACGTTTTGCCGGGCTGTGCGGCATATAGCCGTCAACTACCCCGGCCATTTGCTCAAGGGTTGCCCTCAACTGCTCAAATTTGCTTTCAATGCCGCCGATAAAGTTGGTCATCAAGCCGGTGCCGTACTTAGTACCGGCCTCAGCTACATCCTTCATTCTCTGCTCAATTTTCTTCATCTCTTCTTCGGTGTTCTTGCGGATTTCGGCGTTCTTCTTTTCCCACTCGGCGCGGTACTGCTCTAACTGCGCTGCCGCCGTAGCCCGGATTTCGGCAAATTTCTGCTCCATCTCGATTCGCTGCTTTTCGAGCTGGCTGACGGCCTCGGCCCGGGCGTCTTCGTTCTTCTGCCGCCAAAGGCCGACGTATTCAGCGAGCTGGCCGTCCGTTAAAGTCAAAAGCGCTGCTATTTCCGGCGCCGCTTTGGGTCCCATCTCACGAAGTTCATCAATTAATCCCTGATCAACGCCGCGGGCGGCAAGGGCCTGGATATTTGCGCTCCACTCCTCGAAAGTTTTTACCTGCCCCCGCAGGTTTTCGAGGAGTTCGGCGCCGCTTACTTCCTTGGACGTCACCTTATCAAAAAGTCCCACGAAGTTGGCTAAAGCAGACGCCCGCTGGTCAATCGACCGCTCAAACTCCTCGGTCAGCTGGCGCTCGTCTTCAGCCAGCTTCGCGTTTGTCTCACTGACCTTTCTTTCGTAGTCCTCCAGCGCGGCGGCCAGGTCTTCGCGGTACTTCTTTTCGACCGCGGTCACTTCACCAGACAGGTTCCGCAGTTCTTTTGCTTGGTCTTTGATCGCCTGGGTGGTATCATAAATCTGCTTTTCAATGTCAGCCTGGGCTTTCTTCTCCTGGTCGAGACGGAGAGCAAGCTTTAGGGTTTCTTCGGCATTTGCGTCTTTCGCCCGAACACTTTCATTATAAGCCTCGTTCACCGTTGCCACGATCTGTTTCTGGGTATCAAGCTCCTTATTGAGCCAGGTAACCTTGTCCGCCAGGACTTTAGTTTTATCTCCGTGCCGCTCGGCGGCTATGCCGGCAATCTCCTGCCGAGCTTGTAGAATCTGAAGCTTTGTGCCGAGAATATCGGCGGTCTTCTCCCAGGCTTCGCGGGTGTCTTCGGCGGCTTTTTTACTTTTTTCGGCAGCAGCACCTACCCCCTGGGGTGCTCCCGATGACGCATAAGCTCCCGCCTCTTGTAGCGTTTTTTTAACCTTTACTGTAGTCTTTAAAATCTGATCCGCTTGGTAATTCAAATTGCGAACAGCCATGGTCCCTTGCTCTTTTGTTATTAAACTACCGATACCCTCACGGGCTTGTTTGATTTTTTCGCCCAGAACCGGCACCCAACCCAAAAGCTTTTCATAACCTTTTAGCACAGCATCAATTGCCTTCAACACGTAAACTTTAATTGTGCCCCAAGCTTGAAGGCAATAATATCTCACTTTATCCCAATTTTTGTATAGAGCTACGCCAGCCGCCACAAGTGCACCTATTGCCAGTACGACAAGGGCAATTGGATTAGCCGCCATCACCGCATTTAAGACTGCCATTGCGGCGCTAATAGTACCAATAACTAAGGTCGCAGCCTTAAACGTCAAAAAACCTGCCACCACTCCAGCAATAATCGGCTTGATAACAGCCCAATGTTTTGCTATCCACTTTGCCGCAGTAACCAACTCAGCAATAATCTTTTCTGTAACCGTCCACATCTTGCTAAACGCCTGGCTTACGCGGTCTGACCAGGCTTGCAATTGCCCATTTTTCTGCCAGTCGGCAAGCTTGTTAATAACCTCCTGCATTTTCTTCTTTAAATTGTCAAACAACCCGCCGATCTGAACTTTACCCATAGCACTAATGCCGGCCATAGTCGCTAAAGAAGTTTTAAAAACACCAACCATGGTAGACCACAGACCACTGAATGACTTAGCTTGAATCTCCATGCCGCCCTTGAAACGGTCGTTCATTAGAGCGAACAGGGCTTCGTTAAAAGCTTTCTGGTCAGTTATCTGCCCCGTATTGTTGACGATTTCAATATTCCGGCCCATCTCAGCGTTCTTCTGGATAATCATGGCTTTAGTAATGCCGAATTCCTTCAGCCGTTCGAGCTCGCCAGTCTGGGCGTCGGCCACAGCCTCCACGGCTTGCATGATGTCCTTGTTCATCACGCCGGCCATATCCCCGATAGCAGGGAGCACTTTTTGCGCTTCAAGACCGTAAGCTTGAAGCCGAACCGTCGCCTGTATGATGCTGTCAGTTTCAAAAGGCGTCCGGTTAGCAAAATCTACTGCCCAAGCCATCATAGCCGCCGCTTTCTGCTGGTCTTTCATGACTACGTTCAAGGTATTGCGATAGTTTTCAAGGGCAACGGCGCCTTTCACACTACCAACAACCGCGGCCCCAAACCCTGCAGCCATAACTGCACCTACGGCTTTAATTGCCGTTCCAATCGCAGCCATTGCCGGTTCCAACTCCTGAGCCTGTTGGCTCAAACGCTGCATGGATGCCCGAGCTGCAGCTAATCCCTTTTGAAATCCAGCCATATTAAGGCTTAGGCGTACGGAAAGATCGCCAACTTGCATTGATGTCACCCCTGTCTATCGACTACAATAGAAAAAACAACCAATGGAGGTGTTTATTTTGGGGTTCTTAAGCGGTATCAAGCGTCAATTGACAACTCTCAATATAACTTACCTGGGCGGCCATCCTGACCTTACAAAATCACCAATTGCCGTTGGTGTCGGAAAAGAAGATGACATGATAGTCATCTATTTCGGCCCCACGTTTAGCCCTAAACTGAAAATACCTAAAGCTGATGTCACGAACGTCACCCTCGAAAAAGCCAGCAAGCGCAGCCTTGGTAAGGCCGCTGCCGGGGCCATCGTCGGCGGTGTTCTCACCGGTGGAATAGGTGCCATTGCCGGCGCGGCTCTTGGTGGGCGAAAAAAAGATGACAGTGTAATCGTAATGACGATCAAATACGGACCCGCTGAAGTCGACGTTCTTTTCGGCGGAGACGATGTAAGCAAAAAATATAGTCAATTTGTCGCTCTACTTCGCTAGCGCCAACTCATCAACTCCTGCAACGAAAGCCGCTCCTGCGGCTTTTCCTTTTGTTCTCCCCCGTGGACCTGCAAATGCACCTCCGCCAGTCTCATCAACTTCCCCGGCGTACACCGCCAGAATGTTTCCTCATTCATCCCCAAAATAACCGTCCCCAGATACAGCAGCCAGACCCAATCCCACCCGCCGGACCCTACTTCTCCGGCGGGTTTTCTGCGTTTTTTTCGGGCTGAGGCAGCGCCTGGGAAATGGCTTCGTTCACCGCCTCAGTTACACGCTGTAAATCAGCGAGAGTTATCAGCCGGCCCACGTCTTTAACCGTCAACGCTTCGTCCTCATGCACCAGCCCGGACCACAGCACGGCGCGCAGGGCCTTGACGCTTCCTTTAGCCAGCGCGTCCAAGGCCGCTTCCACGCTGCCCTGCTCTTCCTCCAGCGCCGCAAACGCATTTAAGTCGAATTTAAGCGTCCGCTCCTTGTCCAGAACCACTTTAACCGCCTTGGGCCGGATATCCGCAAGATTACTCATCATATCCCTCCTCCCTCCAAATAAAACTCCAGGGCGGCACTCAGGCCGCCCCCCCCCTTTTTTTTAGCTGATCGCCGTCGCCGTCTCGTTGATCACCACGGACAGCAACTTATTCCCGGTCGCCTGGAGCGGGATGGCCTTCAGCTTCGCGCTCACCTTCGCGAAGTCTCCGTTCATACCTTCAAGCGAGAACTTCGGCGCGTCGGTGGTCTTTGCCTTGTGGATCACCACATGCACGTCCCCCAGTCCCGCGTCAACGTAGAGCGCTTGGCCCTCGATCTTGACGTAGCCCGGCTTGTCCCCATTTGCCAGGTCGTAGGTCTGTTTCTGGTTCGGCGTGGTGCCGCTGGCCGTCACAGCGCCGCCCATAAGTAACGCCAATACGTCAAGCGGCAATATGGCATTGTCGATACCGATGTCCACGCTCTCCGGTTTCGAGAAAATGTCCAACAACACATTGTCACCGTGAAGCTCCTTGGTAACCATGTTGGGGGACACATCCAGCTTCAGTATGCCGGGGATGTCCACCGGGCTGCCGTAAGTCGGCGATCCACCTGCCGGATCGGCGGTCAACGGAAACACTTTAGCGTCCTTAAGCTCAAGGACTTTTGTTTGGGTTGCAATCGGCATTTAAGTTTCCTCTCCTTTCTTACAGGTGTAATGCGGCCACGGTTACCGTGGTCACCGCGCTGTAGGTAACATTCACCTTGCCCGTCGAATCATTAAAACGCTCCGGGTCAAACGGCCCGATCATCTTGTCCGCTCCGGCTGCAACCGCCACCGTGATATCGTGATCAAAACCCTGGTTGCACGGGACAGCGGAATCAACAGTAACGTTAATGGAACTCGCGCTGCCGTTTTTCACGTGCAGAAAAGCCCGGCCGTCGTTGGTGAAGTTGTCACCGCCCGCCGCAGCCGCCGCGTAACTCGGCGTAAGGCCGGCAAGCGCAATGTTCTGAACCGTAAGTTGCGCCACTTTATCCCCTCCTTAATCCCTACTTGTCCAGACCGCAAGGTTAAACACAAACACCCCCCGATTATTCGCATCCCGCTCCAGTAACAATGGGGGCTGCATCGCCTGCGCCACCATCTTGCGGTTATTGATCTCAATAAATCGGTTTTCCGGCCGGTCAAGCAGGCTGAATATCTGCCAGATTTTTTTTCTCGCAACAGCATAGCTCTTGCTTCGAACTGTTATCTGAACCGTACGCCGCAGGTCCGGCAAAACCGCTTGAGCCGGATAGCCGCCCGTATCGAATACCGCAACTAAATCGTCTGGTTGATCGGGCCTCGCATCCAGGAAAATATCTGTTCCAACGGCCAAAGCCTGCCCTTGATCAACCAGATAGCCCGCGATGTCCCTTGCAAGTTCCGGCAGAAGGCATCACCTCGCATCCTTCAGGGCCTTCTTAACCCGTAGGCCCACCAGCTTCTCCACCTTGGCCGCGTTGCGCTTGAACGGGTCCTCAAGATACTTTGCCTTGCCCCCGCGAGGATGGTTCAAAGTTAGATCTTCATGCTGCTTAACGGCGTAGGGCGTACTAAAAGAAACATACACCGCCCCCTCAGTCGGGGCGTCAGTCACCGCCCCAGACCGGCGCAAAGTACCGGTATCAATCGGCGCTTCGTCAATTGCCTCGGTGAGTATCGCCTCCGCCCCATCGTGAAGTGCCTGCATTGCCGCCTCACGGGCAATCTTCTTCGCCAGGTCGCCGCGCCATTTTAACGTCATACGGCCACCTCCCGGTGGCGGACAATACCATTTAAACCAGGAACCTCGCTCACCGCGATCACCGGCCAGTCACGGCCTCCGTACTCAATTACATCGCCCGGCTGAACCGCTTCCATGCAGAACACCCGCGCCTCAGAAACTACCTCTTGCCCTTGCCGATTCCGGACTATCCGACGCTTTGCTTCCCAGCGGACCGTGATTGTCTGGGCCGTAGTAAACGGCGGTTCGGAAATAAAGGTAGTCGCTTCGCCATACTCGTTTATCACCGCGGGCTTCCACACGGCTGTTTGGTTCAGATACTGGTCGATCACCGTAGACCACCAGCCTTGAGGCCCGGCCCGCGCAGAAAGGCCCATGCTTGGGAAGCTATGGTCGGGTCATGCCGCAGATTGTATGTCTCGGAAAGCGACCCTATACTGGAACTGGCTACTCCAGACTTTTGCAGCTCCGCCCTTTTGTCACCCGCTAAAAGCCATATAGCCTGCTCGCAGACGGCCTTATTAAAACGGGTGGATTCTACCATGTCCTCGTAGTCCGCCAGCTGGTTTTCGGCGGTCGTCAGCGCCTTGGTCTTGTCGGTGTCCGAAGCCGCGTCCCATACCGCGCTGTTTAGGCGAGTGCTGAAATATTCGTTGGCCGCCGTTAGGTCCACCGCCCATCACCTCTCTAAACGGGGCCGTCCGGCACCCGCTGCCTGCAAATGCCGGACGTTGGCCCCTGTAAGTTACTCAGCCAGAACGACACCGATGAAGATGCCGTCTGCGTACGGGAAGGTCGGGATCGCGGTGGCCGCAGCTTTGGTCCAGATGCCGGGCGGTTCGTCCACGGCGTCGACGCGGGCATAAATCCCGGCCGCTTCCCTGGCCTCAACCTCGGTGTCCAATAGCGCCTCAGCGGTCGGCCCCATGAGCGTGTCGCCGCATTTGGTCGGCGGCAGGAGTACGAACCGCGTGGACGGGAAGAAACGCACTGTCGAATAGGTCCCGGCTTCGGCCTGGCTACGGACCTGCAGGTCGTAGGTGGCGATGGCCGGCAGGTCGAGCTGTTCCATCAAGGTGTTCACCTGCGCCAGGCTCACGGCGCGGGTGCCGCCGGAATCCCCGTAGATCATTTTTCGAACCTGGGCGTTCTGGATGAGGTAGCTAACCACAGTGTTTGAGGTCAGGGCTCTGGTAGGCCGCACACCGCAAGCCGCTACCACGGCGTTTACCCAGGCTTGAATCTTCGTGACGGGCTCGGCAGTCGCTACAGCGCTCCAGAGGTCGTTGCCCGCCAGGGTCTCTTTGTTGCCCGCCGGGACGCCGTAGTCGACGGTCATCATAATCCCGTTCTCGTTCAGTGCCAACTGCCCGTAAGCGACCGCGTCCATCCGCATCTTCTCAATCCGTGCGTTTACGGAGTCGATCATGTTGTCCAGATCGTTATAGAGTTGGTTGCGAACCCTATCAACGTCGCCGGCGCCCTCACGCTTGAGAGCGATAAGCTCCCGCTCGTTAAGCGGAATTTTCCGTTTGATCGGCGGGATCTCGCCGGTGACCTTGTCCGCACCGTCACGACTGGCAATCTGGGCTTCTGCGCCGTACATCTGCACGCTGGCCATTACCGGCAGGATGTTCTGGTCCTTCCAGTATTCAAAAGTCAACTCGTTGACGGTGTTCACGGGGAACAGCGTGGCCCCGACGTAGTTTCGGGGCAGCCGCGCACGGGCATAGGCCAGGACGGCCTTCCGGCTGAACTCTTTAAGCAACGGATTCATTTCCTTATCCCTCCAGTCTCCTCGGCATTACCCAACAAACGTAATGCCGGGCATATTCGCTTTGACTACGGCGTCGGGCGCAACCGGCAGACGCGCCGAAATAACCCGCCCGTGGTCGATCGCGGTGGCCGCTTGGTCGGCGTGAGAGGCCCCGCCACTCGACGTAAAGCTGGTGAAGTAGACGGTCTCCGCCAGGATCGCCGTCGGAGTGACGTTCGGGTCGGTGCCCTCAGCAAGCGCTGTCGCCGCCACAGCCGCCACTACACCGGTGCCGTCGCTGCCCGCGCCGTTTGCGGCCAAGACCTGGTCTTTAACCCAGAGCGTGGCGTTGATGGCAGCGATAACCTGTGCCGCGGTGCTGGTGATGGCGCTGCCCGCATCGGTCGCAAGGTAGACTACAATAACGTCGCTCTCCACCCTGACAAACAGCGGCTGGCTGGCCGCGCCCGGAGCTTTGAGCTGAACTTTAATGCTATTACCGGCTGTCCCGGCCGCCTTAGCAGTTACCTTGACGTCGTTGTTGTCGCCGGCGGGATTGAGCGTAACCGTCGCGGCAACGCCGGCAGTATACTTTGCCCACTTGCCGTTGCCCTTTTTGCCGATGAACGAACCGGCAAGCAGCTTTTTAAGCCCCGCAGCGTCCGCAGAAACGTCACTGTGGTCCAGGGTTACGCCGCCGCGGATGTAGCGGACTTCCTTGCTATCCAGGAAACTTACTTCACCACCAAAAGTCGTGGTCTTCAGTGTGAGGTCCACTGTTTATTCCCCCTTACTGTTTTGGCGCCCAGGGGTCAAGTCCCCCGGGAGCCTGTTGTGCTCCTTTGTTCCGTTCCTCCGCGATTTTCTTGGCCTCCGCCACCGGGTCAGGCGGGCCGCCCGCGCCGGGGTTAGAGGACGAACCTACGCCGCCGCTGCCCGTTTTGCCCGCCAGGTATGGCTTTTCTTTAACCAGAGCTTCGACGATGTGGTCGAGCCCCGAAACGGGTTTGCCATCCTTGACGAGCTGTTTACCATCCTTGTCCACCGGGAACACGTTCATGGACTCCATGTCCACGTTCACGCCTGTTAGGTCGGCCAGTTTGTAGGCGGCCTCGATGTCAATCAGGTTCGACTTGGTAGCTGCGGCCACAAACACCGCTTTACGCAGCGCCTCCTGGGCTTTTCCTATGATACCGTCGGCATTTTTGGCCAACTCCTCGATCTTGGCCGTCACGGCCTTCAGGTCCGCGTTAGCATCCAGCTTCAGGACCTGCCTTGCCCTCTCCAGGAGGGCGTCGGTACCCGTTTTCAGCGCTTGGAGCTCAGTTTTAGCGGTATCGCGGTCCTTCTCAGCATCCCGGAGCTTTGACCGGTACTCCGCAGCCTCTTGGCGGAGATCCCGGACGTACTCGGCGGTGAATGTCTGGGCGGGCGGGTTGCCGCCGCCTCCACCTTGACCGCCGCCGCCGGGTGGTTCGTTGAGCAGCTGAAAACGTCTTTTAGGATTGTGTAGCCATTTGAGCATCAAGCTCGTCCTCCTTTGGGCTCCCGGCCCGGTAAAATTTTGCAGGAAACTAAAAACCCCCGGCGAATTGTGCCAGAGGTGATTGACTTGACCGACTGGACTATACAAAACGACCGCCAGTCCGTAACGGTGGGAATTAACACCCGTCTTTCCCAGCTACGCAAGCAGGGCCTGGTGCCTGCACTGATCCGGCTCGGGAAAGACCACACCCGCCTTTTCCTACGGGAGCATGGCCTCTCGTTCATCCCTAACCGGAAGCCGCGCGCCCTGGTCTCCGACCACCTAGTCTGGGACCCCGTCACAAACCGGCTGTGTTATACCAGCCGGATGATACCTATTAGGTTTAACGACCTCCTTCTTCATGGTATAGCCGTGGAAGGAACCTCCCCGGCTAACTCGCCTCGTTGATCTCCGCGTCGATGTCTATGTACAGCCCGTAGGCGTGCTTGCAGTTCGGGTGAAACAGCCCGCCCGCCTTGGCGTCGTCTAAAGTGGGATAACCGGCGGTCTTCCCCGTCAGGCTGAGGACCTTGCCCTGCCAGTTAACGCATTTCGGGCAGGCCCCGACGTGCGTGCTGATCTTGACCAAGTCGTGCCCATGCTCCAGCAGCCGGTTGGCCGTGCCCTGCAGGTGGGCCTCCATCGTCGTAGTCCTGGCCACCGTGTCGGCGTAGGTCTTCATATTCCAGTCGCGGCCGGCCCGGTCCCGGAAGCCTGTTATGCCGCTGCCGGCCAGTCGCTCGCGGAAGTCACGCGATACCTGCTGCCAGGTCTTGTGGCCTATGACGCTCTGCCGCGTGGTCTCCAGGGCGTACTCCCTATAGATGTCCTGTACGCGCCGCCCGATTAGCTGGGCTACGCTGTCCAGTCGGTCGTATGCGTTGTCGGCCAGGACCTTGGCCGCCTGTTGATGGATGGCACCGAAGCCCGCAATGAGCTTCTGGCCCCGCGCTTTTAGCTGGTTGTCGGCGAAGCCCGTTCCCTCGATGTAAACCCGAGGAATCGCCTCCTGACACCAGGTGCGACTCCCGGCCCGGAGGTCGCCCAGAATGGCCTGCACGTTTTTGAGCATCCCTTTTAGGTACTCGGTCTTGTTACCCTTAGCGATCGCCCGGTTAAGTTGGAGCAGTATTTCGCGCTCGGCCTCGGTGTACAGCCGCACCAGCCGGTCGGCCTCGGTTTCACTTAGCTTAACGAGCCGTTTGTCCGGGCCCCTGACCATTAACCTCCACCGCCCTCGCCGCCCCCGCCACCTTCGGCGCCCTGCTCGCCCGACTTAGGCAGTGTTATGTTGGGGGCGGGCGGCGTCCGTTCTTTTGCCGCCTTTCGAATGCGGTCGATCTCCTCCTGCAGCGCCTTGCCCTCCAGTCCGTCAAGCCGTCTGACGCTGCTCTCCAGGCTGGTATTTTCTGCAGCGAGCCGGGAAGCCTCGATTTCAGCCTGCTCCATCTGGTCGACCGGCAGGCCGTCCGCCCAGACGATGCGCGGGATAGCAGGCTCGTAATTGCTTTTCCCGAAAGTCACGTCAAGCACCTGAGCCGCATAGAGGATGTTCTTTAGGCCCTGGTCGAAATACAGCTTCTTCCGGTTGATCTTGGCCAGGGTGCGGATCAGCCGGAACTTCAGCGCCCGGCCACTTTCCGCTACGCCGCTTTTATCCAAACCGAACGCCGCCGGGGAGATTTCGGACATTATCATAAGGAGCTCCAGGAACTTGTCGATCTCCTTAAATGCCGCTTCGAGCTGGGCGTCCCAGACCAGGTACTTGGGCAGGTCCCCCACCATCGTCTGGTCAACCTCGACCACCTGGAGGAGCTCCTTTTCTATGTACCACATTTTGCGTTTCTCGTCGTACTTCATCAGGCCGGGCGGCAGAATGAGCTTGGGGTCAGAGTGCTTGTCAAGAATCCGGTCTACCCGGCTCACCCGGTTATTCAGCCCGTCGAAAAGGCTCTCCAGGTCCTCGTAATCGCTGATGCCCCAAAACATATCGTCAAGCCGCCAGTTGGGGACGTGCTCAACCAGCAGCCCGGGGTACTTGGTCTCCTGCTCATCCTTCAGCCCGTCGTATTCGTCCAGCGTCTTCAGCGGCACCTTCATGCGTATTTGGCTGCCGTCAAGAAGCCAGAGTTCGTTCCGGATCAGGCCGGGTAGATGGATCTCTTTCCGCAGGTACTTTCTGTCATTGACCTCCTTCGTCCAGGCCAGGGTAGCCCCGGTCATTTCCTGGACGTTGTCGCCGTTCAGGTGAGGAAAGAAGACGTGCGCCGGCACGGACTCGATGATCGCCTGCTCGCCCTCGGACCAGTCCCGGTACTTGCCGAACCGGGCCTTATAGACGGCATCGCCCCGGTAGCTGCTTGACAGCGCCATTTCATAGTTGACGGTATGCAGGTTGTTGTTGTTGAAGATGTTGTCCATGGCCTTCTGTTCCGGGCTGTCCTCGTCGCCCAGGACGGCACGGATCGGCTCCCCGAACAGCAGGTCGGCGCAGATTTTGCTGATCAGCCCGGCAAAGTTGCAGACGATGTAGATGACGGCCTTATCCGCTTCTTTTTCGAGCCACTGCTGCATCCGGGCGTAAACGTCGTCGTGTTTCCCCATGAACAGCAGCCGGAATAAGGCATACTTTTCGATCCGCTGTTTGTGGCCCTCGGGCGGCCAGGTCTCCCATGTCTCCCATGTCAAAAGTATCACCTACCATCCCGCTGGTTTGGCACCGGCGGCCCGGGCGACCGTCCCGATGCCGGTGGCTATCTCTATGCCCGCGTAAGAGGCAACGTCTACCTGGTCCTTGTATTGGCCCTTGGGGAACGCGATCAGCTCGTCTTCCCACTCGCCCATCCAGGGTGCTCCGAGCCGGAAGTAAACGGTGCCCACTTCGCACCTTGCAGCGAACGGCCGCGCCCGCGAAACCTTGTCCGTATCGGCTGGCAGCGGCCGGATCGGTAAGCCTTCTTTCTTACAGTCTTGTATGATATTCAGCCCGTAACTTGCTTCCTCAACGCCCTGGAAAGTCGGGCGCCACCGCTGGTATTGGGCTTTCATAATTTGCTTGTGCTTGGTAGTTTCAGCCCGCTCCCGGAAAACGTCCAAGAGGAGCAGGTCTTTGTCGGGCGTCACCGCCCAGGTAGCCAGGACGAAATAGCAACTGCTCTCCTTCTCCGTAGCCGCCGGGTCGCAGGTCTGGAATATCCAGCACTTAGACTTTTCAACCAGTTTCTCGCCTTCCGGGCCGGCCAGGACGTAGTACAAGCCCTCGTCGCGGAAGTACCGGAACCAGGACCGCTTGAACAGCGTACCCTCTTCGGGCGACGGCTTTTGCCTGTACAGCGAGTTCCACCAGTAGGTGCCGATCGTCCGCTTAATCTGGAGCAATTCCTTTTCACCGAACCGCTCCGGCCAAAGGGCCTCCCCCGGCTGTCGCCCAAGCGTATCGTCTTCTTCCGCCAGCCCGGGAAGGCTTATGACTTCCCACTGGTCCGCCTCCGGGTCTTCCTTGGCCTGCTTTAGCAGCCGCCCGGCCAGGTCGTCCTCGTTCCAGCGGGTCATTATGAGTATGATCGCTCCGCCGGGCTCAAGCCGGGTGTAGGCGGTAGACCTGTACCATTCCCACTGGCCGTCCCGAACGGTCTTGGAGGCAGCGTCTTTGTCGTTCTTCAGCGGGTCGTCGATTATAAACAGGTGGGCGCCCTTACCGGTGACCGGGCCCGCGACACCCGCCGTGTTCATGCCGCCCTCGTGACCCGCCAGGTCCCATCTTGCGCCCGCCGTGGAATCCCGTCTTAGTCGAACGCCGAAAACCTTGGGACCATATTCTTCAAGGATGTCCCTTGCCTTGCGGCCCCAGGAAGCCGCGAAGTCCGCCTCGTAACTGGTTAGCAACACCCGCCGGTCTGGGAACGTGCCGAGATACCAGGCGGCAAAATACTGGCTGGTCAGTTGGCTCTTGCCGTGCCGCGGGGGCATCAGGATCATTAAGCGCTTGATATGGCCCGCCGCCACCGCCAGCAGTTTTTCGTTAAGATAACTAAGGTGCGGGGCTAATCGCCACTTCTTACCGCTCGCTACCCACGCCAGGCCCGCCGGTGCCAGCGCTGCCAGGAATGATTCGTCCGAGCAGCTGGCCAGCAAGTCGTCGGGCTTCTGGGTCGGACAGAATGCGTTTTGCAAGTTCATTATTGTCCCGCCTGTTATCTTCTTGCCTCACATTCTCGGTAGGCTCACCCCTGCTTAGTCGCTCGACCTTGACCGCCACGTCGAACCACCTGGCCAGATCGGCCGGCGACAAGTCTTCTGGATTTATCGTCCGTAAGCGCTCCACGAGTTTCTGCTGGAACAGCATGGCCTGGTTCGCATGCCGTTCGGCCATTGCTTTTACCCGCTTCTCGTTTTCGCGCCGGGCCCCCTGGTCCAGGTGGTCGTCCCAGGCTTCAACCCGCAAGACCCATTGCCAGCGAGAACTCCAGCGCTGGAGCAAAACCTTGTGTTTGCCTAACTGCTGGGATACTTTCGATAAACTCCTGTCAGCACCCATGTCCCGGTAAATGCAAAAAGCCTCAAAGGCTTTCTGTGTCTCGCCTTTCTGTCGTTCCCAGGGCTGTCGGTCGTCCTTGCCCAACCTCATTCACCACCTAAATAATCGGCGGCCCAGTATTCTATGGCCTGCCAGAGGTTCTTTTTGCCCACATGGCCGTCTTCCTGCATCTGCTTGACGGCCCGCCTAACCACTTCGGCTGCCTCTTTAGGCATGGTGCCGCTGCCAAATATACTGGAGAGCGCAACCCAGGGCTCGTCATCCTCCCGTATGCCCACCTCCGCCACTATTTCCAGGGCCGTCCGCGCCATTACGGCGACCGCCGTGCCCGCAGACCGGATGTCCATAAATCGGGAGAACTTGATCACTGCGTCCGCAAACGCCTTAAACAACTCTATCGGCGCGACGGAGACCAGGTCTTGCCTGCCCTCTAAGCTGTTGATTAGCGCCTTCATGTCGTCCAGTTGGTGAGGAAGAAACACAAACGATACAGTCTTCCAGTCAAAGTCGACCTTCGGCGCTATAAGGGTGTCCAAGACGGCCTCCGGTTCGGTCAATATATCCTTGGGTAGATGGGCCTCCAGCATGTCGTCGACATCCGTTATAATTTGCGCTATTTGCCGGATGATGTTTTGGTCGTCGAACCCGCTGATGCTGTTATGTGCGAGCTGTTTAGCCGCTATCTGCGAACGGCTCAGCCCCGACTCGTCCAGGAGCACGGTTATTTCCTTCAACCCCGCCTCCCTGGCCGCCCTGCTCCGGTGGTGGCCCGAGATTATTTCCACCCTCCCGTTGACCAGGGCGCAGAAGGGCAGGCTTTCCAGGGAGCCACGCTTTTTCACGTTGGCGACCAGTTGTTTGAACATGGCCGGGTTCATGGTCCGAGCGTTGACATCTTGCTCCCGCAGGTTATCCAGGACAACTCTGGCTATGCTCAGTCCCTGGCCCAGTTCGATTATTTTTTCATAGACTTGGCCCTCGCCTTCCTCCACTGGGCTTCCTTCCTGAGCCATTCGGTTAATACCCCCTGTAGACTGTTGTCGTTCAAAGGCGCCTCGTATGTCAGGCGGTACCCCATCTTGGAATCCTTTGCCCGCCGCACGAGCTTCATAATGCCGCGTTCTTCTTTGCTTTCCGGTTTCGAAGTCAGCATGGCCGTGACCACGCTCTCGACTTTCTCGTATTCCAGCGGAGAAAGCACCGGCTTGATCACCGCGCGGGTCAAGGCCGCCATTGACAGGAGCCGGCCCATGCGGAGCGTGTTATGGGGCGTCGTAACGCCGTAGGTCAGCAGCAGCGCCGTGCGCTCCTCCTGCCCGAACCTCCCGATGTTGAGCCAGCCTGGATCGTATCCGAACACGCCCGCCAGGTACCCGTCCACTTTTAAGGCCAAGTTGATCGGCGCCGATTTCCCGGCGAAGTTGTGCGTCCAAATAGACCGGTAGTACAGGGCGTTTGCCCTGGTGATGCTTTCCACCTCAACGCGCGACCTCTCGGTAATAGCGTGATCCGCCGGCATCGGTGGCCCCTTGAGGGGCTCCATGGCGACCGGGCCTGGGCGGACGATTTTCTTTCCCCGCGCGAGAGCCTCTACCTCATCCGGCCTGTTTGTTGTAAGGTAGACATTTATGTTTTGGCGCACGCCGAAACGTGCGAATACGGGAGCGCCTGCGGTCTTACCCGGTTCGTTTTCCTCGTAGCAGATTACCAGGGCCTTTGCGTCCTTTGCCCACTGGCACATTAGTTTTACAAGGCCCGTTTCCGGGTCGAAGATTTCATATGGCGGTTCCTTCCACCGCATCCTTCCGCCGGTGTCGTACCACTTCTCAAAACCCGCCGTGTATGTGGGCGGGTTGATGCAGACAAGGGCCTCCGGGTCGGACAGGACCTCCGTCAGGTGAGCCCACATGCAGAGCGGGCGGTACCTCATTCCTGAAAGCAGTTCCTTCGCCCGCTGTAGCTGCTTTCGGATTACGCCCACATGGTGCTCTTGTCTTTTGTGCAGGTCGTGCAGCAACTCGGCGAAATATGTCTTGCCTGCCTTGGTAGCGGTTCTCAGGACCAGGTGCGTCCACAGGGCCACGGCCGGGTCGGTCAAGTCCTCCCCCTCGTAGCCATCCGCCTCTAAGCGCAGCCCCGCCAGGTCCTGTCCCGTGATTGCGTAGCCCATTATCGAACTGAACATCGACACGTCGCTGGTGTCGATTTGGTCCGCTGGCCACCCGACAGACTGTGCTAAGTGAGCCATGGCGAAAGCCCCGGCGCATGGTTCTATAAACCGCGTGTAGCCCTGTCTCAAAGCGTTCTCGATAACCGCTTTCAAGAACGCCTGCTCTTTGGCAACCAGCGTGCCCAGGAAGAAAGAGCCTGGGTTCTGGAAACGTGCCATGAGATACCTCCAAACAAAAACAGATGCCCCCGCCGCGAGGCGAGGGCTTTTGTTTTCTGGGCCGCCGGGAGGGACTCGAACCCTCCATGCCCCGTGTAAAGAGCACGGTGCTCTACCGTTGAGCTACGGGCGGACGGTTTTGGTCGTTCGATTTAGAAGAGGCTGAATGTCAACTGGGTAACCGTTTTACTTCCTTTGTCGGGTGGATAAAGCAGGTCCAGCTCCTCCACTTTTTCCCCTGTTTTAGACCCCCACCACTCCGCAAACACGAGCCTGTGACACCATTCCCGCGGCTTGCTCACGTCCTCGTAGCAGAGCAGAACCAGGTCCCTTCCGCCGTGCTCCCGGCTGATTCGCTCCAACTGGCGCCGGATTTTTTCGACCCCAATCCGATCCAGCTTCGCATAAAACTTTGGCGTAAACGCCGCCCGGTCATTTATTTGGAACATCCATCCGTCCGGGGCCAGTTCCCTGACGTATTCAACCACTTGGTACGGCAACGGAAACTTCGGAACGCCCAAAGTGATACCTACCGGCACGAGACCGCTGTCGGCTATTTGCTTGTGTTTATACCGGCCGGTATACAACTTCACCTAAACACCCCCCAAAAAACCCATCCTTCAATCTTAGTCTATACCATAATTTAGGGGTATGCAAGTGTTTTTGCATAAATAATTCCGTTTTTGATGGATATGGGCGTTCGCCCTAATGCTCGCGTGAGCTTGCTGCCTTTCCCTCTACATTGCCACCTGCGCCCTGGCCGGGATCTCCGCTACCGGCCGTATCAGGTAGACCCTGCCGGTGGCCCGGTTTGTGAGCGACGCCGTAACCCGCTTTTGCGCGGCCACGTTGTTTGCCCACCGCCTGGCCCTTATCACGCAGGCGTATGTTCGCGTCCTAACCCCCGGCGCCCTCACCGTGTACTTCCGTTTCGGGTACCGCCGTTTCCGGGTGAGCGGTGTCACCTGGTCGAACAACAAGACTGTCCCTCCCCTTGGGTTTTCTGCCCCGCCGCGGCTTTGGAGCCGTAAAAAATATTAGTCGTCCACATGCCACACCCGGGGCAGTTGAGGAATAGCTTGTCGGCTTCCGGTCCGGCGGTTTCCCACTTGTGGGCGCACCAGATGCAGCGTCGTTTGTACGACGGCATTCGGCCTCCTCCTTCGCCAGATACTCCTTATACTTCACGCAATGCAGGTTGCACGCCAGTTTGCACTTCTCCCGCCTCTCGCATAACCAACAACATCGGTACTTCAGCTCCCGGCAGTCATACCGGCAAAAATTCGCCGGTCCTTTTTTGGCCATCTTAACCGGCCCCGCCTTCCCCGCCTTCGTGGTTATGGTCCGGAGGGACCTCGTGGGCGTTCCATGCCGGGCCACAGAGCTTGACTCCATTGTCCCATTTGGCTACGGCGTATTCGGAAAACGGCTCTCCATGCCCTCCGTTCCACCCCTCAAAGACGGCATCGAAAAGGACCTCGCAGGTTGCGGCGTGGACGTGGACGCGGTACCGCTTGCCCTGTTCGAGCTTCCATCTGACTACCGGCATGCCCAGGTGTACCAGCATCAACCCGATCACCTCAGCCCCGCCTTCCGCAAAAAAAAATAGCCCCCGGGGTTTTAGCCCGGGGGTTGCACGCACTTACTTTTTTGGTGGGCGTCGGCTCTGGGACGGCTGGAGTCCCCCGGCGCCCTATTAAATGCCGACTTGCGGCTTTTAATCCTGGGACGCGGGGCAGGGTTTTGGTGCGCCCCGCCCCGCGTCCAGCCAGCAACGCTTCTCCTGCGGGGAGGAAGGAGTGGTACCCTTATCCAATACGGTATTCCCAAAATGGGAATACGATACGCCACTATAATACTTTAGGTCTCTGGAGATTGTCAACATGTTTAAATTAATTCATACGGACGCCGCTTGGGACGCGGTTTCCGGCGCTTTCTTCCCGCGCGTTTTGAGCCACCTCGTTTGCCTCTCTTGCGGTCTCCCTGCCAGACGAACCGGATATGGCTGTCTTTGATCCCTTTGACATGGGGCTCGTCCTCGTCCGGGATGTTGGGCCACCACTCGCCGCAGCCGCCGGGGCACCTGTAAAAGTCATGCTCCTGCCACTCCAGCCGCTTCATGCAGATCGGGCAGTGCAGCTCCATCGGCTTCTCCTGGTTTTCCAACCCCCAACCCGCCTCCTTTTACCGCCAAAGCCCACAACGCCTGTTTGGTCTGCATTTTCAGCCCCCGGTGGAACGTGACAACAGAATACCCACCTTCTACTTCCGGTACGATGACCGCCCAAATGCCCGGTTTCACTTCGACATGGCCAGCTCCGGTTTTGTCAACCTCCATGCCCTGCCGCAGGGCCTCCTGGAGGTGGCGCCGAACCCTTCTGGCCAAATGCTTACCGGTGGTGTTCCCGACGTAGTCCAGCCAGCGGGCCAGGGCGTGCGATGAAACAATTACGCGGGTTGCTGCTCGTTTGCTCATTGCATAGTGATACCTCCTTGTCGCCTGGAGTTTAGATGTTCGCCTTAGCCGACTGCTCTAATCACGTCGTCGACCGACCGGGCCAGGACGTGCTTCAGGTGCGGGCCGGTGTGGGGCAGCATGTCGTCGCGGAATTTGCGCTGTTCTCTGCTCAGGTCCGTACCCTCCGTTTTGACCTCGATCCAGAGGGTGCAGTCGTTCTTTACGGCCGTCAGGTCCGGGATGCCTTTGTAGCTGCCCAGGCCCTGCCGATTGTGCCAGACCATCCAGCCGGTAAGGGTCAGGTAATCGCTGATCGCCTTCTGGAGCTGGGCGTGCGTGGGCTTATATTCTGTTGCCTGGACCATCGGCGGGCGGGCCTCCTTTCGCGGCAAGGGCTTGGTTCGCACGCTCTACCCAATCGGTAACAACGGCGCGTATTTTGCTTTCCCAGTCAGGGTCACCGTCGCGGAGAGTTTTAACATAAATGTCCATAACCCGCTGAAATACGCTCTTGCCGTCTTCCAGCACGTCCTCCAGCCGCCGCACGTACTCCAAGTGGGCGCGGGCGGCAGTGCCGGAGAGCGCATTTTCGATAACCTTACGATAAACAGAGTCGGAGGAGTGCGTGCTGTAAACCAAGTCAAGACAACTTTCAAGCGCACCTCTCATCGCCCCCGCCTCAGCGCGGCACTCGGCGAGTTGGGCTTTAAACTCTTTCGCATACCTGATAAATTCTTCAAAAGTTACCTTTTCGCTGGTCATTGCTCCTTTTAATGCTTCTTTAATCACCGCAAAATCAGCAGATAGATTTGCATTTTCAGTTCCCAGCCGCTTGACCTCGGCCTGTGCCTCCTGCGCCCGCTGAATCCAATGCCGCCAGCCTTCGCGGGCTTCCAAAATATAACGTGTAGCCGTTGGACTAACTGACTTTGCGATTACGTTCATATCGCTGTCAATGATGTTGTCGTCGAAGTCTTCCCACAGGAAAGGAATCTTCTCTAACAACTCTAAGTCTTTCCTAGCGTCACGTTCCATCGTTGTCGACCTCCTAAATTATCCGGTTCCGACGCCTGGACTCCTGGGCCATGCGTCGCCGGTTCTTTTTGGTCCTCGCCCGCGCCCGCTTCTTCCGGGCCAGCTTGCGCTGCTGGGCCGCCCACTTTGACAGCTTACCGCCGCTGGTCAGACTAACCTGGGCGCTGTCCTTGCCGGCGAGTTTAAACCTGGCCGCGTATGCCAGTTCGAAAGGCACTTGGACAAAACCCGCCCGGGCCAGCTCCTCCTCGTTCTCCTTGGTGATCCGTCTTAGCTCTCCGGTGTCGATGTTCAATTAGACTCCTCCTCCTTAATCCGCCCTAAGTCGGCGTTTTAATGCTTCCTCCAAAGAGGGTCCGCTAATCGAGCCTTGATCGCCAGGCCCGTACCTAATAGTCAGCTTATCCGCCCTCCTCCGGCCCACCGGCAGCCACCCCGGCAGGACATTAACCAGGTAGTCGAGCGCCAGGCGAAGCTCGGGAAACCACTTCGTCTGGTGATACTGCAGCCAATAGCTGGCCTGGTTCGCCGTGCCCCACAGGACAACGATCTTGCCCTGCCGGTACGCCTCGCGGATTTCCATCGACGTGCCGATGCAGGCCGCGTCCCGGGTGTCCATTTCCACCAGGATGATGTCGGCCATCTTAACGTCCATAAGGTCGGCGGAGATCACGTCCTGCGGGCAGTAAACGTCCCCTTCTTTTTGCCCGCGCAACGGGTTTAGCACCCGGTAGCCCCGCTTGACCAGTAGCGCCGTAGCCTGCAGCCGCCACTCGTTGGCGTCAGCGAAAGTGCGGCCTTGGATGGAGCCCGCCAGGTAGACGGTGATGGGGCCGTCGTAAAACAGGCACTTGCCGTTTTGCCACTGGTTCTCAGGTCGGGGAAACAGGAGGCATCCTTCTCCGGCGGGCGGGAAAGCGCACTTGCTGCAGCCTTCGCAGGGGTCTTGGAGACTGTGGAATTTAGTGAACAACTGTAAATCAGCCACTTAATTTCCCTCCTCCGTCGACCGGCCAGGGCACCTCATCCCAGATCCTGCCGTCGAGCAGGCGGCCTGTACGCTCAGAACCAGGTATCAAACGGTCACACACAAAATCGGCAGCGCCTTTGAACGCGCCCCAAGACTTAAAAAAGAAGGGCGTTCCGCTTGCCTGGCACTGGTCCCGTAGGCTCCGCACCCAATCAGGGTGGCAGGGACGGGCACCGGGGCCAGTTTCGGAGCCGCAGATAATCCAACTGATGGCGTTGGTTCCATCGGGATTGCAACGGGGTCCCGAAGGTTCGCCGTAGCGGTCGTAAACCGAAAGATACGGTTCAAGGTCTATTGACCCCAATAGAGGTTCACACGAAACAAATCTCACCGCCGCCGGTATCTGAAGTAGTATCGGTATCCGCTTGTCAGCCATCTCTTGGTTTTCGGCGGTGACACCGAGGAATACATGCTTGTATTCACGCGGCCAGGCATTGAAGCCAACCCAATCGGAGTACCACCGGATAAACTCTGCCATCCGATGAGGCCGTTTCGTCAGAACCAAAAAGGCATGTCGCTTACAGTGGTGCATGTGTCCGAAAGCTTTGCGGATAAACTCAAGCGGCACGTCCTCATGGAAAAGGTCGTTCCATACCGCCCAAACGATAGACTTTCTTGTCCGCAGCGGAAGGTCTAAGTTCTGCTCCAACAGCCGGATATGCCCGTTCCATTGGCCCCTCGTATTCGTCAGTCCGCCGTACCGCGCAAACATTTTCAGGTTCGCTTGGCCCGCCCGCATGTGTGCCTGAGAAGCCGCCCAACAGTTAGCGCAGCCTTCAGATACCGGTGTGCAACCTTCAACCAGTGACCAGGCCCGCTGCCAGTACATGCCCTTTTCCAGCCGTTTAGGCGAAACGTACAAGGCCAGCCCTCCTTTCTCAAAATCCTATTTTTTCGAGTACAGCGTCGTGCTCCTTAACCAACTGGTCAGCATACTCGAACGCCTGCTTCCGCTCGTTGCCCTTAAACCGCCGGCTGTGAAGGACGGGGTAATGGGTGCGGTCCCCGCCCGGTATGTCCGGTATAAGCCGCAGCCCGACGTAAAACTCAACCCGCGTGGTGAAGTGTTCTCGCCCGAGATAAACCACCTTGCGGAACTTAGTGTTTTTAATTACCTCCAACTGCGCCTTGGCCGCCGCCGCGTAGCTGATAATGGCCCGTATGTCCTGGTCGGCAAGTTCCAGCTGTATTCGGACGCTTCCGGCGTCGTAGTCGCGTTTCAGGTCTTCCAATGCTTTCTGGTTGTAATTCACGATTAGCCCTCCTTGTTAAAAATCGTTACCTGCTCCACGGTCAAGGTCGCCGCGGCCACCGGGTTGATCCATAGTGTCTCGGTGCGCCGCCGGCCTCCCTCCGCTAAGGCCCTGGTGGTTTTGCGTTTCCAATGGCTTAGCCGGTCCTGGTATAACTGGCAGTCATAGCCCGATATGAGGACCGGGCCGGGGTGCTGGTCCAGGGCGTCCAAAAGCTCCGCGTGCTGCTCGTCGGTCATTTCGTGGGCGTATTGCGCCTTTTCTCTTCGGGTGGCCAGTAAATACGGCGGGTCCGCGTAGATCAGGACGCACGGGTGCTTATATCGTTCAATCAGTTGCATTGCGGGCTGGTTCTCTATTTGCGCCTGTTTA
The DNA here is from genome assembly GCA_003604985.1 of Ammonifex sp. Classification (GTDB taxonomy): domain Bacteria; phylum Bacillota; class Desulfotomaculia; order Desulfotomaculales; family Ammonificaceae; genus SURF-55. The sequence continues at coordinate 26,602 of QZIW01000066.1, forward strand.
AGCCTTTCCGCTACGGCGAGGATCCGGACCGGCAAGCTGTTCCATATCTTCGCGCAACTGGTCCCTTGCCTTCCCTGGATGTCGTTTCTCCAGCCCGTGCGGTGGCATAGCTTTGTGCCGCGGGCCATCCAGCAGCGAACCAGGAACCGGCGGGCGTCCTCGAGAGCTTCGCCCGTTCGTTCGTAGCTTTCGTAATACTCTGCCCTCGCCCACGGTGTCTTTTCAATTAGGGCTGCCATGCCCTTTGGTCTTTCCCTAATAACCCGGAAGAGGTTGACGACGTCGCCGTTAATATCGTTAATAGTCTCGGTATGCGACGGGGGTTTAACGAAAAAGACCGCGCCGCTTCCAAAAAAGGGCTCAAGATAGGTTGAATGTGGCGGGAAATGTTTAACAATCCAACGCGCTATATTCCACTTCGAGCCCGGGTACCTTAAAACTGGCTTAAGCTCTGCCGGTCTCACGAACAACCGCCCCTTCCTCGGCCTCATACTGCAGCCCGCCCACCACGTCGGCGATCATCGTAGCGACGTTGTTTACGTCGGCCGCCTCCTCCGCGATGGCTTCCGGCGACTTCCACAGGATAGCTTCGTATAGCTCGGCTACTTCTTCCATCAGCTTGCGGAACAGGACGATGGCTGGAGTGCCCTGGTAGCTCTTGTGGTCGTTCGCCCTGAGTTTGATCTCCATTTTCCTGGCGATCGCCTGGACTACCGGGCGCGGCTCGATCGGCGCGGTCAGCGGGACCGGCACGGCGTTTTTCATTCCCTCACCTCCTGGCGTTTTGTCTTGGAAATGGCCTCCTTCAACCTTGCGATGCTGGTTTGTGCGTCGGCCTCGTTAGTGACTTCCTTATCAAGGCATTTCACCCAGACATGCACGGTTATTGCTGCTTGGTAACCGTGTTCCTCAGAGAGTTTTACCAGTTCGGCAGCAGTTTCAGGCTTAATTCGTGGAGTACACTGGAACGGTGCCAGGGCGTCCATCTAAAAATCACCTACTATCTTCATGTGCTCGATTTGCTCTTGGGATGGCTGCGGGAATCCATTGCACCGGGCGTCTTCAAAACCAGCAAGCGCCTTTTCAGCGTTATTAATCGCTGTCCGTTCCGTTGAGCCTAAACCGGCATCAACCGACGGGTCAGGATATTTGTCTCGGTATGCTTCGCCGGCGGTTTTGACGTCTGCACGTAAATCCAACCACTTTTCAAAGACTTTAGGTGGCATTGCCATAACTGCAACTCACCTCCTGGCAGAACAAAATCGGCTCGGGTACTCGCCTGGCATACAGCGGGTGCCTGGGGTGGCCGTCCTTGGTCAGCCCGACACAGTACAGGGGCTTGCGGATTTCCTGGATCAACTGAATAACCTGCTTGTCCCTGCCCTTAAACGCGCCCCTGGTCCCCCAGGCGGCTACAACCCACTGGCAGCCCATTGCCGCCCGGACTATGTGCTTATCGTTTTCCGGGCCCACCGGGTCCGCAGCCCTCAGTAGTTCTCTTGGATCGGTCGCCCGGTAGGCGAAAAGGTTAACGACCTCGATGCCGCCGCAGCCCCAGGCTTTAGCCAGGCTGATACATCGTCGGATGGTGGGATCGTCCTGCCGGGCGTCCGCCGTACTGGGGTTAAGCATGATGAAGCAGGCGCGGTCCATTATGTCCGGCAGTTGGAGCAGGGTGAGGTACTGGCGGGTTCTCCATTCGCGGATTAGTGAGTAACGATATTTACCTGTTTCGTCGATCTCCGCAGAGGATTTCATACCCCTACCCCCTGTGCAGCCGGTAGTTGCTCTCCGGCTGCTCGATAATACTGATGTGCCCGCGTGCCCTTTCCAGGATGCGGGAGCCGGTAGCCTGGTCGACCGCCAAAATCTCCTCCGGCGTCCGCTCGCTGGAGATAATCGTCGGCAGGCCATGCAGATAGCGATAGTTCACGATCAGGAAAATGGTCTCCATCACCCACGGGATAGGCGCTTCTCGCCCTTTCAGGAAGTCGTCCCAGAGCAGCAGATCCGCCTTCTTGATCTCCTCCGTCCGGGCGTGGGTGCCGGCGCTGGTTTTCAGCGCCGCCAGCAATTCCTCCATTACCTCGACGTGCGGAATATAGGCCACCGTGAGCCCGGTCTTCAAGGCCCGGTTAGCCACCGCCATGCATAGGTGGGTCTTGCCTGATCCGGGGACGCCCAGGAGGACCAGCCAATTGTTTTCGCCCAGGTCGCCCTCCTCCAACTGCCGGACATAGTGCCGGGCGCTCGACCACATGGAGCGTACTTCCGGCGTCGAGCTGTCCGGGTGAAAGTTCTCGAAGGTCTTAGCCCGGAAGGACTCGGTTATCCGGCTCGCCTTTAGCTGCCGTTCGAGCAGGCGCTGCCGCATACACTCGCAGGGCCTGGCCGTTTTGTGGTCCAGGAGGATCAGCCCGCGGTCGTGGCAGATGTTGCACTCAGGCATCGGCGTCGCCGGCGTAGACGAATTTGCTCCTGTCGATCGACGCCGGTAGTTTTCCAGGTCTGGTTGCACCTGTTCCATTGTTTCCTCGCGCTCCTTCCATATCTCGTTTGAGCCCGCGAATGATCCCGTGCGTGTATTCCTCCCGCCTGTTCGGGTACTTTTCGATGTGTAGTTTCATGGCCTGAATAACCAGTTCGGGCGGGAAGGTTGACCATTTGTCCATCCACGCCTGGACGACCGACATAGCCAGCCGGTTGCCCTTTCTGGTCCGGCGGATCATGGTCCAGTACCGCTTGATGGCCTCCTGTTGCTGTGGTGAATAGCGTTCGTGCAGTTCTTCGAGAGAGGGAGGGCCCTCTTTGTCGTCGTCGTGAGCGGTCTCTTTAGAGAGTTTGTTTAAATCTTTATTTCTTATAATGAGTGGGTCGGTTTGTGGTATCTGGTGAGAGTCCATAAAGTCGCCGTTTGTGGTATCTGGTGAGCTACCAGAAACGTCCTGACCGTTTTGTGGTATCTGGTGAGCTACCAGTAATGGTGTTTGTGGTCGCTGACCAGCTACCAAAAGAGGGTCTTGCGGTATCTGGTGAGCTACCGAATCGGCGGACTCTTTTTGGTCCGTAGGCACTTGCCCTGCTTGTGGTCGCTCGTCAGCTACCACTACGTTGGTTTGTGGTCGCTCGTCAGCTACCGCAAACAGGTTGCATTTGTGCCCAACGGTCTGCCAGCGGTCGGCGTATTTCTGATACCGGTAGGCTGCCGGACGCCTGCCCTCGCTCGGGCGGGTGACCAGAATTCCCATGTCGACCAGCGCCTGTAGGCCCCGGATAACCGTGGACTTGGCCATGCCAGTGATGTCGGCAAACTCCTGGGTGCCGATATGCGCCCACTGCTTCTTGATCGGCCGGCCGTCGCCGTCGCGCAGGGCGCTGCCGTCTATGTCGCGTTCGCAGTCGCCCCATGTCTTTCGGAGAACGACAAAAACGAGTTGGTACTGGGGGCCGCTGAGGCAAGCCTTGGCCAGGTCTTCGAGCACCAAGTTGGCGATCTGCGTATAGCCGTTTTCCAACTGCGGCCCCATCAATATCCTCCTAAGAGATTTTTTGCTGCAACTCTCCGATCGGCGGCGGGTCGCCGTATTCAAATAGGCGGCATCGTATAACCTTGGTCAAAATCATTGTGGTGGGCCTGCCCGCCTCCAGCGCCCTCGGAACGTCGGCCACGGGCGCTGTCCGCTCGGTGTACTCAACCAAGCTTGACTTGTCGCCCTTGGCTATCCAGTCGCACAGCAGCGCGGTTGCGCGGCTGCAATAGAAGCAGGCGGACATGCTGCCGTCGAGTTTAAGGGGCACCTTCGCCGGGTGCGGAGGCTCGTACTTAATATCCAACCGGCTCGCCATGGAGCGCGCTTGGCTGACCGTCCGGTTGAACCCGGCCCGCTTGAGCGCCTTGCAAGTTGCCTGGGGGCCGTGCTGCTTATAGTACCGGGCAAGGATTTGCTTCTCTTGGTCCTGCCACGCTTGGCCCAACTTCATCACCTCGCAAACACGTGGTTGCCGATCCGCACGGTTATCGGCCGCGTCCTGATCCAGCGATCGGTAGCCGTCCGCGGGTTGTAGAAGAAAAGCGCACCCCGTGACGGGTCTACGCCTTCGAGCGCCAGAAACGCAGCCCAGAGACTGTCTGGACTTGGGCGGATGCCGTGCCGGTTGGCGAACTGAGGGGAAGGCATCCGCTGGTCGACCACAGCCGGGACGGTGGAGGGCCAGCGTGGGTCCTTAGTCCGGTTGACCACGACGGCCCCCACCGCTACCTTGCCCGCCAGCGGTTCGAGTGCGGCCTCAACCTCGATCAGCGCGGCCAGTTCAACCAGGCCGGGCTTGTATAGAGGGGAGGCGTGGGCGGGTGACGTAAAAAAATTGAGCATTGCCGCCAGAACCAATAAGAATCCGAGGCTTTCCCTCAACTCGCCACCTCCCAAGGCGCCTGCCAGTCCCAGAGGCCCTGAGCGCCCCTGGCCGGTATGGCCGGTTCAAAATGTTGAGGGTCGATGAAATCCCAGGCGAACCGGCCGGGCCGGTAGTCTCCGAAAGACCGCTCGGGCTCGCCGGGAAGCTGGCGGACCACGAAATAACCGCAGGTCCGGTTGTCGGCCGCTTCGACCATGCCGCCGGGTGTAATGCGGAATATGGTCTGCAGTTTCGCCTGGCCCACAATACAGCCCAACGGCAGGTCGCAGCCGATAATCCCGGCTTTTCTAAGCACTGAGAGGAAGGGCTCCTGCCGGCATAACTCCCGCGCCCAGGCCGGGAAGTTTTTGGCGGCGTGGATTGCCACGGGCCCACGGTAGTTCGTCGCCCAAGACCGGGTTTCCGGGCCTTTGAGGTTGAGCGCCAGCAAAGTGGCGTATGGCTGGTAAAGCGTTAGGGCCTTCATTGGTAGGCCCTCTCCAGATGCCGCGAAGCGAGAACGCAGGGCGTCATTAAAACCTCGACAACCGTATTCTCGTCGACCGTCGTAGCCGGTCCAATCTCTGACTCTTGCTCTTGCGGAAAGTGAACTATGCAAACCTTGTGCTTTCTAAAAAACGCTTTTCTCTCGCCCACATAACCAACTCTTCCGTCCGGTTCCGGCAGCCGGATGACGGTGCCGTAATGGACGTTCTTAATCGCAGCCTCAACCTTGGCCACTATTTTCCTCTCCCTCCTGTTCGTTTTGCTCAACCGGGGCCGGTTGTTGGACCGGCCCCGTATCGCATACCGGGCGCATCGCTGGGATAAGGACGTCGACTAACCAGTTACGGAAAGCCAGGACTATATGTGTCGGTTGCGGTGGCGTCACCGATAAGGACAGGCGGCCAAGGGACTCGATAAGCGCCACACCTTCGCGGCCGGCCTGGGATAGCAGGAAAGGGTCAGGGCCTATCAGTTGCCACAGGTGGAAGCAATTGTGGTGGATGTTGACATAGTTTTCTGGCGCGGGTAATAGCATACCCACCTGGATGTCAGGCGGCATGAACGTGTAACGGGCGTCGCGGATTTCATCCCACGTCGGGTAGCGCGTACCGTGGGCAATGCTCAGGTGCCAGCGGCCTCCCTCGATGCCCACCATCACCTTGCACTCGCCGTATTCAAAGGCGCGGGCGGTCGGGGCTGGTGAGGGAATTTCTTTTATTTTCCTCGGTTCGTGTTTCTTGTCCGGTTTTTTGGCGTGCGACAAAATAGTTGCCTCCTTTACTGTTAGCGGAGTAAGGCACCGGGCAGCCAGTCCACGAACTGGTCCAGCAGCCCCTGGTCCTTGCAGACTTTCGACAGGTCTTTTATCTCCAGCGGATTGTTGATGTCCGGCGAGAAGAACACGCCGGCCAGTTCGAGCACTTTTTCCCTCGTAATACCCATCGCGTAAACGGCCTGCCAGAACTCATTCCACTTGATCTTGCCGTTCCCGCTGTTGCCGTTTTGCCGGGCTGGGCCGGCTTGAGCTTCCGGAGCAGGTTGCGGACCGGGTTTCGGCGGCGGCTCCTTGGTCTCGGCTGGCCCGCCTTCGGACCCGTTAACTACCTCGCCGTCTATAACCTTGCCGTCCGCGAGCACGTCCGGCGGGAAAAGGTCGTCCGGGGCTTCGTTCATGTCCAGGTCGATGCCCTGGGGAAGCGCATTTTCCTGGGGTATCGACTTCAGCATTTGCTCAAGCGTTAAATGCTGATAGTGCAAGTCCAGGACGTAGACCGTTTTCTTCTTGCCCTCCACCGTGGCCTCATGCGGCTTGACCATCAGCTTCAGCGGAATCATGGCAATACGGCCACCAGTGAGTGACATTAAGAATCTAATGGCGCTGTTGAGGTTCAGGATCGTGTTGATGCTTCTGCTGTCCAGTTGCCAGCAGCCGATACCGGGAACCTTTGGCAGCAGGAACATCAGCGTGCCCACCGCTAGGCATTGTTTATTCTGGTACCACTCGCAGGTGTCGGGATTGCAGTCGATCTCCCGCAGCTCTCCGGTCTCCCGGTCCGCCTCTACCGCCTTCACCCCGTCGCCTTTGCAGATCAGGCCCGTGCCTTTTCCATAGCGCCGGTACCACTGCGGGAAGAAAGTTTCGATATTGTGTACCGGAAACATGATGTCGAGCACCTTGGGCTTTTCGCCGTAGACGTCGTGGAAAGCCTTGGCCATTGACTCCGGCGTGGACTGATCGGGATTGACGACGAAATAGTCGACAGGTTTGGGGTAAGAAGACCGCTGCCCTTCCACCTTGACGCCCAGGCGGACCTTGCCCAGCCGGGGCAGCCTGGTACGCTCGGAAAGATTCTTAATCGGCATTGCAGGCCGCCCCCTTCCCGTTCTCCGGCTTTCGGGCTTCGATCACCCGGCTGGCCCACATGTCGGCCCAGTGCAGGATCATCTGCAGCGGAGTCTCCCTGCCCTGGATAACGCGGCCGTCGGGCGTGTATAGGCCGTTGTGGTAGAGGATCGCGTAAGTCTCTTCCTCGGTCAGGTAGATGTACTGGCTCAGGATGTGGACGCTGGCCACCTGGTGCGGGATCGGCAAGCGCTCCGGGTTGCAGCAGTAAGGCTTGCTGTCGCTGACCTTGCCGCTTTTTACCCGGTTCTGGATGTAGTGCGGTTTGGAGTAGTACATCGACTTACCCAGGTCGTGGAACAGGCCGCAGATGATCAGGGAATCGTCGGGGATGTCGTCTTTGTCCAGCCCAAAGGCGTTGCGCAGCCGGAACATCAGGCCGGTGACGTTCAGCGAGTGCCGGAGGTTGCCGGCCTCGCAGGCGCCGTGGTACTGGGTGCTGGACGGCGCGGTGAAATAGTCGCCTACGGCCAGGTAAAATACAAGGTGCTCTATGCCTTCGCGTTGGACACGGCGTAAATATTCAAATAACTCGTCTTTCAAGTCTTTCAAGCCGATTCTCCTCCTTTTTGTCCAGGCTTGACCTGCGCGTAGACGAAGGCGATCTGTCCCGGCTCGTACAGGTGGCCCGGCGTGACTCCAAGGTACTGCGCCAGTTTTTCCACCTCGTCGGGCGTCGGAACGATATGCCCGTTCTCCAGCATCGACAGCCTGGACCGTTTAATGCCGATGTGTTCGGCGACCGCCTGCTGGGACGCAGGCTTAGCGCCTTCGGCAAGCAACTTTTCGCGGTAAAAGCGGATACCGTTCTGCATGTCTCCTCCTTACCCGGCAAGCCCGAAATACAGGTTGCCGATAGCGACAAAAGTGGTAAGCAAGGCCAGCCGGGCGCCGCAGCGGCGGTTAATCCAGAAGCTGGCCGGAATAAGCAGAGGGCCGATAATAAGGCTCTGGTTCACCTGGAACGCACCTCCTTTGGGATGGAAAAAACGCAACTGCAATTCATACACCACGCCGATATAGATGCGCCGCCGCCGGCCAAGTACCGGGCGTCAAGTGCGTTACAGGCAGGGCAGCGGCCGTCTATACTGGCGGCCTTGCCCCTGAAGACGATCGCCGGCATGGACTCGTCGCCTAAAACAAAGTTCAACTGGACTTCGTAAGGCCCGCAGTCAACATTCAGGCCAGGCGGGAGAATGTCGGTCAGGTAAGCGTTCATGGCAGCGCGGCTTATCTGTCCGCGGGCGAAGCTGTTGATCAGGCCGGCAACGCAGCGGCGGATTTTGGGCGGGGTGTGGGAGAAATAAACGATTTTCGACTTGCCCCGGATCGTTTCGGGTGTTACACTCATTACAGACACCTACTTTTTCTGAGCGCCGTTCGGGCGCTTTCTCTTTTCTGGGTACTCCTTGTCGATGTTCTCCTGCTCGACCTCGTCGTACAGATCCGCCAGGCTGATGTCCCAGCCGTCAGAGACCACACAGAGGAACGTTTCAGCAGCGCGTATGGCCTGAATCACCTCCCGGAACATCCCTCTGGCCTGCGTTTTCTCAGGTTCGGTCAAAAGAGGGTTCAGCCACAGCCGGGGGGTTCCGCGAACCGCCTCCCCGGCTTCTTCCAATTCCAGCAGGAAATAATCCCTGGCCACAAGGCGGTGGTTTTCGATATTTGCCAGGGAAAGGGCCATCACCCCGCCGGTGGCCTCCCGCTGTAGGGCCTTGTAGAACCGTGCCTGATCGAGCGCCCGGGCGAGGTGCCGCCGCATTTCCTTCGTTATGCCCCGCTGGCCCTGTTCGATCTTGCGGACCAGGCTGCCGCTGCAGTGGGCCTTCTCTGCGAGCGCGTCGGCGCTCCGTCCCGTTTTCTTCCTTTCCTCCCTGAGAATTGTCCCAAGTTCCAGTTTGATCACACCCCCTTTGTCCCAGCACAGGCGGGCCGGGCATGTTACGCTTTACTTGATCACCCCGCCGGACTGAAAGTATTCAGCCCAGCGCCGTTGCCGGCGGCGTTCCCGTAGCCATTCGTGATATGACTTAGCCAGCTTTTTGAGCCGTTTCCGGATCAGCCTTAGCAACCTTGCTCACCTCCTTTGCGCCGGGGTCCGGGCGGCGGCAAGCCTTGAGAGCCACGCTTGCCAGTGTGGCGGCCACGGTTACCAGGCTGGACTTTTGAGAGTTATACCGACGTTCGACCGTCAGTTGGTTACCCATCGTAATTCCTCCGGTGAGGTGTAACATGAAATACCTTGTTGAGCTGATCGGCGACTGTGACCACAAAGAGCTGCAGCGTAAAATCAACTACTGGTTACGGGCGGAAAGGCCCCGCCGGGTCTACAGTGTCCAGTTTGTCGCCGACGGAACCGAGCTTACTTACTGCTGCCTGTTCCTTTACGCGCCGGGCAGATCGGCGGGCCGGTCGTCATCGGCCACAAACAAAACGCCTGGGGGGACGCCGAAGGGTTCAGCGATCCGCCGGGCGTTTCGTAGTTTGGTTTTCTTGCCCTTCTCGATCCGGCACAACCAGGCGGGTGACATACCAATTAGGCAGGCCAGGTGCGCGAGCGACCAGCCGCGGCCTACCCGCATCATCTGGAGCATCGTCACACCATACTCGTTACGCCGGGGCTCAACGAGCAGGATGTCTGTAGCCCGCCGGTGCTCCTGGTGAATGATCTGGTGTATCCGCTGGCGGCTGATCCGCAGTTCCCTGGCCACGGCAGCCTGTGTATCTCCGTTAGCCAGTTGGCTGATGATTTGCTTGGTCCGCTCGGCCATGTGCGCCAAAATAACCACCTCGGTGATTTAATTATAAATCACCTAACCGGGGATGTCAATAAGGTGATAACCATGTCGGCAATATTTTAAATTTTGGGCTTCCCAAGTTGGTAGAATAAACTTGCGGGGTGAGGAGATTATGAGCATCCTTGGGGATAGACTTAGACGTATCCGGGAAATGCAAGACCCGCCGTTGCTGCAGAAGACGGCCGCGCGGGAAATGGGCATGGAGCCGAACACCCTCAGCCGTTATGAGTTGGGGGAACGTGAGCCGGACGCCGAAACCCTGGTCAAGCTCGCCGAATACTACGGTACCACGACGGATTATTTATTGGGCAGGGCCAACAACCCGAACCTGCCGGAAGAAAGGGAAAACGGCGTGATGCAACTCGTGCCCCACCACGCCAGAGACCGGGTAGAAGCATTCTCGGAGCTTGGGGAGATAGCGGATCGGGCCGGTCTTTCGTCCGAGCAGATTACGAAGTTAATTAAGGTGATCGCCGAAGTGATTGCGCCGCCCAAGGGCAGCAGGAAAAGCAGTTTGGCGGCGCACATGGAGAGCCCTCAACCGGGGCAGGTCGCTGGCGGGTGTGTTGATGGGGACGATAACCATTGACCACTTGTTGCTAATTGCCTCGTTTTTGGGCGCCAGGGTGACGTATTCCGACCTTCACGCCATACATCCAAAACTCGAGGCCTATACGAGATTCCCGGCGATCCATCTTGATAAATCCCTGGAGTGCCGTCCGCGCCAGCACAGGTGCGTTCTTGCCGAAGAGATCGGGCATGTCTGCTACCCGCCCAGACCGGGCCATGTGGCCTACCACGTCGCCGGCTCGTGGAACTCCCTGGATTATGAGGCCCGCGACGGCTTGGCGGTAATTGTAGCCCAGGACGAACGCAAAGCCCTAAAGTGGGCAACCGGGCTGTTGATACCCAATAGCGCTTTCTGGCGCTTTGCTGGGAAAGGGCCACAAAGTATGGAAGACTGGCTGGAGGAGTTCGACGTGGAAAGGTGGTTCTTGGAAGCCAAAATCGGCCTGATCCGCGTAAGTCAGCCACCGAGGCAGCGGCTGCAGTGGAGGAATCTGATCAAACGCTCAATGTAAAGGCGTTTCTCTGTACCTGCCTATGCTTCGCTGAAACTGCCAAACGACTTCTACAGCAGGAATGTTGTATGGTTCTAAGCATCTGCTGGAACTCCATCATCCCCCTGTTGGCGATGTTCAATTCGCCGTCAAAGCGGTAAGCGCGCGGGTCTGACTCCGACCCGTACTCAGTTATTGCGGAAAAATCTATACTGCCGGTTAGTTCTGCAATGTCCTGCGACTTCGGGTCGGACGGTGTGAACGTGCCGATACCCACTCTTTTCTCCTCCGAAAAAAGGACCCGTTCCACCGGCACTTCTTCTATTCCGCCGCTGAATTCGGTCTCCAACCGCAGTCGACATGCAGGACAGAGTTCACCCTCAATGTGGATCCCGTACTCTTCCTGAAACTCGCCCCGCAACTCGCGCGGGATAAGGTGGAGCGGTTCTTCGTGCATTGGACACCCTTTGATGCCGTACAGTGCCCCCTCGTCCGTCCGGCTGTACTCTTCAAGCCCCCGTTTCAGCATGTTCACCAGTGTGGATTTGCCGCCGCTCACCGGGCCCATTAACAGCAGGATCCGCTTACGGACGTCCAACCGGCGCGCTGCAGGGTGAAAGTATTCTTCAACAAGCTTTTCAAGCGTTCGGTCCAGCCCAAAAAGCTCCCGGTTAAAAAAGCAATAACGTTTTTGGCCATTAACCTCCTCAACGCCGGCTGCAGTAATCAAATCGTATAACCGGCTGTGCGCTAACCGGCACACGTGCGGGTTCTTCCGGACTATTTCGAGATACTCCCGGAAGCTTCCCTCCCAGGCCAAACGTTGCTTGGCCGTGCGGTATTCTTCCAAGCGCCTCAAAAAGTACAAACCTACCCCTCCTGGAACAGTCGTCGGCCCTTGGACGTCAGTCGCCCATGTTAAAAAATCTTCATGGCTTAGCCGGTAGTCGGTGGCCGGTGGGTCAGTGGTAGCGCCAAATAACCTCGCTTCAATGAAATATATGCTTTCCGGAAGGTAAAAAGGACGGCATATCCGGCCGATAGCCCGAAAGCGCATTTGTCAAACAGTGGAATGACAATCTGAATATATTATTACGGAAGGTAGAATCTCCAAGGAGGTTGCGTTTTACGGTCGCCGGCTTGCCTGAAACCGTTTTCAGGCAGGCTCCCAAAAACCATGGAAAAGTTAAAGATGCTGCTTGTAAAGCTCCTTATGCTACCGTTGTTACCACTATTCGGCTGGGGACCGGTTACCCATCCTTACATTAACTTTATGGCGCTCAAGCGGGCCGAGCAGGAAGCTGCCCTTGGTAATTCGAAAATCAACCGGGGTCTTCTTGCCCGCATCAAGCGCCAACGCCCCCGTTTTATTTTCGGCGCCAACAGCGCGGATACCATTGCAACCCTGCACGTTTTCACCGGTACTCCAGTCTACGATCATACGCATAATTACGTCCCGGATTGCGCCACAGGCCGCCCGGTCTTTGGCTACGCCTTGATCCGGGAATGGTTTGAAGCCCGCGATCGCGAGGCCAGGTGTTACCCGGAAGAGGACCTGGTGGTGGCCTGCGGCTGGCTGGCCCACCAACTGGCTGACTGGTACAGCCACTACGCCGCTGTAAACAGTGAGGGCCATTTAGGCCCTGACCCTTCCGCCTCGCCGGACGGGCAGACCTTATTCTCCGGATATGCTAATTCACACCGCGTCCTGGGAGCAGATTTTTATCCGGAAATTTTGCGCGAGTACCGGCAGATAGACCATGCCTTGATTGAGTTTTTTCACGATCTTCTTATAACCTACTACGACCGGGAGGGCATCTTTAATACGAGCAGGGTAGATTTTTTTAAGGCCTATGGCTCGGGGGCGGATGCATACAACCTGCTCACCGCCACCTCGGAGCGTTTCCGCGGTGTTGCCGCGCGTATTTCACCCGACCAACTTTCGCTGCTCAAAGACAACCTCCGCACTACTGTCAAGGGGATCCGGCTGCTTATCCATCTGTTGTTTTTCCTCCGCCCCGGACTGCCCGACGCGGTATATCGTGACGTCAGTCCAAACGCTACCGGCGGGCCGGATTATATCGGGCTGTCCGTAGAAGAGGTCCTGAACGGGCTTTTTTGTAAGACCGACGCGGAGATCGCCCAGGAGGCCCGTCTCCCATACAACACGCCCCGGAATATTTGCCCTGAGTCTTGTCTGGTGCGCGAGGTAACTACACCCGGCACTCTTCTCTTCCGAGTGGCACACCGGCTTGGTTCATTTTTACCGGAAGCGTTTAGCCAACCTTACAGTCAATCCGAAAACTTAAGTTTGCGCTTTTTGAAATTTTTTGAGTTGCGCGGCAAGTTGTTGGACCGGGTGCTGGCCGAGCTAACCCTTAAAAAGCTGCAGGCTTTCACCGAAAACACCGAGGAGAACGCGGTGCTTTCTTTCATCAGTATGCTTTTGACGGATGTCCATCCGGATTTTGAAACCGCACGCGCACGTTTCCGCACACTCCTGCCGCCGCTCGTACAACTTGGAGGCCCAACCGAACTTTCCGAAGCAGAACGACTTACGGTGATGCTAAATGCCAGTGAAATCTGCGTCCGCGCCATTCCGGCGGCCCCATTCAATGATCCCAACCGCCGGGTTAAAACCCTTGACGTAAGTACCCTGCGCTTTTTGTTGGACGGGTACAACGTCCTGGCAGGCACCGACTACTGTGACTTTACCGTCAATGAGAATGATTCCCGCCGGGACATCCGCGTCAGGCTGAAAGAACCAGTGTCGGAAGGGTATCACCGGCTCTCGGTAACGATAAATGATTTTTACGGCGTGTCAGCCAAACCTCTGGAGCGAGACTTCTGGATCGACGTTGGAACTACGGTTCGAATAATTCGGTAACCGTTACACCTTCCCCCCGGCATGGCGCACCACGTTCAGTGCCCGTTCGTACAACGCCTCATCCAGGGTGGCAGCGAGAATTACATTTCGCCCCGATGCCACCACCGGTATACCGTTCTCCATTTCCAGCGCCGCAACATCCACAGCCGTCACCCCCGCGTCCCGGTCGGCCACAAAGTCCGCGCCAAACGTCAAGCCGGTCGGACCTGAGGTGTTCCGATTGTGGGGCTTAGTTGATCAACACCATCCCGTGTGAACTGATCCAAACGGTCGAACTTCAGGTCGCTAACGCCGATGGATTTGAGCTGGTCTGCCGCAAATTCTGCTTCTTCGGAATCCCTGAAGTAAGCAAAAATGGTCTTTCCCACCAGTACTCGCCCAAGTGTGTTTTTCAGACAAATCTTATTGTATGCCGTACCCTGAATCTTATAAGCGTGCCGGACCCTTTGCCCGGCGCACCTTGAGTTTTAGTATTGCCCCATTCCCCCGTGTTCCGCGTAATTAACCAACCTGGGGGCATCTTAATAAATAATAAACTCAGGCCTGAGGAGGTTGACTCATGGGAAGGCGTATCGTCATTATCGGCGGGGTAGCCTGCGGCCCCAAAGCTGCGGCCCGTGCACGCCGGCGGGATCCGGAAGCGGAAATCACCATCGTGGAACAGGGGGAGCACGTGTCGGTAGGCCGCTGCGGGATACCCTACTATGTAGGAGGGAAGGTAAACGATATCGAGCAGCTTTTTTCCTCCTCCGTGGGTATCGTTCGCGACGCCGATTTCTTTCAGGGAGTCAAGAACGTACGCGTGCTTGTCAAAACGCGGGCGGACAGAATCGACCGCGCCAGGAAGCAGGTACACGTTACCGACCTGACCACAGGCGCCACCGAGACGCTCCCTTACGACAAGCTGGTGTTATCCACCGGGGCCAGGCCGCTCCGTCTGAACATTCCCGGTGTTGACCTCAACCGCGTGCACAACATGTGGTCGCTCAGCGACGCGAAAGCCATTCGCGACGCAGCGTGGTCAGGGGAAGTGGGCCACGTCGTGATAATCGGGGCGGGGCTGATCGGGCTTGAAATGGCGGAGGCGCTGCTTGAAGCCGATATCCCCGGTGCGAAACCCGAAATCACCGTCGTCGAAGCCATGCCTCATATCGCACCCTCCTTTTTGGACCCGGAGATGGCCGCTCTCGTTACCAAGCACCTGGAAGCCAAAGGGCTTCACATTCGCACCGGCGAACTCGTCCAGCGGCTGGAGGGCGATGAGACCGACGCCGTCCGGCGGGTTGTCACCGCCCAGGGAACCTATCCCGCAGACCTGGTAGTGGCCGCCATCGGACTGGCTCCCAACGTCGACCTGGCCCGCGAAGCCGGGCTGACCATCGGCGTTACCGGTGCCATTGCCGTGAACCAGTGCCTGGAGACCAGTGACCCGGATATATACGCCGGCGGCGATTGTGTGGAAAACATGAGCCTGATTAACTGCCGGCCCGTTTATACGCCGCAGGGTTCAGTCGCCAACCGACACGGCAGGGTTATCGGCAACAACCTCACCGGCATGCGCGATGTCTTTCCCGGGGTACTGGGAACCGTGATTTTCAAGGTTTTCGACTTCACTGTGGGACGGACCGGTCTTACCGAGTCCCAGGCCCGCGATTCCGGTCACCAGGTTGAAACCGCCATCGTTTCCGGGGCTGACCACGCCCACTTCTACCCGGGGTCAGGCTCGGTAGTCGTCAAGTTGATCGTCCACGTGCCCACGCGCAGGGTCCTCGGCGCTCAACTGGTGGGCGAGGGAGACGTGAACAAGCGCCTGGACGCGCTAGTGGTGGCCGCCACCATGAAGGCGACGGTCGACCACCTGGCGAACTTCGATCTTGCTTACGCGCCGCCGTACAACACCGCGATGGATATCCTTCACCACGCGGCGAATACCATGCGCAACAAATTGGCGGGTTTGGCAAGGACGGTAACACCCGTGGAACTTAAAGACCGCCTTGCCAGTGGGGATAACCTTGTGGTGCTGGACGTGCGAACGCAACCCGAAACCGAGGAGCGGCCCGCTCCGTACAAAGGCGTGACCCACATCCCGCTCGGGCAGTTGCGTAACAGCGCCGGCGCGCTTTCAGGCGACAAGACGATCGTTTCGTTCTGTCAGGTAAGCTTGCGGGCTTGGGAAGCGCAGCGGATTCTTGAAGCCGAAGGATTGTCAAACGTCCGGTTTCTGGAGGGCGGCCTGGCGGCCTGGCCATACTGAATTAACGCGCAACCAGGAATAAGAAAGCCCGCCGGCGCCTTTTAATGTCACAAACCGCACAATAGTAGCTTTGCCGGTGGGCTTGATGGAGTGGGTCAACACGCACCTGATCTGATCAGACCCTGCCTCCAGACTCCTCAATAACCTGGACCGCTTTGTCGTGAAGGGATGGGTTCACCTCGGCTCTGAGAATGACACTACCCCTTCCGGTGTCGCCCTCGTTGCCCGTGCCGCCTGCTTCCTCCACATCGCCCGGGGCCCCGCCGCCGGTGGTCAGGTCTTCGTCACCGCGTTCCCGACCAGTGCCGCCCATTAGATCACCCAGGCCGGGAATGCTCGCCGTAAGACGGTCCACCACATCGCCGAAAACGCCCCTTGCGGTACGACCGGATCTGTCAATCTGAACGTCCGCCGCACCAAGGGCCCTCAGGCGGTTTGCGGCGTGTTCCGCTTCTTCCCGTTTGTTGAAGTAACCGATAAGACTCTCTTTTGGCATCAGATAATTCCTCCTAAGCGTAGTTTTACCAATATTCAAGCCACCCTTATTCTCTCCCGGCTCCGAAATTTTATTCACATGGTCTCTCCGGCTTTATCTTAAAGGAAGCGAACATCCCACACCATGTCCAACGCATAGCACAAAAAAAGCGTCATAAGCGCCAACGTGTTACTTTTCGTTTTTACCTAATTGCCTTCGGTAAAACTTCCGGCACTGCTTTTACAGAAAAAAAGCGTGGATAAGTCAGCGGAGACAATCACCGCCCTGGGGTTGCCGTGTTTGCTTCCCGATACTTCACGACTCCGAAAGACTGGCGCCCTGCGCCTATAGGAATGGCGGCGCCGATGCTGCTTTGGAACGGTCAGTTCCTCGCCACAACCGCAGTTCGCAGCACGTCCCACATCTCTTGCGAAACCAGGCCCAACCGCCAGAGGGCGATGCCATCGAGGTTGTACCGCTTGGCGATCCCTACCTTGGTAAACATGCTTTCCGGGGTCTCACTGGGCGCCGAGATGCCGAGCATCAGTTTTTCGGGCGGGATGACGGCTTTGGCCATTGCCACGGCCTCGGTGACGAGGTTTACCGGTTCTGGTTTTGGGCCGTAATCATAGGCCATAATGATAATCCGGTCGCTTAGTTCCCCCAGCGCCCGGTAGTCATAACCCTTATAAGCGCTGTTGGGAGCGTGGAGCGTTAATGTTAAGGTTTTACCCGCGCTTTTTAACCGTGTGGACAGCAAGCGAACGAAATCCGTAAACCTGTACCGCACCGCCGAAAGGTCTTCGCCGGCGGCCGACAATCCCAAGCCTTCGAAATCAAGATTCACGCTTTGGTATGCGCCGGCTTCCTTCACGATCTCATCCACCGCCGTCGTGGTCGCCGATTCATCGGACAGCAAACAGGTAATGAAGTTGTCCGAATCTGTAAGGTGAATCACCATTTCAGTTTTGAGGCCGTACCCTTCGGCTGATTCCAGGACCTTTTCCCATCCGGGTGGACGCTGCCAACCTGTTCCGGACGAGGTAAGAAGAATTCCCTCTTGGCTCAAGCTGTACCAACCGAGAGCCACCACGCTGACCATATCTGTATTACCTGTACCCGTTTCGGGGTAAACCCCACCAAAAAGATCGGTCCAGCTACTGGTCCGCGCGTCACCCAGGGCGTAAAAGCCGGTCACCGTAATGGTTTTTGGTGCCGAAGTAATCTTCACGCTGCGAATGGTTGATTCCCAGAGCACCGTGCAGCCGAAGGCCTCGCTGAAAAAGCGCAACGGCACCAGCGTTCTCCCACCAAGGATTGCCGGGGCTACATCCAGAGAGATGGAACTCTCGTTATAATAAGCGGTACAGTTACCAATCAGCAGTTTAATGAAGGTTTTGCCGTCTGTCGCGTTCACCGTTCTCGTCGTGCCGTCCCAAGTCACGTTTACATTGATAGCCTCTGCTATGGCTCGGAAAGGAACCAGGGTGCGCCCGTCCCTGATTACCGGCGGCACGTCGAAGGCAACCGGCAACCCGTCAACCGCCACCGTTATATCGTTGTTCTGTCCTCGCGCAGAGGCGGGAAGAGCAAGAGCACCAATTAGAACAATTACAACGATAAAGATTAGAAGGAGTAACCTGTTCATGGTACGGCCGCCTTTCACTGCTTCATTAACTGCTTCGTCAAAAAACATCCGGTCTTACAAAACCCTAGGAGACCGCTGTAAAACTACGCCCGGCTAACTTGGAAGTGAGAGGTGAGAAGTCAGAGGTTAGACCATTTGTCGGAATTCGCACAGCGAATTCCATCGAGATTCCCACATCCAACCTCCGGCCTCCAACTTCCAAAATGCCATGCTTGTTTTTCGCGGCCTCCAGACTTTTTTTGCCGGAAGATTCAACTCGGGCATTGACAGTCTTTCTCCAAGAAATTTGGTTTTGCAACACCCTTCTAGACGGCTTCACTCCGTGAAAAAACTCTGCCACTCCTCCTTGCCGAGGAAGCTGTCTTCCACGTTCTCCTCCATCTCCTTGAACATCTCGAACGGCACCGAAAAAGTCATGCAGTCTCTGCCGATCTGCTTCCTCACGGTTTTACGCGCCGACAGATCCACCAGGCCGATCACCGCCCTCGGATTTTTCGAATTTGATTCCCTGTAAGTAAAGATGCCGATGGACTGGCACCCTGCGCCGAAAGGAATGACGACGCTTTCCGTACTCTCACGCGCGTAGTTCGCCAGCACTACCAGCGCGGTAAGCTGGTCCGGGTTGGGCAGAAAAATGACGGCCACCGGCGCTTCCTCACGCTGCTGAACATATTCAAGGGGTTTGAAAACCACATACTTTTTGGGGATGTCGGTAAAAGGCATGACTTCGAGGAACCGCTTCACCAGTTCGGGCGACTTAATATACCTCTCCCCGTGCAGGACGTTGTCGACAAACCCTTCTCTGAAGGAGTCAACGTCCTCCCTCGTGGTCCCTAGTTGTGCGCTACCCGTCGAAAGAAAACGGCAAAACGCCTCAACACCGCCCTGCCAGTTCAGGTACTGGTTGCCGAAACCCAATCCGGTCCCGCCTCCGAGGCAGCCGAACGTTTTGCGGTCCACCACCGCCGTCCGGCCCCTGGCGGCGTTCGCAAACAGCCACATGACGCAGCCCCAACCACCCTCCTTGAACTGGAGCGCCCCTTCGGGCTTCTCGTCCGCCCACAACAGGGCCACGGGGCCGTATTTAAACTTCAACACGGCGGCGATTTTACTTTCCACTCTATTCCCTCCGGCCTGGAAGCCATTTTGTCAAAATTGTACCACACCACGTTTTGCAAACCAATCCCGCCTCCACAAAGTCCGGGTTACCCGCCCGCCTTATAATTACGAAACCCACCCCCTTTTGCGCAACGAAAATCTGGAGCACTTTAACACCGCAGACATAAATTACATCTCCCAAATCGAGTCGAATAAATAGGAGTTAAGTCGGAGCACGTCGTATTCTTTTCGCTAAACGGATCCTACAGGTCGAGGAGGTTCGAAGCGTGCGCAAACCCGTCCTTTTTTGTTCCCTTGGTCTTGCAATCGTGCTTGCACTGGCGGCGGTTTTCGGTTTCAGCGAAGGCCGTGGGCTCCTTTCAACACGTCCCGGAAATAATGGCGCCAATACCGCCAAAACGGACCAATCGCAACCCAAAGGGCCGGTGTCAAAACCCAAACCCAGCACAGAAGATATTAAAGAGGCGGCCCGCGCGGTTAAAGCCAACGAACTCGGCCAGGTGCCTATTCTCGTCTACCACCTGATCGGAAATCGGGAAGACCGGTGGCAGCGTACCCCTGAGAACCTGCGCCGGGACCTTGCAGAGCTTTATGACCGCGGTTACGTTTTGGTTTCACTCAGCGACTATTTGAATGGCAACCTAAACATTCCCGCCGGCAAGTCACCGGCCATATTAACCTTTGACGACAGCACACCGGGTCATTTTCGACTCCTCGAAAAAGACGGCGAAACTACCGTCGACCCACACTGTGCGGTAGGCATCCTGCGCGCTTTCGGCCGCCGGCACCCTGATTTCGGCAGTACCGCAACCTTCTTTGTTAACACGCGGCCATTCGGAGGTGAACCCGGGCAGGAGGCGTACTGGAAGCAGAAACTCCAGATGCTGGTACGGTGGGGGTTTGAAATCGGCAATCATACCTTGCATCATACGAATCTTAAAAATGTGTCCCCCCAAAAGGTACGGGCGGAAATCGCCGGCCTGCAGGCACTCGTTCAGCAAGCAGTGCCCGGATACCGGCCGGCGGCCTTTGCCATCGTCCAGGACGGCGTGCCCCAACCATACGAAACGGTGGTGCAGGGGACCTATGAAGGCGTAAACTACCACCATAACGGCGTTGTACTCTGGGCCTGGAGCGCCTCCCAATCGCCCTTCCACCGGGGTTTTGACCCCCTGCGCATTCAGCGCATTCAGGTTTTTGAAGACCACGGTTCAAGCTCCCTGACCAACTGGCTGGACCGCATCGAACCCACGCGGTACATCAGTGACGGCAACCCCGCAACGATAGCCTTCCCCCGGGGCTGGGAAGAATCCTTTAAAGAATCGGTCGCCGGAAAAGCCGTTGTGTATGATGTCGAGAAGGAAACAGACCGGACGCCCCGGCATGAGCAGCAGGCGGACAACGCCAGAGGCGTGCACGTTACCTTCATGTGGGCCTCCTCCCCTGCCAGGTGGAACCAGATTGTCGACCTGGTGCAAACCAGCGGGCTCAACGCCATTGAGCTCGACATAAAGGATGAATCCGGGCATATCGGTTACCTCTCGGAGGTCCCGTTAAGCCGAAAAATAGGCTCAACCCACAACTACCTTCCCATAAGGGAGATGCTGAAAGGACTTCGCGATAAGGGCATCTACAGCATCGGCAGATGTGTCGTGCTGCGGGACCCGGTGTTGGCCCGGGCGCGCCCCGACTTCATGGTCCGCACCCGTGACGGGCGTCCCCTTGCCGGCGGCGTCTGGGTCAATCCCTGTTCACGCGAGGTTTGGGATTATAACATCGCCCTGGCGAAGGAGGCATACGCGCTGGGTTTTGACGAGGTTCAATTCGACTACCTCCGTTTTCCCGAGGGAAAAGAAGCTTGGACCTCAATTTATCCGGGTATGGGAAACCGCCACCGGACGGACGTGATTACCGAGTTCGTACGGACCGCACGTGAGGAACTCGGCTGGGAGAAATGGCTGTCCGTCGCCGTGTTCGGCTTCATCGGGTTCGCCAAGGACGACCTGCTCATAGGCCAGCGGCCCGAGCGATTGGCACCGTTTCTCGATTTTCTTTCCCCTATGGCCTACCCCTCCCATTACAGCCCCGGGAACTACGGTTTCGCCAACCCCAACGCTCACCCCGCCGAAGTCGTAGATGGAACACTCGCCGACTTCGAACGCCTCATCGACACCAGCGGCTGCCGGCTCCGGCCCTGGCTCCAGGCCTTTACTCTCGGCCCGCCCCCATACGGACCGGCGGAAATAAAAGCGCAGACAAGAACCGTTCACCAGCGTGGTATAAACACCTGGCTGCTGTGGAATCCTGCTGTAGTTTACAAGCGCGAAGCACTGTAATCAAGACTGACCTTGAATAATCAAGCCGGTCGCCCCGGCTATCCTAAAAGGCCTGCATGAAGGAGAGCGGTCTTATTAAAAAATCATGGGTTCAGGCGGTGCTGAAACTCGGCGTGGCAATGGCCGGGGTTGTCCTGTCCATTTGGATTTTCGGGCCCGCACGGTGCCAAATCGACGGCTTGACGGTGCAGCAGGCAATCCGCCCCGCCGCTTACGGCCATACGGTCGTTGAGATCCCCCCGCTGGGCGCCCTGACGGCAAAAACCCACGCGTCTCCCCTGCAGTACAGGGTTACGCTCCTCCGCGTCGAAGAAAAAATGGTCACCTCCACCATTACCGATTGGAGCCTGGACAAACTCTGGCAGCGCGTCGAACACGACGCGCAAAGAGCGCTGTTGGGATTCGTGTTGCGCCAGTTGATCGCAGGGGTACTTGGCGCGGTTTTACTCTCGCTCTTCCTTTTACGCCTCGCCCCCAAAAAGGTCTGGCAGCCCGCGGTAATCGGGTTGCTCCTCACCGGGGCCTGGCTGGCGCCTGCCTATGCGACTTACCAGATTCGGGCTTTCGAGCACCCCGCCTACAGCGGCATGATCGCTGCGGCCCCGCGCGTGCTTGCACTCAGCGAAAACCTGGTAACAGGTTTCCACAGACTCAGGGCCGATACCCCGGAGGTGCTGGCTAATCTTCAGAACCTGTTTGACCGTGCTGACGGGCTGAACGGTTTTTCGGGCGTTGAGAAAGGCAAAAAGCTTCTCCTGGTATCCGACATCCACAATAACCCCGTGGGTTTGGCCGTTACCAGGGAACTCGCAGCTCGTTTCGCGGTCGACGCGGTGCTCGACGCCGGGGATCTGACGGATTTCGGGTCCCCGCTGGAGCTAAACCTGATTGAAGACCTTACCAAAATCGGCGTGCCTTACGTCTTTGCACCGGGCAACCACGATTCTCCTGAGGTGAAAGCGTATTTGGCTTCCAAGCCCGGTGTCTACGTGCTTAAAGGGGAGGTTGTGACCGTGGCAGGCTTCAGGGTGCTTGGCTCGCCTGACGCGTCTTCGTACGGCCGCGAAGTGGGGGCAAGCACATCGGCGGCGGAACAAAGCGAAAGCGAAGCCCAGGCTGCTTCCCTAGCAAGTGTCCTTGGCCATGTAGAAAATCCGGTGGACGTATTACTGGTGCACAATCCCCAGGTTGCCCGCACGTTTTTTGGCCGGGTACCCCTCATCGTTTTCGGACACACGCACCTTACAGGGGTGGAAGGAAACCGGGCTTCCCTGCTCCTGAACCCGGGTACTACCGGCGCAGCGGGCATCAGGGGTTTCCGGGCCTATAAAGAAATCCCGTACACAGCTATGGTCGTGTATTTTGACGACGCCAAACTGACCACAGCTGTGGACATCATAAGCTATGGGCCGCGGGAGGGCAATTTCCGCGTGGAACGGCGCATGGTCGCCGAGCCGTAGCCCGCCCGATGGTCAGCCGGTCCGGTAAACCCTTTCTCAAGTTAAGTATTAACGCAACCAGATGATTTACGAGATCGAGGCGGAAAAACAAGACCCGGAAGTCGTGGCGCGGGCCTGGATTGAAGACCACCCGGAAAAAGTCAAAGCCTTGCTGGGTAGGTAAATAATAAAACCGGGTACTCTGACGGGTACCCCGGTTTTCACTCTACCCGTATTCTCCCCCGTTTTGGACAAAAACCATGCGGGGGACCGGACAAGAGGCGGGGATCGATCACCCATTTGTCTGCTTAAAGAGCTTAACGAACTCCTCGACCAAATCCGGGTCGAACTGAGTGCCTACACATCTCTTAAGTTCCTCTACGGCCTCCTCCACGGGCATGGCCTTGCGGTACGGCCGGTCGTTGGTCATGGCGTCGAAAGCGTCTGCGATGGCAAGGATACGGCACTCCAGCGGGATATCTTCCCCTTTGAGTCCAAGGGGATAGCCCTCGCCGTTCCACCACTCATGATGTTTAAGGATCCAGTCGGCGATGGGCGGAAGGTCCGGGATCGACTGCGCGATGCGGTGCCCGATCTCGCAGTGGCGCTGCATCTCGGCGCGTTCATCCGCGGTTAGGGGGCCGGGTTTTAAGAGGATGCGGTCCGAGACGCCGACCTTGCCGATGTCGTGAAACAAAGCCAGGAGCCGGAGATCGCTGACCCGATGGTCGGGAAGGCCGATAGCAGCGGCAATACCGGCTACTAAATCCTGCAAGCGGTCCACATGCCCCTCGGTGATGAAGTCTTTGGCCTCCAGCGTCTTCATAAGGGTCTGAACGATGGCGCTGCGGGCGCTGCGGCTGCGGTGCAGTTTTTCACGGTACATGTTGTTGTCGGCTTCCTTGTACAGTTCACCGACATTTATTGTCCCTTCCTCACCGACCGCAAAACCCACGGATATACTCAGGGGAATCTCGGGGTTGGCCTCGTTGTACTTGGCAAGGGCATCCCGAATTCTCTGGCACGCGCCTTCAACGGCAGTCCTGTCGCTTCTCGTGAGCAATACGGCGAATTCATCGCCCCCGATCCGGGCAACCACGTCACCGTGGCGGAAGCATTTCCGGATTACATCGGCAGCGGCCACAAGCAGGTTATCACCCGCATCGTGCCCCATGGTATCGTTCACAAGCTTCAACCCGTCGACGTCGCACAGTATAATGCCTATCGGTGTGGAGCGCGACCCCTCCAGATGGTGCATCGCATCCTCGAAGTAAGTACGGTTGTACAACCCGGTGAGCGGGTCGTGCTGACTCAGGTGCTGCAGTTGTTCCTCCATACGCCGGCGCTCGGTAACATCATAAAACTGCTCGACCACTATTTGAATCTCGCCGTTTTCGTCCAAAATCGGGTTGCTCCGGCAATCGAGATAGAGACCGAGTTCCGGTACGTATTTTTCAACCCGTTCCAACCGCTTCGTACGCCACGCTCGCTCCGTGGCGCAGGGGCGGCACCGGCTGGTCCGCCCGATCAGCTCAAAGCACCTCTTACCCTTGGCCTGTTCCGGCGTCAATTGCAGCAAACGGTAGCCTGCCTTGTTCAAACGAATAATCCGGTGGTCTGGGTCCTGGATCCCGACGGCATCGGGGATGGCATCAAGCACACCTTCCAGCAGCGCCTTGGCGTTACGGAGTTCTTCCTCCACCTTTTTGCGCTCGGAGATCTCCGTGAAACTTTCCACCAGGCACCGGCGGCCGTTCAAAGTCGCCGGCACAACGGTTTTAATGATCGGCACCGTCCCGCCGCCGTGCCTCAGCAGAACGCGCTCCGAATGGTCGATGCTTTGGCCGAGGTCGGTAATCGGACACGACCCCTTGCCCGCCGGACAGATGAACTGATTACAGGCCGCGCCGACAACCTGATCTTGCGGGAGACCTATCATCTCTGCGGCTACGCGGTTGACGGAAACGATTTCGAAAGTCTCCGCATCGACCACCACAATCCCGCTCTGCACGGAATCGAGGATGATCTTCAGGCGGTTTTCACTTTCCCGCAGTGCCTCTTCCATCCGTTTGCGTTCCGTAATATCCACGCCAAAACAGATCACACCCTCGAATTTGTCCTTCTTCCACAAACCACTGCACTGCCAGGATATAAGTCTTTCCTCACCGGATTGGGTTATCACGGGGTTTTCAAGGGGTATGGGCAACACCACTTTTTTTGAGAGCATCCTTCTAAACATATCCCAGACGTACGGATACCGGTCTCTCGGTACGATGATGTCGAACCAGTTTTTGCCAAAGATTTCAGATTTGCGATAGCCCGTGATGGTTTCAGCGGTCTTATTGAAAAGTTTGATGCTCCCGCAGGCATCGAGGCCGACGATCATCAAATTTGCGGTTTGAATAAGGTTGTCGGTGAAATTCTTCGCTTCCACCAGCGCGTCGATCGCCTGCATGTACTCAAGGGCCTCCCATTCCTCGGCACAGGCGCTACTGTCTTCCGAATCGGCGGACATGGCCCGCAGCTGCACGCTCTCCCGCAAGGCATCCCTTACCCCTCGAAGTTCGTTGATTTCCCGGCGCAAACGCCGCAGTTCCTCCAGCAATTGCGCCTTTGTCTTGTTCCGGTCGTTCATCCTTTTCGAACGTCCCTCCCGGTGGTCATCTTAAACTACGTCCCTTAATAAAATGGCAAATTAACGGCACCGGTTTCCACATAAAGGTGGCGGAGGAAGACTTTCGACAGAACCGTAGGATTTCCCTGCTTTAGGAGGATAATTTTCTACAATATTCGATATTTTTTTGAGGATAACGCGGATTAAAAGCCCCCCGAGGGGTTCGGCTGAGGGGAGGATTTCATGCGGTATTGTGTTGACGTTTAAGGCCGGGACTTGAGAATTCATTCCTTATTGTTCCGAATCTAACCGTCTTTTCCCGCCGCTGCTTCCTCGCGCGTCGCATTCACAAGCGCCAAAATCGCGGCGGTCTTGTCGCGACCTTCACCGCTTCCGCGTGCGGAACTCGGGCTTAACGCAACCGGGACCGTGCGCAGGAGAATCTTTAGATCGAGGAGCAAAGAGTAGTTGCGGATATAGTAAAGGTCGTATCGCAGCTTGTCCTCCGGGGAGGTGGTGTAACGACCATAGACTTGAGCCAAGCCCGTAAGCCCGGGTTTAACAAGGTGGCGGTAGCGGTAGGCCTGGTGTACAAGCGTGAATTCGTCTACAAAAACCGGTCGTTCGGGGCGCGGCCCCACTAAACTCATTTCCCCCTTGAGCACGTTAAAGAGCTGTGGCAATTCATCGATTCTGGTGGCCCGCAGCACTTTCCCCACTTGTGTCACCCTTCGGTCGTCCGCCTGGGCCAGCGTGGGCCCCGTTTCCTCCTCGGCGTTTTCGACCATGGTCCTCAGCTTCAGCAACCGGAAAACGCGACCGCGGTATCCCACGCGCTCCTGGACGTAAAACACGGCACCCCGTGAAGAAAAACGCACGGCAAAAACGGCCAGCGCGAAAAGCGGCGATAGAACAACCAAGATCAGCAAGGCCGCGGTGATATCCACCGCGCGTTTAATCACCGTTTGCAGTGCCGACAGCCTGACGTCCTCCACCTGTAAAACAGGGAGGTCGTCCAACTGTTCAACCCTGGCTCCGGTCAGCATTACTTCGTACAGCTCCGGCACCAGGTAGACCTCGCGGCCCAAATCAAGACACAAGGCCACAACCTTGGCCTTGTGCTCATGTGGCACTCCCGGCCCCACCACCACGCCGTCCACCATCGGTAAGTCCTGTTTCAACGCCGCGACATCACCAGGTTTTAGGACCGCCCGGATGTGAATCAGGCCCTGCGGTAAATCAAGGAGTTTTTCGAGCACCGGGCGCGTGGTTTCCAGCAAGCCGACGAAGAGGAGTTCCCGGCGCCCGTGAACCAGGCGATCAAGGTACCAGCAGATGCCGCGCCACAGCAGCACGCCTGTAAACTGTGCAAAAAGACCCAAGAGCAGAACGCTTCTGGGAAAAGCAAATCCCCGCACCCAGAACGCTATGGCGGCCGTTGCCAGCCCCACACCGAATATTGCCGGCACAAGCGCCCTCATTACCGGCATAAACCCGCTCAAATGACGCTCATAAAGACCAAGCCCGGCAAAAAGTAGAATTGCGGTAAGGCAGGCCCACGGCAGGGTAGCAAGGAGCGCCTCCATGTTGGTCGCCGGTGGAACGCCTCCGAAACGAAAGTAAAAAACCGCTACCAGCGCCAGGTTTAAAACCGCAAGGTCACCTACGGCTACCAGCCAGATCGGTATTCGTCTCAAATTCCTGTTCGCCATAACACCTGATCCAAATACCTATTAAGGCGGTCTGTTGAAAGCACCCCGCTAACTTCGCTGCAGGCCGCCGTTTTTCCTCCTCGCCTCACCCGCCAAATAAAACCTGTAGATCCCGGCCATCTCTTCTCTTACCCTCGACAAATCGTACGCCTGCACCTGTTTTTTCCCCTCGTCGCCCATCCGCCGCCCCAGGTTCTTGTCCTGCAGCAAGGCCACAAGCGCCGTTGCAGTGCCGGCCGCATCGCCCACCTCAACAAGGAATCCGTTCGCTTTGTCCGCCACCAAATCCCTGTTTCCCCTGACGTTTGTGGCCACCACCGGTTTTGCCGCCGCCATGGCTTCGAGAATGACGCGCGGCAGCCCTTCCCGCTTGGAGGTCAAAACTACTACGTCTGCGCACGCTATAACCCGCGGCACGTCGTTCCGGAACCCCAAGAACCTGACATTTTGCCAAACCCCTAAATCTCGCGCCAGATTTTCAACCGCCCGGCGCCTTTCTCCTTCGCCTGCCAGCAACAAGACCGCTTGAGGCAGCGTCCGCACAACTTCGCGCCAGGCCCGGAGCACTTGCTCGTGATTTTTCACCCTGCTGAACTCTGCGACGGCAACCGCCACCGGCACATCCGGCCTCACATCCAACTCCTGCCTGATTCCGGACTTTGCTTCGTCAACCTTATCGAACGCTTCCAGGGTTACTCCCACACCGGGTATCAGGAACACCTCACCCCTCACCGGCAGACCCCGCGCGCGGGTTAAGTCTTCTTCATTCAACACTATCATCCCGTCCGTCCAACGGGCCGCCAACCATTCCATCGGGTAATAGAAAAGCCAGTTGCGTACAGGCGCCCCCTTGAAAAAATGTAAACCGTGCGCCGTATAAAGTACGGGCCTGAAGCCGCAGAGCCTGGCGGCCAGGCGCGTCAGGAAAGAGGCCACCGGCGTATGTACATGTACCAGCGCGTATGAACGGTGCTTTAGAATCCCTACCAGGCATATAAGCGCTCTTAAGTTTGACCAGGAGAGCGGCCGCCTTCCGAAAGGGACCTGGTTCAGCTTCACCCCCAGCGGGTCAAAAGCTTCCGCCTCGCCCGCAGGATCGCAAGCCGATTCGACCTCATAACCCCACTGCTGAAACATGTTTAAATAGGGGACGTGAAAGGCCAGCAGGTGCCGGGCCACCGTTGCCACGAATAATATTCGCCCAGTTTCCTTCGCCATGTTCCACCTTAAGTCCAAATAGCTCTTGGCTTACGCTAACAAGCCGTCCATTTAAGCGCCGGCTTTTGTCCAATGATACCCGCCCGGTGACC
The DNA here is from genome assembly GCA_003604985.1 of Ammonifex sp. GTDB lineage: Bacteria > Bacillota > Desulfotomaculia > Desulfotomaculales > Ammonificaceae > SURF-55. The sequence goes on from QZIW01000066.1 coordinate 55,063, forward strand.
TCGGGACAGCAGTTCGTCCACCGCGCGCCGGCCTTGCTCCCCGAGGTCGAGGGTCCATGCGTTCACGTACATGCCGACAAATCGGTCGGCGTCCTCCTTGCCAAGCCCCCTGGCATAAGAAAGCGCGTGACTGAGCGCCTCGTCCCGGTGTGCGAGCGCCCAGCCGATGGCTTGTCGCAACAAACCGTCAATCTCGGCCGCCCGGTTTTCGTGCCGCCGGTGAAGCACATTCCCTCCGAGGGGCAGGGGCAACCCCGTTTCTTCTTTCCACCATGCCCCAAGGTCGATGATTTTTTTTAGCCCTTCTTGCGGGTAAGTAATCTGGCCTTCGTGGATGATCAAACCGCCTTCCACCTGACCGTTAATTACCGCGCCTGCTATTTGGTCAAAAGGCAGAACTTTAGTTTTCACACTTGGGCGCCAGAGTTTTAGGGCCAGGTAGGCCGTGGTCATCTCCCCCGGCACCGCAACGGCCGCGGGCACTTTCTCGTCGGGCGCATCCGCCGGAACCACCACGAGCGGGCCGTACCCGTCGCCCACGCTCGCCCCACACGAAAGAAGGAGATAGTTCTTTGCGACGTAAGGATAAGCGTGGAAGGAAATCGCCGAGACGTCGTAAACCCCCTCGAGCGCCGCCCTGTTAAGGGTTTCAATGTCCTGGAGCACATGTTTGAAAGAATAACCACAGATCTCGAGCTTTCCCAGGGCAAGGGCGGAAAACATAAAGGCGTCATCGGCATCGGGGCTGTGGGCTAACGTTAGTTCCAACCGTAATCCCTCCCTGTCTTCACAGTAAAAAATTATAACATGTCTTAAGGCCCATGATTATACCGAGTTTGGACAAACCGGTGGGTAAGTTCAAAATTCCGTGGTTCGGGTTCGCCGGGCAAATGCGGTAATCAGCGCCGTGAGCGTCACGGTGGTCCGCCCGCGAACCCTTTCCATGAATATAAGAACCCAAAGAGTACCGGCTGGTGGACAAGGTAAATGACGAGCGAGCGGTACCCCAGATACGTAAGCAGCCGAACCGCCCGGGCGGAGGGAATTTCTTTCAACCTTATCAAGCGCGCTCCGCGGGGGTAAAAAATGCAACCCGCGCCAATTCCCACAAGCACCACCCCAAACCAGGGAAAAACGGGAACATAGTCAACCATGTAAAGGTCGGGCGGGCTCAGCCCCAGCCAGACAAGCCAGGGGAAATCAACCGTTATCCGTGCGAAATAGTTGCCGGCAGCGATGAAAGCTGCGCCGAAAACCAGGTTACCCGCACCGAACCGCAAAAAGGGGTAGGCGAAAATTAGAGCGAAGCCGATTAAGTGCAGGACCCCGAAAAACACCGTACCCTCACCCAAAAAAAGCCGGGTAACAACGGTGATCAGAATCCCCCAAACCAGAATTTTTAGCCCTCTGCTTAAATACGCTGTAAACCGGACCCGTCGCATACGCGCATAACCAAGCCACAAAGAAACCCCCACCAGGAAGACGAAGGTGGTGAGGATGGCTTTCTGGAACAGAAGCCAGAGCCCTGCCGTCACATCCCCGTGGTAAAAACCCAGATAGTTTAAGTCCCAGGCGAGGTGGTAAACGACCATCGCCACAATGGCCGACCCGCGCAGCGCGTCGATCTCCCACAAGCGCCCGACCTTCATCCCCGGTTGCCTCCCGAAGGGTGACTTCTAATTATTCTTACGGTTGTAATTACCGCCGTCAATAGCTGCCGGCGCATCTTTGCGAACGGGAGGGAAGGAAACACAACTTTTGTGCTGCTGCCCGGGACCTTGTGTGATGGCCGAAACACGCATCGCGTGAAATAAAAAAGCCGCTTCCGCGGCCTTCCAAATGGTTCCTCGTTTTAGGCATCAAACTCAACCACAATCGGGTTCTTATCTTTGTCGTCCAACTCGCTAAGAAATTCTTCTGAAGAAAGGAAGCGGTACTGTACTTCTTCTCCTTCAATCCAGGTGACCAGGTACATTGACATTATTCTTGCTGCCACCTTTCATGTATTCTGTATACAATACTATTAAGATTATAACAATTCTATGCCGAAGGGGCAACCGGTTTTATAAAATGCGTGGGCCGGGAAAAGCCTGGGTAAACCCGAGTAGGCGCCTGATCGACGTTATTTCACGCCCATACGCCGAAGCATGACTCGCCTGGCGTTTTTTTCAAAGGTGTCGTCCAACCCCTTGATGAAACGTTTGTCACCGCGCCGATTAAGAGCGAGTCTAAGAAGGTAGTCCGTAAGGTGCGAATTCTTCGGCAGGAGGGGACCGTGCAGGTAAGAGCAAAAAACGTTTTTGTAGCGGGCCCCCTCAAAACCGTCCCGGCCGTTGTTCCCGTACCCCTTGAGCACCCTCCCCAAAGGCTTGATATTCCCGAGGAAAGTCTGCCCGGAATGGTTTTCGAAGCCGCAGGCCTGTACCTTGTGACCGCCAAACTCCAGTTCGATGGCGATGTTGCCTATAAGCCGCTTACTACCCGCCTGAGTGTAGAAATCAAGGATCCCCAGGCCGGGTATTTCCGTCCCGTCCAGGGTGCGGTAGTAATGTCCTAACAACTGGTAACCGCCGCAGATAGCCAGAACGACGAGGCCGTCTTCAATGGCGTCAGCCAGATCGGCGGTCCGGGTTCTCAGATCGGCGGTTATCAACTCCTGTTCCCGGTCGGAACCCCCGCCTAAGAAAAGAAAATCCGCCCGGGCAAAATCAATCGACTCACCCAGATTGATTTCCTCCACCTGCACCGGGATACCCCGCCACCGGCAGCGCTTAACAAACGCAATGATATTCCCGCGGTCACCGTAAAGGTTAAGAAGGTCGGGGTAAAGATGACAGACGGTCAGCATTGTTTACCTCCATTGCGTAGCGCCGGAGTATTTTGTCAACCGGCCAGAGCGCAGTATAGGTGGCCAAAAGGTAGACTCCGCTGCCCATACCCTCCAGAACCCGGCGGACGCCGCTCTTAATGGCGGGATGTACCTCAATTTTCCCTGTAGGCACGCCGGCATATTTGAGGCGCAGGGCCATCTCTTCCGCCCTCCTCCCGGAACAGACGAAACAGAGAATTTGTTTTTGTCGTTCGAGGGATTCAAAGTCCACGTCCCAAATCCAGGAAATGTCGCGGCCGTCGGCATCGTTATCGTTCAAGGCAATGAACACATCTTTGGGCTGGGGGGAGCCAATCAGGTTCAGGCTTTCGTTGAAGCCGGCAGGGTTTTTCACCAGATTAAGGTACACCGGCCTGCCTTTGTAGACAAATTTCTGCAGGCGTCCTACCGCAGGCACGTAAGTGCTGAGGCTTGCGGCGATCTTCTCCGGCGCTATTCCCAGCCACAGTCCGGCACCCAACACGGCTAGAGCGTTAAAAACGTTATAAAACCCGCTGGTCGGGAGTATAACCTGGGTTAAGGTTTCCTTCACCCTTACACTGCAGTGTGTTGTATGGTCGGTGGTAAATACGGTATTAGCCTCTACGTCCGCCGGGGGTCGCGCAAAGCCGCACCCGGGGCACCTGAACGCCCCGAGTTGGCTGTAGTGGTAATAAGCGTAAATAAACTCCTTGCCGCAAAGCGGGCAAAAGCGCGCTTCCCTGGTCGGCGTTTGGGCTTCTTTACCCCGGATGCGGTTGCCCAACCCGTAAAAAATGAATGGCCGGCCCACGCCGGCAAACTGAGCCACCAAAGGATCATCTGCGTTCAGCACCAGCTTAACGGCGGGGATCCTCTGCAACGTAGTTTTGATGTAAGAAACCGTTTTGTCCAGTTCGCCATACCGGTCAAGTTGGTCCCTGAAGAAATTGGTGACGACCACAACCGTCGGCTTGACTAACTCCGCTACCTGCGGGAAGGCCGCTTCGTCCACCTCCAGAAGCGCGGCGTCGTGTTTCAGCCCCCCCCTGATCCCTGCCGCTCTAATAAAAGCCGCGGTCACCCCGGTAATCAGGTTCGCCCCTTCACGGTTGGCGATCACCCGGCGGCCGCAGGACTCTAACACACCGGCCAGCATGTTGTTGGTGGTGGTCTTGCCGTTTGTCCCGGTCACCAGGACGGCACACGGGACCTGCCGGGCAAGGGCCTCCAGCGTTCCCGGGAAAACGCGCAGCGCTACCACCCCCGGCAGCGAAGACCCGCGCCCCCCAAAAATTCTACTTAAATAGTGGGCTACCTTCCCGGCGGCAATTGCGGCTATAATCCGGATGCGCACTGAAATTCCCCCATGTTTAGGTAAACCATATCTCATTATACTACCCGAACATTGAAAATCAAGGCGACCACTGTAGGATACGGTCCCCTACGGATCGGCCGGATTTTCCGTTCAGTTTTCCTGGCAGGGGGGGCAGTTTACCAGCGGCGTCAAAGGTTGCTCTTTGCGTGAGCCCGTCCGGTAAAGCGTAAGGCCTTTCAACCCGAGTGCGTGAGCCTCACGGAAAATGGCGGCCACGTCTGCTTCGGTGGCCGTTTGCGGCAGATTAACGGTCTTGCTTACCGCGTTATCGACGTATTTCTGAAAAGCGGCCTGTGTCTTCAGGTGCCACTGGGGGCTTATCTCCAGTGCTGTTTTGAAGATCTTACGGGTCTGTTCCGGCACCTCGTGCGTTTCCTGCAGCGTTCCGTTCAGGTAGACCGCGTTTAAAATCGTTTCCCGCTGCGCCTCGGAAAAACCGGCCCTGAGATACCCGAGAAAAACCTTATCCACCATGAGCAGTTTCTTGCCGTCAAGGACCGTGCGGGTGTAGCTCAACGCAAAGACCGGTTCAATACCGGGACTCACCCCGGCAATCCCGCTAACCGAACCGGTGGGGGCGATGGTCGTAAGGGTGGCGTGCCGTAGTGGAAGCTCCGGGTGGTAAACGGAACCGGCCCAACTCGGGAAAGGCCCCCTCTCCCCGGCAAGCGCTCTGGAAGCGGCGCGGGCCTCCTCAATAATGAAAGACGCCACCTCTTCCGCAAGGTCCAATGCCCCGTCGGAATCGTAAGGAATCTCCAGCGAGTAGAGCATATCCGCCCATCCCATAACCCCGAGGCCTATCTTTCGCGAGCGCCTGGTTGCCGCGGCGATCTCCGGCGTGGGAAAACTGTTGATCTCAATCACGTTGTCCAGGAAACGGACGGCCAGGTGAACCACTTCCCGGAGTTTATCCCACGCAACACTCATACCTTGGATCATCTGCAACAGGTTTACCGAACCGAGCGTGCAGGATTCGTAAGGCAGCAACGGCTGCTCCCCGCAAGGATTTGTAGCCTCAATGTCACCAAGTGCCGGCGTGGGATTGGCGCGGTTGACGGCATCGATAAAAATCACGCCGGGTTCGCCGTTTTTGTAGGCGTGGCGGGTGATCTCATCAAATATCTGCCGGGCCGGAAGCGTTCTGTAGACCTTACGCTTGAAAACCAACGGGTATTCCTTATCTCGCTTTACAGCCGTAAGGAATTCGTCCTTTAAGGCCACCGATATGTTGAAGTTCCTGAAAGCTCCTTCCTGATCCTTTGAAGCGATGAACTCAAGGATGTCCGGATGGTCGGCCTGCAGGATTCCCATGTTTGCGCCCCGACGGACCCCTCCCTGCTTTATCTCCTCTGTGGCGGCGTTAAAAATACGCATAAAGCTTACCGGCCCGGAGGCAACGCCGCCGGTTGACTGCACCGGGTCCCCCTTGGGTCTTAAACGCGAAAAATTAAAACCTGTGCCCCCGCCGCTTTTATGAATGAGCGCCGCTTCCTTAAGCGTTTCAAAAATTGATTCGATACTGTCCTCGACCGGCAGCACAAAACAGGCGGCCAACTGGCCTAATTCCCGGCCGGCGTTAATAAGGGTGGGGCTGTTCGGAAGAAAATCGAAGTTGGACATCAGCGTAAAAAAGCGCTGCGCCCAACTCCCTACCTGTTTCGCGTCCGCGCCGAAGCGGGCTTCGGCCGACGCCACCGCTCGCGCGACGCGCCAGAACAGTTCCTCGGGCGTTTCGACTACTCTTCCCGCTTCGTCCCGCTGGAGGTATCGCCCCTCAAGTATGGTTCTCTGGTTTATATCAAGCTTCATCATCGCAACTATTCCTTCACCGCCTCGGAATTACCAGCTGCCGATTTTTCCGCCTTCCGACTTTAGACTTTACCGGTATAATACCCGACTTGTGTTCTCCCGTACAATAACGGTAGCGCACAAGAGGGTTTTTCGAGCAAAACAAAAAGGCAAACAGCACGAACTGTTCGCCCGCTGGAACCCTGTCGGCGCTGTTGCTTCTACTCCTCCTGGGCCGGGATCGGCGCGGCGAAAAACACGTTCGGCTTTTGCCCCCGCTCCAGGTATGAACTCTCGGGACGGGTTAGGACCCAGCCTTTATCATCCATTATGGCGGAGAGGATCAAATTGTGCTCCTTCTCAAGCCTTAGGGGTGATTCTTCGCGCAACACGCGGCCGGCGATATTGACCCCGCGGCGCTTCAGTTCCTGCTGCAGAACGTATCTTCCGCTTGAAAGATCGGTTTTCAAGGCCTGGCGGCGAACGTCGGTATCGGCGCAGAGTGCAACGATTTCTACCTTACCGCGCTGTACCGGATAGCGGTCGGCAACCATAACGGCCAAAGCCTCGACGCCGATCCTTTCATCCTCCTGCCCGCAAGTCCCGGTGACCATAACGATGTTGTCTTCTCCTTCCCTCAAGTACCCTGCGGCCAGGGCTTTCTCAAGCAGACACTCGACGCCGTAATCGAGGGGTTTGCCGCGCAAATCACCCAAGTCGGAAACCAGTTTCTTCCCCGCAAAGTTAAAGCCTTTAAGCCCGGTAATTGCCAACCCCCGGTCAACGGTAAATTCCACACTCGGCTCAACGTCTATCGCCACATAAGCCCAGGGGGAAGGCTGGAGAAAGCGGTACGCCCCAAACCCCAGACAGACCACCGTAAAAACCGCAGCCGCCAACCACATTGACGGCCTCCGCCGCCGGGGTGGGATAACCGGCGCCTCCTCGCCGAGCGCGGTTTCCTCGTTTATTGTCCCGCGGCAGTAAGTCCCGTCGTTTGTCAGAAAAATCCCGGTACCGTTTTGCTTTTTGAGTAACATCCCTTGCATTTTGGCCCTGCCTCACTTTATCTTTTGATATAGGAATTTAGGTAAATGAAGCGGTCGGGATGACGGAAAATAATCGCGAGGGCCAGAAGGTATTTCCGGTTTTTCTCGATTACTTTGGGGCTCAGCCCGGTTTTTACCGATACCTTCTTTACCGGCAGCCGCTCTTTTCGCCCGAAGCGTTGGAAAAGCTCGTTCTCCACCGCCAAGGCTTTGGCCGCTCCGATAAGCGCCATCCGGCTGTCGCGGTGTTTGGGCGAAAGGTGAACCAACTCGTCCAGCGAAATGCCGAATTCCGACAGCGCCTCTTCGTAATCCTGGATTTCTTCGGCGCGGTCCTGGGCCGACCTGTCCCACAGAAACTCCGTCCAGGCCGCCGCTGTATCGTCCAGCAAATTTTCCTCGGAAATATTGGTGGCGCCGCTGCTCAAACGCCGGACCTCCTGTCGGAAGTAGTTTGCCAGGCGACTTTTTATTACCAGCCTGGCGAAGGCTAAAAACGGCACGTTCCTCTCAGGCTCGTACCTGGTTACGGCCTCGTCAAAAGCGATGAGGCCGATACTCAATTCATCATCCCGGCCCCACTGGAGCATTCGCCGGCAAGACGAAACGACGACGTTAAAGATGAAACTCCGGTGGGCTTCAACCAGCGTGTTGCGTGCGTCAGCATCTCCTTCTTTGGCCCGTGCAAGCAACAATCCGAGGGTGCCACCGTCCATTTCGGAGACTCCTTGTGTCTGATGGCCCTCCGCACCGGTCTTACAAGCTAATACACAAACGAATGTCGGTTTGGAGGGTAATCAGTCATCTAAAAAACGTTTAACACTATTTTAGACCAAAATACACAAGATTAGGAGGCTTTTTTTGCTCTACGCGCCATAATAAGGAGGTATATCCCCAGTCCCAGAAAGGAACCAATCAGCAGTATCGGTTGCATTTGCTGCGTCAGTTTCTCCCAACCTTGCTCGAAAAACATTCCGAGAGAAAGATAAAGCGCGCTCCAGACGACGGCAAAAGCAGTCGTTAAAGCGAAAAAAATGACCGGCCGTAAACCTCCGACGCCCGCAATGTACGGCGTAAGGTTGCTGATCCCCGGGATGAAGCGTCCAAACACGACAAACCCCGGCGCCGAATTACTCAGGTAAGCACGCGCCTGCTTGAGGCGTCCGGGTGTAACCCCCAGTAGACGGCCGCTGCGTTCGAAAACCTTTTCGCCCAACTTCATGCCCAAACAATATGCGGCGAGCGAGCCCGTCACAAACCCAAAAGAAGTGGCTAACCATGCGGCTGGAAAAGCCATGTAACCCTCGGCAATCAAAAACCCGGCGATGATTATCATTATGCCGCCGGGAAAAAAGGGGACGCCCAGAGCCTCGATGAAGCTGCTAAGCAGAATCCCGCCGATGCCAAAAGCGGTGAGATAACTGAGGATAAACTCTTTGACCATCATCACCCTCCGGTGCGGGGGACATAGAACTCGTTAATGTCAACCCGCTCAGGCTATAATACCCTTGCCACACCGCTGTAAATCACACCCCGCTGTCCGTCCAGGGTCACCACCTGTCCGTCTTTAAGAACCGCCGTGGCCGCTTCAACACCCACCACCACCGGCATCCCGAATTCAAGCCCTACAATTGCGGCGTGGGACGTTAAACCACTAACCTCGGTAATGATGCCTGCGCAACGTTCCATCGCCGGCACGAATTCCCTGTCCGTGGCCGGGGCCACCATGATGTCCCCGGGTCGAATGCGTTCAAGGGCTTCCCTCGCCGTGTGTACGACCCGTACCGTCCCGGTGACCGCTTTTATACCGATGCCTGTTCCCCGCGCGAGCATGTCGCCCACCGTATGTACTTTTAAAAGGTTCGTAGTCCCGTGCACGCCCACGGGAACCCCCGCCGTGATTACGACCAGGTCCCCCGCTTTTACGTACTGCGCCCCTAAAGCCGCTTCTACCGCCCCCTGGATCATCTGATCGGTGTTTTCGATCTTGCCGACGAGAAGAGGGAGCACCCCCCGGACGATGGTCAACCGCCTTACGACGCGCTTACTGGGGATCACGGCCACGACCGGAGGCCGGGGCCGGTACTTTGCCACCATTCTTGCGGTGTAGCCGGTGGTGGTAGCGGTTATGATCGCCGCAGCGCCCAGATCTTGAGCGGTAGTACAAGTGGCGAAGCTGATGGCATCCGTTACCGTGTGCTTTGAAAGGATTCTCTTCTGCCCGAGAATCTCGTCAAACGACAGGGACTCTTCAGCTCGGGCCGCAATTCTGGCCATTACCGCCACCGACTCCACAGGGTAACGGCCGACTGCCGTTTCTCCCGACAGCATGACCGCATCCGTACCATCTATGATGGCGTTAGCAACGTCGCTGGCCTCAGCGCGCGTGGGGGTGGGATTGGCCACCATGGACTCCAACATCTGGGTCGCCGTAATCACCGGTTTCCCGGCACTGTTCGCCTCCCCGATAATCCTTTTTTGGGCCAGAGGAACCTCCTCAATCGGAATCTCCAGTCCGAGGTCCCCCCGCGCCACCATCACGCCGTCGGAGACCTTCAGGATGGGACTAAGATTCTCCAACCCTTCCCAGTTTTCGATTTTAGCGATAATCCAAGTGTCGGCTCCCGCTTCTTCAATAAGCCGCCGCGCTGCTATCACGTCTTCAGCCCTTCTTACGAAAGACAGGGCGATGAAATCGGCCTCTTCGGCAATGGCAAACTTGATATCGCTGATATCCTTTTCGGTGAGGGAAGGTAAGTTTACTTTGATTCCCGGTAGATTTACACCTTTGTGAGCGCTGATCGGCCCTCCGTTTTCCACGCGGCACCGAACGCCGTTTTCGGTAGTGGCCACAACTCTTAATCTGACCAGGCCATCGGACACCATGATAAGGTTCCCGGGGCGGACGTCATTGACCAGTCCCTCATAGTTAACCGGAACATGGTGCCGTGTGCCCTTAAAGTTCCCCGGGATCAGCTCTAATTCTTCCCCTTCTTCAACCGCGAAAGGTCCCGGTTCCAATTCCCCTAAACGTATGCGCGGTCCCCTGATGTCAACCATGATACCAAGGTATTTTCCTAATTGACCCGCTGCTTTCCTCAGGACATTCAGCCGGCGCCTGTGGTCCTCCGGTGTGCCGTGGGACATGTTGACCCTGGCGACGTTCATTCCCATCCTCAGCAGTCCCTCTATTACGGCCGGGTCTTCGGTCGCCGGTCCTAAGGTACAAACAATTTTTGTACGTCTCATCTTACCCTCCAAAGCAAAACCCAGTCTTAGGCGCAACATTTCTCCTGGTATTTATATCGCTAAGACCTCGGCCAAACGGTAGAGTTCTTTGTCAATTTGTTTTTTAACCTCAAATACCCGCGCAAGGTCGTAGTGCTTCAAACGGCTGCCGGTGAGGCCAACCATGGCGCTTCGCTCTCCCGCCTCAAGCAGGTCGATAGCCCGGGCGCCCATTATACTTGCCAGAATCCGGTCATATGCGGTCGGCGCCCCCCCGCGCTGGATATGCCCGAGTACGGTTATTTTAGTATCAAAACCCGTGCGCGCTTTAATTTCACGGGCAACCTCGGCGGCGGAACCCGCCCCTTCGGCAACAATGATTACACTATGCAGTTTTCCCCTGCGTACACCACGCAACAACCGGCGGCAGACGGCTTCCAGGTCAAACGGCGACTCCGGAATCAAGATCGATTCCGCCCCGCCGGCCAATCCGGCGGCAAGAGCGATAAAACCGGAATGACGGCCCATAACCTCCACCACGAACGTCCGCTCATGGGAAGTAGCCGTGTCACGGATTTTATTTATCGCATCGACGACGTTGTTCACCGCGGTATCGAAGCCGATCGTGAAGTCGGTACCGGAGATATCGTTGTCAATAGTAGCGGGGACACACAGCACCGGAATCTCGGTTTCCCGGTAAAAGGTGAAGGCCCCCTTCAAGGAACCGTCCCCGCCGATGATCACAAGGCCGTCAATACCTGCCCGCCGTACGGACGCGTGGGCCTGCATCCTTCCTTCCGCGGTAAGAAACTCCTCCGATCTTGCCGTCAGAAGGATGGTACCGCCCGCTTGAATGACATCAGCCACAGACCCGGCGTTTAGGGGTTGAATGTCCCCGTCGATCAGACCCGCAAAACCACGCCTGACCCCCAAAACCTCGTAGCCGTGGAATATCCCTTTCCGCACCACCGCGCGGATAGCGGCATTCATTCCCGGTGCGTCGCCACCGCTGGTTAATACGCCAATCCGGTGCAAAAAAGCCCCCCTTGAGTATGGGGAAAGCGCAGTACCTGGAACATTAAAGGAATGCCGTATAAGGGCTCGAAAGCCCTTAACCTCCTACGGAACCTATATTCCTGTATTTTGCGTAGCGGCGCTGGACCAGTTCTTCGGGAGGGACGTCTTTGAGGGATTCCAGATTCCGGGCGAGCGATTTGCGCAGCAAGTCGGCTGCTGCGTATGGATCCCGGTGAGCCCCGCCAAGGGGTTCCGGTACCACCTCATCGACGATTCTTAGAGACAGGAGGTCCTGAGCTGTAAGCTTCAACGCTTCCGCGGCCTCCCTCGCCCGTGCTGCATCCTTCCACAAAATGCTCGCACATCCCTCCGGCGTGATCACCGAAAAAATGGCGTGCTCGAGCATCAAAGTCCTGTTACCGACTCCCAGCGCCAGTGCGCCGCCGCTTCCCCCTTCACCGATAACTATTACTATTATCGGTATCCGGAGTACGCTCATACGCAGTAAATTTTGTGCGATCGCCTGGCTTTGCCCGCGCTCTTCCGCACCGATGCCGCAATGGGCCCCCGGGGTATCCAAAAAGCTGATCACCGGCCGTCTGAATTTCTCAGCCTGCTCCATAAGTCTCAAGGCCTTGCGAAAGCCTTCGGGATGCGCCATGCCGAAGTTCCGGCTCACGTTTTCTTTGGTATCCCGCCCTTTCAGGTGACCGATCACGGTAACCGAGGTCCCTTGAAAAAGTCCGATTCCTCCGTAAATTGCCGGGTCATCACTGTAACAACGATCGCCGTGAAGCTCGAGAAAATCCTCAAAAAGCATCCTCACGTAATCCTCAGTGTTGGGACGGTCCGGGTGGCGGGCGAGCTGTACCTGCTGCCACGGAGTAAGATTGGCAAAAATGGAGCTTTTAAGTTCGTCCGCGCGCCTTTTCAGGTTGTCTATCTCGTCGGAAAGGTCGAGGCCTTTTTCCTCGCTGAAGGAAGTCAGTTCCGCAATTTTGCTTTCGAGTTCAATGAGCGGTTTTTCAAAATCAAGGACTGCCGGCACTATGCTCCCTCCCTTGGTGCAGCATAAGGATGCGCGCCAGGGTCTCACGCATTTTACACCGGGGTACCACGAGGTCGATCATTCCGTGCTGCTGAAGAAACTCAGCGGTCTGGAAACCTTCCGGGAGTTTTTGCTTGATGGTTTGCTCAATCACGCGTGGACCCGTAAAACCGATCAGTGCCCCTGGTTCGGCAATAATAATGTCGCCCAGCATGGCAAAGCTTGCGCTGACACCGGCGGTGGTCGGGTCGGTAAGGACCGTAACGTACAGGAGTCCCGCGGCATTAATATGCTTGAGCACCACCGCCGTTTTTGCCATTTGCATCAGCGCTACCATGCCCTCCTGCATGCGGGCGCCGCCGGAAGCGATAAAAAGAATGAGCGGCAATTGACGTTCACAGGCCCGTTCAACCGCACGGGCGACCTTTTCGCCTACCGCGGCTCCCATACTGGCCATAATGAACCGTGAGTCCATTATTCCTACTACGGTTCTGTACCCCAGGATGCTGCCTTCCCCGGTAACCACCGCTTCACTTAGTCCCGTTGTCTGCCGGACCTCCGCCAATTTCTCCGGGTAATTTGGGAAACCCAGCGGGTTGTCCGCGACCAACTCGGCATCGCATTCAACAAAACTTCCCTCATCAAGGGTAAACTGCAGTCTCTCTTCCACGCCGATGCGAAAATGATAGCCGCATTTTATACACACGTGAAGGTTTTTGGCCATGTCTTTCTTATAAATGATCAGGCCGCACTTGGGGCATTTGCTCCAAAGCCCTTCAGGCATCTCTTTTTTGTCTTCTTGAGGCACGGTAACGTACTTGGGCTTTTTGAACACTATCACCGGTGATCCTCTCCCTTTTAATACCGGGTAGGGATACGGCACAACTTAAAAACCGGAGCGCTTTTAAAGAAGGTCGTGCAGATAAAGGGGTGGTTTCGGCGGCGATTTTACGATCCCTGTCCCCAAACTGCTCCTTGCCCCGGCTCGATGACGATATAAAATTGCTAAAGTGCTGCCAAAAGCTTATGCGCCTCTTCAGCCTCGGCTTCCGGCACAAGAACCTCGAACGCCTGGTGATCGATTGTCCCGGTGTTCGCGATATCCAGCTTAACTAACAAGCCTTCGCTGGTAAACAAGTCCCTTATTTTTTCGGCCTCTCTCTTGTTGGGGGCGATATATACCACCGTCCACACGAAGGGCACTCCCTGTCCAAACAATTTTTTCAATTATACCCGGAACGCTTGTCCCGAATGCCCGGACCTTGCTTCGACGACCGAATAAAACAACCGGAACGGACCATGTGTGCACAGCATGCTAATCTTCGGTGCGGATGCCGCCGTGTTTCGTTAAGAGTTCCGCTTTCCCCCTGATCTTTATCGCGGAGGTGTGTTCAGTAAACTGGGCGATCATTACTTCACCCTTGTCAAGTTTCTCCGTATGATGGAACTTGGTATCCCTGCCGCGAGTAAGCCCCATGATGGTAACACCGTTTTCCATCGCCTTAATTACGATATAATCCGCCAGAACCCAATCCTGCTCAGGCATTCTGTACCCCCCCGTCTCTGGCAAGTATGATAGCACACACGACCTCAAAGGGCAAGTTTCTCGCTGCTACAAGCCTCTGATTAAAACGCGTTCGACATCAAAATTCGCTAAACTTTAAACTTTAAATTTCTACCACAAGCATCTCACTTCCAACCTCCCACTCCTCACCCCTCACCTCCCACTTCTCATCTCTCATACCCGGCGCCAGGCGACTTTGATGTTTTTTTCCCCCACCATCTCTTTGAGCAGACTAACTACGGGTGAGGCGAGGTCCACCCAGTAGTCCTCAGGGGCCTTCCGGACGGCTGTTTCTCCCGGCGCGCACACGTAAACCGGGCAGGTGCCGCTGTACTGTTTCAAGGTTTCCTTCAGCCGCGCCATGAACCCCGGCTCACCATCGGGGAGGCGAAGATAGATCTCCGCCTTCTCCCAATCCACCGCCGTAACCTCTTCCGCTAGAAGTTTCGCCCGTTCTCCGGCCGGTGCTTTCCGCCCCCGCACCAGGACGACCGCTTCCGGTTTCAACACATGCCGGCATTCCTGGTAAACACGCGGGTATAGTACGACTTCAATAACTCCGGTCAGGTCCTCGAGTTGAAGGATCGCCATCTGTTCCCCCCTCCGGGTGCGAAGCCGCCGCACCCCCAGGGCCAGCCCCCCGGCTGAAAAGGAGCTGTCGGGATCAGCTTCCGGCAAGTCAACCGCCTGGATATTGGTCAAGGCCCTTAAGATCTCCCGGTAGTTTTCCAGGGGATGACCCGTGATGTACAGGCCCAAAAGCTCTTTTTCCATGGAAAGCAGTTCCGATTGTGGGAACTCTTTTAGTCTGTGATCAATTTTCAGGCTGTATCCACCGTTTTGGAGGTCGCCGAAAAGGCTCAGTTGATTGGAATCCCTTTCCCGCAGCGAACGCTGGGCAAGCTCCAGACCCTCACTGAGCATGTTCAGTACCTGGCTCCTGGTATGGCCTAGCGAAGCACAGGCCCCTGCGCGCGCCAGACTTTCCAAAACGCGGTGATTGATGACGCGGGGGTTCATCCGGGAGCAAAAATCGCCGAAATCGCGGAAGGCACCTCCATCGTTCCGGGCAGCGATAACGGCCTCGACCGCACTTTCACCGACATTCTTGATCGCCGCCAGTCCGAAGCGGATGCCGTTCGGCACCACCGTGAAATTGTGGCCGCTCTCGTTTACATCGGGTGGGAGAACCGCAATCCCCAATCGCCGGCACTCTTCAACGTATGCCGCGACTTTATCGCTGTTGTCGCGGGAGGAAGTCAACAGGGCGGCCATATACTCAACCGTGTAATGCGCCTTGAGGTAAGCCGTCTGAAAGGCCACCATGGCGTACGCCGCCGAATGGCTCTTGTTGAAGCCATAACCCGCGAAATACTCCATAAGGTCAAAGATTTCGCCCGCGAGTTTTTCATTAATGCTGTTCTTTATCGCCCCTTCCACGAACCGGGACCTTAGGCCGGCGATTATCTCGGGCTTTTTCTTTCCCATCGCCCGCCGCAAGAGGTCCGCTTCACCCAGGCTGAACCCGGAAAGGGCGCTTGCGATCTTCATCACCTGCTCCTGGTAAAGGATCACACCGTAGGTTTCTTTAAGAATCGGCTCGAGTTTAGGGTGCGGGTAACTTACCGGTATCCTTCCGTGTTTGCGCCGGATAAAGTCTTCAACCATGCCACTCCCTAAGGGTCCCGGGCGGTAAAGCGCCACAAGGGCAATCAGGTCTTCAAACGTGTTTGGTTTAAGCTCCCGCAGGATGTTGCGCATGCCGCTCGACTCCAGTTGAAAAACACCGGTTGTTTCACCCCGGCACAAAAGCTCGTAAGTGGCGGTATCCTCAAGCGGTAAACGCTCGATGTTAAGTGCTACACGGCGGTGTTTTGCAACCAGCTTCACCGTGTCGGCAATCACGGTGAGAGTCCTGAGGCCCAGGAGGTCCATTTTCAGGAGACCCAGTTCTTCCACGGCCTCCTTGGCAAACTGAGTAGCGACCACACCGTCGGTCACGCGGTGCAAAGGCACAAAGTGCGTCAGTGGCTCCGGGGCGATGACAATCCCGGCGGCGTGCGTGGAAGCGTGGCGGGGCATGCCCTCCAGGCGCGCCGCAACATCAAGCACCTTTTTAACCGTGGGGTCGCTCTCGTAAAGTTCGGACAGATCCGGAGAAGCCTCAAGGGCTTTGTCCACGGTCATCCCCGGTTCACCCGGTACCAGCCGCGCGACGCGATCAACATCACCGTAAGGCAAGCCGAGCGCACGGCCCACATCTCTTATGGCTGCCCGGGCCGCCAGTGTTCCGAAGGTGGCCACCTGGGCTACCCGGTCGTGCCCGTAACGCTGGAAAACGTAATCGATGACCTTGCCACGCAACTCGTAGCAAAAGTCGGTGTCAATGTCCGGTAATGATACCCGCTCCGGGTTTAGAAACCGCTCGAACAGGAGACCGTACCTCAGTGGGTCGATATCGGTTACCTCCAGACAGTAAGCCACCACGCTGCCTGCGGCGGAACCGCGCCCGGGCCCGACCAGGACGCCGTTTTCACGGGCAAAACGGATCAGGTCCCAAACGATCAGAAAGTAGGAGGGATACCCCGTTTCCTCGATCACCCGGAGTTCGTACTCCAACCTGTCAACCACCGCGTGGTCCGGTTCCCCGTACCGTTTTTTCAGGCCGTTGTAGCACAACTCGCGCAAGTAGCCCGCGGGTGTATATCCCTGCGGGACCGGGTATTCCGGCAGGTGGTATTTCCCAAAGGTCAGCCCGACCTGGCACCGGTCGGCGATTTCCACCGTTCGCGCCAAAGCCGGCGCAAAGTCCGGAAAAACCGCCGCCATCTCCTCGGCGCTCTTCAGGTACAAATCTTCCGACCGAAAACGGAGACGTTTTTCGTCGTGAATGGTTTTGCCCGTTTGGATACAAAGAAGGATGTCCTGTATGGCGGCGTCCTTCCGCTCCACGTAATGAACGTCATTTGTGGCCACGGTGGGAATGCCCAACTCACCGGCAAGGTTAATCAGTTCCCGGTTGATCAACTTTTGCTCCTCCAGGCCGTGGTCCTGGAGTTCCAGAAAGAAGTTATAGGGGCCGAAGATGTCACGGTAAATGGCCGCGGTCTGTCTGGCCTTGTTTACGTCACCATTTAAAATATGTCTTGCCACTTCACCAGATGTACAGGCGCTCAAGGCTATCAAGCCGCTGCTGAACCGCCCGAGCAAGAACTTGTCCACCCTCGGCTTGTAGTAAAACCCGGCGGTATACCCCAGGGACACCAACTCCATGAGGTTGCGGTAACCAGCTTCGTTTTCCGCAAGTAGAACAAGGTGATAAGGGTTATCGTCCACCTTTGGGGTCCGGTCGGCAACAGTTCTGGGCGCCACGTAGACCTCGCACCCCAAAACAGGTTTTATCCCGCTTTTGACGCAAGCCTGATAAAAGTCGATAATCCCGTACATCACTCCATGGTCGGTAATGGCCAGGGCGGGCATTTTCAAGTCCTGTGCCCGTTGGACCACGTCTTTTATCCTGGCGGCTCCGTCAAGTAAACTGTATTCGGAGTGAAGGTGAAGGTGTACGAAGGCCAAACCGCTATCCCCCCAAAGAAGTTCAAGGTTCCAAGATGGAAGATAGAATAGCCCCGTCTGAGTGGCTAAGGGGTCAGAATGTAGAATACAGAATTCAGAATGTTAGATGTCCCGAAGCATTCTGGCGACTGACTCCTGCCTTCTACTTTCTATCTTCTACCTTCTATAATTCTATATTCTACATTCCGACTTTCTGACTTCTGAATTCTATCTTCTGTCTTCTCTATTCTGAATTCTGTCTTCTGACTTCTGAATTCTAAAAAAAAATACCGCCGGGCCCCGAGATACCTGTCCTTGAAATAAGGTTCTTCAAGGGCACTCACGCAAACCCCTTCGCGTGAGCGGGCGTTGATAAACTCGCCGTTTTCAGTGTAAATGCCTACGTGGCTGGCACCAGGGGCGGTGGTTGAGAAAAACACCAGGTCGCCGGGTTCGAGTTCCGCGATGCCGACGGGCTGCCCGGCAAGATATTGGTCCCGGGCGTCCCGTGCTATCCGGCAGCCGCCGACCAGGTAACACAGGTGGCTTAGTCCCGAGCAGTCTATACCTTTAAAAGTGACCCCGCCCCAGAGATACGGCACACCCAAAAAAAGCTGCGCGGCGGCCGACGCCGAGATGCCGCCGGCCGGCCGCAACCCCGGGACAGGAGAGACAGCCTCTTTACTGATCCAACCTTTCAGGCCGCTCCGGGTAGCAACCCAGTACCAGTCCGAGTCGTCTTCAAGAACAAAGAGTTCCGTACCCATGAAAAGCCCGAAGCCGGTCGGTATGCCGCTGCAGAGGACCCTGGCTTGCGGCGTCGCAACCACTACCGCGCGTCCCCTTGGCAGGTCAGGCTTGCAGAGCCATGAGCGGCGGAACCAACCACAAGAACCGTCCCCAACAAGCCCCCAGCACCATTCGCCCTCCTCCATCAACACCACGCTGCTGCCGTGAAGGGCTTGTGTTACCAGAGGAGAGTCCTCATCAGGTCTTTCGTAAACGCCGATTACGGGCAAGGCTACCGTCGCTACCCGCATCAAGTACCTCCCGGGAAGCAAGGTTCTAAGTTCTAAGT
>QZIW01000073.1 GCA_003604985.1 Ammonifex sp.
CGCCCGCCCGCGGTAACACGTCTTAGTTGATCAAATTCGCCTTCTTGAGAACCCGTTCGGACACGACCGCCGAAACGGCTCGGGTTGTGACCGCCCGCGGGGCGAAGCTGCCGTCCGGGTTGCCGGCCAAAATCCGCACCTTCACCGCGGACGCGATAATTGCCTGCGCCCATGGGGCGATCTGGTTCCGGTCTGTGAAACCCGCCAGCATTTCCGTAGTTTCGCCGGGGGCAAGGGTAACGCCTGCGCTGGCCTTCTCAAGCACACGCATCACAATCGCCGCCATTTCCTCGCGCGTGATGGTACGCTCGGGCGCTAGTTTACCGCCGCCGATGCCTTTGATGAGTCCCGCCTGATAGGCGGCCTCTACGGCGCCGTAGTACCACTTGCCGGACGGCGCGTCGGTGAAGGTCGGTGTTTCTGGCCTAATTTCGGCAAGGCCCATGGTGCGCAGCATAACCGCCGCGAACTCGGCGCGCGTCACGGCGCGCTCCGGCGCGAAGCTCGTCGCCGAAACTCCCTTCACGACGCCACGTGCGTTCATGAAGTAGATGTTGCGCTTAGCCCAGTGGTTGGCCGTGTCGTTGAACCCGCACCTGTATTGCATCACCGCGTACTTGCTTAAGTGCGCGAGGTCCACCGAAACCTTGCCGCCTGCGACGCTGCCGCCGACACAGGTCAGGGTACCGTCGTCGTTGATGCGGTAGACAAAAAGATTCGCTTCGTCCGTCGCGCTGGAACTGTCATAGGCAAATACAAGAGTTACACTCTTGCTTATGGTGGCCGCGCCGTCTCCGGCCTTCACCTCGACGCTGACGGTATCTCCAACCAACTGTACGTTGGCCGGCAGGACCGGCGGTGTGGCAACCGGCGCGACACTTACCGTGATGTTTTGGCCGGAAGGCAAGCTGCCGGCAGGAATGGTAAGGTCGATCCACCGGGTGTCGACGGTAAGGCTCGCTCCCTTGCTTGCGAGGGCGTCAACGGAGGTACCCGAAACGGTAACGTTCACCGGTGTTTCCACCGTACTGACATCCACTGTGACAGATGTGGACCCGGCGGCCAGTTCTGCCTGTACCGCACTTTCGGTCACGTTAGCATTGGTCTCGCCATCGGGGGTAGTAGTTGTCTCAGGTGTAATAGTTCCTGGAGTTTCCGTTGTCGTTGGATGTGTCTGTTGTGTTTGCGGTGTCGGACTTGAATCGCCGCCAACATCCGCTGAAGCCCTGGTTACCGTCAGGTTATAAGTCTTTGTACTGCCGACCTGTCCGGCAACTACTATGGTGATCGTATTGCTGCCCACGTTGAGACTGACGGTGTGAGGCAAACCGCTTGCAACAGTGGTTCCGTTAACCGTAATCGCAAGGTTCAGCGCCGCCACAGTCGGCGTGACGTTAAGGGTGCTGACGCTGTTGGCGACAGCCGTCGCATAACTCGTGACATCGGGATTAAAGGCAGGACTCAAAACGCCGGAACTAATAGTCAGGTTACTGAGAGAAACGTCCGGTTCGATCTCGTACTGGGTGAAGTGCTCTACCGGAAGAGTAAGGGTACCGTTGTTCTCACTGTATACGAAGGTAGCCGTTCCCCAGTTAACCAGGTTCGGGGCTGCCGTGACGCCGTCATCGTAAACAGAAGAAACATTAAGTATAGTTTCATTCAGGGTTATTGGCCCTGCCAACTGCTCGTCGCTGAAGTTGGCCACCCATTCGGCGAATTTTTCATTAATGTTGAACAACCTGATCGTTGCTTTCTTGTCGCTCAGGTAGTCTTGCGCCTCGGCCTGGAGCGCCGGATCGGTATAAACGTGAACGCTCACCGAGGGTTCTCCTGAGGCGAAGGCCATACCCATGGCCTTGAAAACACTGCATATCTTAGGCGCGCTGTTCGGGCCGGCGCCTTCCAGGAAGTCGATGTAATCCTGCACACCTGCTTCGTATTGCCCGAACTCGATTTCTCCTATTGCCCTATATCCCCCCGGCATGGCGTCGGGTTGGTAGATGATAAACGCCACCGGCGCGTCGGCGTTCATCTGTTTCATGTTGATGCCCGGCGTGTCGAAGGTCGGGCGTGATTTGACCGGAGGTCCCGATAGGAACGGCCACCCTCCGGGGAATGCCGCTTTTTCTTCATCAGGCGGTTCAAGATCCATGTTTACCAGAACCACGTCCAAATCGCCCGATCCGCTGATAAGAGGGAATGGTTGTCCATAGGGTTCCAGGCCTCCTCCACTGTCGCGGTAAACCTGTACGGCCACCGGGCATGGGCCGCCTCCCGCACGGTTTTGATCAGTATTAATGATAGGTGTGGTGAAAGCGATACCGCCGCCGCTCGGGGTTCCGGCAAGCCGCCAGGCATTGGTTGCACAGCCGTATACGACATCGCTTGTAGTGAAACTGCCGAAATCCTCTCTTCCGAAAGCCACGCTGTAACTTCCGGCCGGCAGACCGTACACCGTAAAGGATAGTGTATCGGAACCCGGGTTACGATAATAATAAATGTGATCGGCGTCGGTGTCCCCGTTGCCGCCAAGCTCTACACTCAGGACGGTTATGGTCAGATTAGATTCCGCATAGTTCCCTGCGGCATCGTAAACCGTCACCGTCACCGGGTAGGTTCCGGGATCCATTGAGGTAACGTCGACGGTCCAGACTTTCCATTTCATGTCGGGAGGATACGAACTGCCGCCTACTGGACCAGAAGTCGCCGTAACCCCGCTGAGGACGAAATCGTTATCCTCTATCTCGCTAAGGATGTCGGAAGCGTAAACCTCGATAGTGATTGTGTTATCGGGCGGCGAGTTCTTTACCTTTACCGCGGGATGCACCCCTACGGTGGCAATCGAAGGCGCAACGGTGTCGTAAACGAAATTATTTACGGTGGCACCGACTTGCGGTCCGGGGTACATGTCAAAGGCCCGAAGGTTGAAAGCATAGACACTATTACCTATCGAGATGCCGGTGAAGTCCAAGTTCCAGCTGTAAACGGATCCGGCTATACCGAGCGAATCGTCCCACTTCCAATCTGAAACAACCGTTTCGCCATCATATACCGCGCCGTATACAACGGAAACAGAGGAGCCGCCGGAATCGAAAGTGCCGTTCACCGCCGAAAGGTTGTTAAGATAGATTACTCCACCGATTGAAGTGCCTGAAGTATTTATTGTCCACGTAGCCAGGGCCGCTCCGGGGGCTGCCAAGCAGGCCAGGCATAGAACGAAGACCAGGAGCGGCCGCAACCCTACCATTCTACTCAATCGCATCCGCTGGACTCCCTCCTTTCCTGCATAAGGGTAAGGGTAGTTTCTTAACTGCGCAAACACTTCGATTGAATGTCCTTATTGACTAGTTAATTTCCTTACGTCTCACCTTCTTTTAGGGGTAATCGTAAATGGTTGCAACGCATCGTCCAAGAAGCTTTGCGAGGGTGTGAGCAGTTGAACTTGTTTTATTAACCCCTGCAGACTCTTTTGTAAAAGGGAAAAATCATAATATATTTTCGGTATAGCTGGTCCGAATCTTTAGTATTAAAAACGTAAATCAAGAAAAAGTTTATACAGTCCTAGTTACCAGCGTTCGTAAATTCGCACAAATTCATGCAACCACTTTGAAACAATACTTTAGAAGACAAAAAGAAAAGGACACGCACCCGGAGGCGCGTGTCCCTTTTTTAGCCGCTTCTTTAATACCTGATATCGGTGAGCCAGTTCCAGCCGCTGTTGTTGTCCCAGTTGTTGGCGCTGTCCTTGAAGCAGAAATTGATTTCCGCGTTGCCATGTGCGGGTACCGAGACAGAGAAAGAACCATCGTAGTCACGGCGCATTTCCGCGGTAGCTACGTTTTTCCAGCCGTCATACCCGAAATGGCAGTAAACGACGTCGGCGCCACTGTTTTTCAGAAGGCCGTCGTAACGGATAAATACGTCCCTGCCTCTAATGGCCGGTGATGGCGAGACGTCAACCCGCTGGTCAAGGATGTGC
The DNA here is from genome assembly GCA_003604985.1 of Ammonifex sp. Taxonomy (GTDB): domain Bacteria; phylum Bacillota; class Desulfotomaculia; order Desulfotomaculales; family Ammonificaceae; genus SURF-55. Next base: position 3,980 of record QZIW01000073.1, read on the forward strand.
TTGCCGTTGGCGATAAACATAGTTAACCCTCCTTCGATTTTAAGTATTTTTCGTTCAACATTTATCTTTTGCCCGCCTTTAAGAAAAATACTTTGGAATTTAATAACAGTCTTTTAAATGCTTTAACGGGTGATTGGTAAAAGGTATTCTAAAGACTGATTTTCCGGGCAGGAATCGACGCGGCAAAGCGCGAAAATATGGAGATCAAAACCGATATCAGGGAATGGGGGATGATTTTGCGAAGAGGCCGGCTTGGTTTGCTGAGTTGCTTCTTGTGTTTGTTTGTTGCATGCGCGGTGGGATGCGGAAAGCAGCAGGCGCCGCTGACCATCGGGGTTTTACCCATAACCGATAATCTGCCTTTTTGGATCGCCGAGGAAAAGGGTTATCTGAATGAAGAAGGGGTCGAGGTAAATTTTGTTACATTTCCCAGTGCCATGGAACGCGACAGTGCTTTCACTGCCGGGCAGATAGACGTCGGGGTAGGGGACCTTCTTGCCGTGGCGCAGATGCGGCAGGGAGGTACGGAAGTGAAAGCAATTGCGGTATGTCAGGGGGTTAAACCCGAAGAAGGTCGTTTCGCGGTTCTGTCGGCGCCTGGTTCGGGAATAACCGAGGTGGAGCACCTGAAAAACGTTCCCGTGGCATGCTCGCTGAAGACAATTAACGAATTCGTTCTGGACCGGTTGTTGGTGGGTGCGGGTTTCAAACCCGATGAAATCAGAAAGGTGGTTATCGCCAAAATTCCGGTCCGTCTGGAAGCGCTGTTGAACGGCAGCATCAAGGCCGCTGTTTTGCCCGATCCTTTCGCGGCGCTCGCTGAAGCTAATGGAGCGCATCTGATAGTGGACGACACTACCGAAAACATTTCCCAGACTGTTGTCATAGCCCGCGACGATACCGTCACCGGAAATCTCGAGGCACTGAAGCGTTTGATGAAAGCCTACGACCGTGCGGTGGCCGATATTCAAGCAGACCCGGAAGCCTGGGGAAGCCTGCTCAAAGAGAAAGCGCGGGTTCCGGACCCTGTCCTCCCGGGCGGAAAGCACGGGTTAAAGGTGACGTTCTCCCGGGCGGTAATCCCTGCGCGCGAAGATGTTAAGACGGTAGTTGACTGGCTGAAAGACAAAAGCATTTTAAAGGAAAATTTAGATTACGGCGACCTGGTCGAAGAGCGGGTGATCGGCGGTTAATGATCCTGGTCGAGAACCTTAAGGTGACTTTCAAAACGCCCAGCACCGATATTGAAGCGCTGGGCGGCGTTTCTTTCAGGGTGGAAGCCGGGGAAATTTGCGCCGTAATCGGGCCTTCCGGTTGCGGTAAGAGTACGCTCCTGTACGTTCTTGCCGGGCTTCTGGCCGGCTTCGAGGGAAAGGCAGTGGTTAACGGGGAACCCGTAAAAAGGGGCCGGCGAAAGACGGCGCTGATCCTGCAGGATTACGGGCTGCTGCCCTGGAGGAATGTTTTCGAAAACGCCGCTCTGGGTCTTGAATTAAGAGGGCTGCCGCGTAGCGAACAAGTGGCTAAAGTGGCGCCCATTTTAGACGAACTGGGCCTCCGTGAGATGCAGCGGTTGTACCCCGCTCAGCTTTCCGGCGGTCAGCGGCAGCGTGTGGCTATTGCCCGCGTTCTTGCACTTAACCCGGATTTGCTTTTAATGGACGAGCCGTTTTCTTCACTGGATGCCTTGACCAGAGAAACGCTGCAGGACAACGTGTTGGAAATCTGGCGGCGGACCGGTTGTACGGTCGTCCTGGTGACCCACAGCATAGAGGAGGCCACGTTTCTCGGACGGCAGGTGGTGGTTTTGTCCCCGCGACCCGGGCAGGTGGTGGCTACCTGCAAGAACGCGGGGGCGGGGGAAACGTCATGGAGACGGGACCCCCAGTTTCACAAGGTCTGTTCCTTTCTGAGGGAGCAGTTGGCGGGTGGAACCGGATGATGCGCAGATGGATCAGCACAATAATCGCCGTCCTGGTACTACTGGTTTTTTGGATGATACTTGCGGCGGTCATCGACAAACCCGCTTTGCCGCAACCTTTCAAGGCTTTCGCGGTTTTTTTCCGGGAGTTGCCCGGCTTGTTGTGGCGGCACCTGCTTGTAAGTACGTACCGGGTGTTGGCGGGTATCGCCCTTGCGGTATTGACCGCGGTTCCCTTCGGTCTGTACATGGGCAGGAACGCCGGCGCGGACCGCTTCGCGGCGCCGTTGGTTTACCTCGTTTACCCCATACCCAAAATAGTGTTGCTCCCGGTCATCATGGTACTTTTAGGTCTCGGTGATTCAGCAAAGATATTTCTCATCACGCTGGTCTTGTTCTTTCAGGTATTGATCCCGGTACGGGACAGTTCCCGCCACGTGCCCAGGGCGCTGGTAGACTCAGTTACATCCCTCGGCGCCGGAAAATGGGCGATTTACCGGCACGTCATCTGGCCGTCGGTGCTGCCCGAAGTGTTGACGGCGCTCCGGGTGGCCTCCGGAACCGCGATCGCGGTGCTGTTTTTCGCGGAGACCATCGCGTGCCAGGAGGGCCTTGGTTATTACCTGATGGACGCCTGGACTCGCTACGCTTACGAGGAGATGTTTGCCGGCATCATCGCCATGGGCTTGCTTGGCTTTGCCATTTACACGGTGCTTGAGTTTCTTGAACACCGGCTTTGCGCCTGGAAGTACGTTTAGCCCCGCGTGACGACTGTTCCAGGGAGGGTTTGATCGAAAGAAAGTGTGTGAAACGTCTTCTTGAAGAGTTGCCTGCGCTGGCGCGGACCGATCCGCTGACGCGCATAGCGAACAGGCGTGCATTCAAACAGGACTGGAAAAACATGATCAGGCACGAGGTCGTGGCCGGTTGAACGAAGAAGTCTTTTACCTTATATAAACTCCAGGTCGTCGTTGAAAAACCAGGGGGTAATGTAACCGTTGAAATTTTTCTGCGATGCGTACTTTGGATAGTCTTCCTCCGGTACCCGAAGGACAACTTCGTACATGTATTCTTCGCCCCCGTCCGGGGAAGCCGGCGACTGAAACCGCCGCGTCGTCCCGGTTTTACCGTAATGAGGGCTATTGGTTTTCGTAATTCTGACTTGTCTACCGATTTTACATAAAGAAAGGCGTTGAGCTTCGGCGGCGTGTTTTTGCAGGTACTCGTTTGCGCCGCGCCGGTGTTCGTACACCCACTCGACCGGGCGGTCTATCACGCTCCAGCCCGGTTCCTGCCAGTCTTTGCCGAACCGGATAAACAGCCAGACTTCCGCAATTTCTTCACCCCTGGCGATGTTCCCCACTTCTTTAACGCAGACTTCCATCCATACGGGTCCCGGCTGCTCGCCGACGGAATAGTCCTGGATGGTCATGTTCAAGCATTCCGGGTCGCAGGAAGACCGTTCGCCGTAGTCTTTGACCCGGCGCACGAATTCCGCTGCGTTTTCCATGGTTAGGATTACCATCTGCTCCGTCACCCCTGCCGGTCTTTCTTTAAGATGCTGGCTCAGGTATTCGTCGGCCTGCCGAACCTGTCCTTCATGCGCCTAAAAAAACGTGGCGGCTTTGGCCGCATTGGGCTTATAAGGGAGAATATCCGCTGAAATGTTTTCTAAGTGTGCCGAGAGTTCCTCCCATACCTGGGTCATCCGTGCCCGGTGCTTGGGGGTTATGGGAATGTCGGTTACGGGATCCATGGCCGGGTGGATCGGGAGCACTCGGTAACGCTCGCGGCCGCCGGCATATCCGGTTTGTACCCACACGGGCAAATACCGGACACCCCGGATGAATGTCCCTGCGGCACTTTTTTCAATATCGAGGTACATGACGATCCCACTGTCCGAGTAACGCCAGTCCTGTGCCGAAATGAAGTTGCCGAGGGAATAGGCCGCAACGCAGATGCGTTTGGCGCCGTCGCGTTCCACGACCACTTTTTCGATCGGCTGAACCACGTGGGGGTGCGACCCGGCGACCACGTCGGCGCCATAGACGAAAAGATGCGTGGCCAGAATTCGCTGTGCTTCATCGGAAAAACGCTGGTACTCGTTTCCCATATGGAGCACGGCCACCACTAGGTCGGCGCCCTCGCGGCGCACGGCCTGTATAGCCGCAACCACCGCGTCGGTGTCGAGGACGTTGACGGCGAACTCCTTTCCCCAGGGCAGCGGCAGGCCGTTGGTGGAGTCGGTATAGTTTACGAACCCCAGTCTTATTCCCCGGACGTCAACGACAAAAGGCTTGTCTTTTTCAGCTTCGCTCCTGCTGGTGCCGACGTGTGCCAGGCCGGCGGCGTCAAGGTTGTCGAGGGTGGTGACGATCCCGTCCCAACCCATGTCGAGGCTGTGATTGTTGGCTGTGGCCACCAGGTCTATGCCGGCCTCCAGAACATCCCGCGCCAGGTTTTCCGGGGTATTGAAAAGAGGGTACCCGTGGTAGCCGCGGGATGCTCCCGCCAGGCGGGTCTCGAGATTGGCTACGGTATAGTCGGCCGATTTTAAATAGGGCGCAACGGGGGCAAAAACCGGGCCGAAATCGAACGTGCCCGTTTTCGGATCGTAGTCCGAATAGACCACCTGTAAGTGCATCAGCAGGTCGCCTGCTGCGGCTAACGTAATCTTGGTGCTTTTCGGCTCCTCCGGACGGGGCGGAGGCGGCGGCGCCTGTCGCTTTGACAGTACCGGAGAACCCAGTACAACCAGGACGACCGCACAAGTGACTATGGCCGCCGAAAGAATGCCGCACACCCGCCATTTTTTCCGCATTTTATACCGCCCTTTTAATGGTATGGTATCTAATATATACCGCCAAATTGTCAAACCCTTTAAATCGCCACGACGTTGTTCCCCCTTCTAAGGATTTATAAATTTGGACAACTCATAAACAAGTAGCGCGAGTCGATACCGGAAAGGGTTGTATCATTTACTAAGTGTACTGTATACTTGCAGCCGCACTATTTCCAAAAGGCTGTCATTCGGGTTATAATAATCCCCGTATTTGCTAAATAGAAAAGCATGTTCCATTTGGGCTGGTTTCCACCTGCTTTTTATTTTTTGTGTATTTGGGGGGGGTCTTAGGGATGGGTGCCGTTAGGATAACAGATACCACTTTACGCGATGCTCACCAGAGTCTTTGGGCGACCAGGATGCGTACGGAAGACATGCTTCCTATTGCGGAGCGCGTGGACCGCGTTGGTTACCATTCCCTCGAGATGTGGGGAGGAGCTACTTTCGACGTATGCCTGCGCTACCTGTACGATGATCCGTGGGAGAGGATCAGGGAACTCAAAAAGAGGGTCAAAAGTACGCCGCTGCAAATGCTCCTGAGGGGACAGTCGCTGGTCGGGTACGGGCATTACCCGGATGATGTCGCCGAAGCCTTTGTAAAAAGGGCCGTGGCAAACGGCATAGATATCATCCGCATTTTTGATGCTTTGAACGATATTAGAAATCTCGCATTCACGATGAAGGTGGCGAAAGAGGCCGGAGCGCATGTGCAGGCGACGGTCGTGTACACCCTCAGCCCGGTGCACACAACCGAACATTACCTTGAGACTGCTAAAAACCTTGTGGAAATGGGCGCCGACTCGATTTGCATTAAGGACATGGCCGGGATGATGGCCCCTTACCACGCATATGAACTGGTCAGTCTTTTCAAAAAGCATTTCTCTATCCCAGTGCAACTTCACTGCCACTATATCGGCGGCATGGCCGTAGGGGCGTACTTGAAAGCATCTGAAGCGGGAGTAGACGTTATTGACACCGCTTCGGTGCCGATTTCTTTCGGGGCTTCGCAGCCGCCGGTGGAAACGGTTGTGCGCGCTTTGAAGGGGACTCCTCACGATACGGGCCTGGACATAAAGGAACTGTTCGAGATAGCGCAGTACTTCGAAGAACTGCGCAAAAAGCGGGGTTTTGACCGCGGCGTGACCCGAATTCACGATATGCGCGTTTTCGAACACCAAGTGCCGGGCGGGATGATCTCCAACCTGGTGACCCAGCTTCAGGAACAAAAAGCGATCCACCGCCTCCAGGATGTTCTGGACGAAATCCCGCAGGTGCGGGCGGAACTAGGGTACCCGCCTCTGGTGACGCCCACAAGTCAGATCGTGGGGACGCAGGCTGTCCTGAACGTGCTTTTGGCGGAACGCTATAAGTTGATACCTGAAGAGGTGCGGCGGTACATTCAGGGTTATTACGGACGGCCGCCGGCGCCGATCGATCCGGAGGTGCTTAAAAAAGCCCTCGGCGATCGCGAACCCATTACCTGTAGACCCGCTGATTTACTTGAGCCGGCACTGGAAAAGCTAAGGGGAGAAATCAAGGATATGGCAACTTCGGAAGAGGATGTCTTATCCTACGCGCTTTTCCCCCAGGTTGCAAGGCGATTTTTTGAAGCCCGGAAAAAAGGAGACTGCACTTTGGCGGCGGATAAACAGGAGAAGAAAGAGGCCGGCCCCGAAAAGGAGGCGAAAGTAGTGAACATTAAGGAAATCCGGGAACTCTTGAAGCTTTTGGAAGAAAGCGACGTAACCGAATTCTCGCTTGAAAGCGCCGGGATGAAGTTAACCATCAGAAAAGGAGGGGCTTTGCCTCAGGGAAAGGATGCCCCCGTGAAGGAACCGGCGTCCCAGGAAGCCGCCGCCAAAACAGAAAAATCGGCCGCTCCGGACGAGGATTATTGCACGGTCCAATCACCTATGGTAGGTACGTTTTACAGAGCGCCGGCCCCTGACGTGCCGCCCTACGTGCAGGTGGGCAGCCTAGTGGAGAAGGGACAGGTTCTGTGCATCATTGAGGCCATGAAGCTGATGAACGAAATCCAGACGGAGGTGGCGGGAGAAATCATTGACATTCTGGTTGAAAACGGACATCCGGTCGAGTACGGACAACCCCTCTTTCTAATCAGAGAAAGAACCTAAATAATCTTGGCGAGAGGATCAGCAGATGTTCAATAAAATCTTGATAGCCAACCGCGGCGAGATCGCGCTCCGGATCATCCGTGCCTGCAGGGAACTTGGGATAAAAACGGTTATGGTCTACTCTGACGCCGACAGAGACAGCCTGCCGGTGCGGTTGGCGGATGAGGCTTTTTGTATCGGCCCCGCCGCGCCGGCCAAAAGCTACCTCAACTTCACCAATATTATCAGTGTTGCCGAAGTTTCCGGAGCGGAAGCGATCCATCCGGGATATGGTTTTCTGGCCGAAAGCGCCAAGTTTGCTGAGATTTGCGCGAGCTGCGGCATTGTGTTTATCGGTCCGCCGGTGGAGGCGCTGGAAAAGATGGGTGACAAGGCAGTAGCCAGGAAAACGGTCGCCGCGGTGGATGTTCCGGTCGTACCCGGTTCGGAGGAAGTCATCTCCGGCCCGGCGGACGCAAAAGCCCTCGCTGACGAAATGGGTTACCCCGTTTTAATCAAGGCTTCGGCCGGGGGCGGCGGACGGGGTATGCGGGTGGTTCACTCACCGGTGGAAATAGAAAGGTCGCTCCAGGCGGCACAGGCCGAATCGGAAGCGGCGTTCGGCAGCCCCGATGTCTACCTGGAAAAGTACGTGGAAGAACCGCGGCACATCGAGTTTCAAATCCTGGGCGATAAAGAGGGTAACATTGTATACTTCGGTGAACGTGATTGTTCCATTCAGCGCCGCAACCAAAAACTGCTGGAGGAAGCGCCCTCTACCGCACTTGGACCCGCCCTGCGCAGGCGGATGGGCGAAGCCGCGATTAAGGCCGCCCGGGCGGCAGGTTATTATAACGCAGGCACGGTGGAATTCTTACTGGATAAACATAATAACTTTTATTTCATTGAGATGAACACCAGGATCCAGGTGGAACACCCGGTGACGGAAATGGTCGCGCGGCGTGACCTGGTAAAGGAGCAGATCAGGATTGCCGCCGGCGAACCGATGCAATTCAAGCAGGCGGACCTTCGTATCGAAGGCTGGGCCATCGAATGCCGCATCAACGCGGAGGACCCGAGCCGCAATTTTGCGCCCTGTCCGGGGGTGATCACTACCTTTATACCGCCCGGGGGACCGGAGGTGCGTGTAGACACAGCGGCATACCCGGGTTATACCATCCAGCAGTACTACGACTCGCTGATAGCCAAGGTAGTTACGTGGGGCCGGGACCGGGAAGAGGCTGTGACCAGAATGGAACGGGCACTGGAGGAGTTCATCATCGAGGGCGTTAACACCACCATTCCGTTTCACCAGCGGGTACTGCGCAACGCATTCTTCCGGCGGGGAGAAATCTACACCAACTTTGTCCAGCGACGTATTTTAGCTGAAGAGAATTAAAGTTGATTTAGCGGGAAAAATTTAGTATGATGGATAAAAATTCGGACAGGGGGGCTGTATTTTGAGCACAGGTATGACACCAGGGCCGGAGACCAGGGGCGAACTGGGAGCTGTTCGAATCGCGAACGAGGTAGTAGGGGTAATTGCGGGTTTGGCAGCCACCGAAGTGGCGGGTATTGCCGGAATGAGCGGCGGTATTGCCGGCGGCATCGCCGAAATGCTCGGGCGCAAGAACCTTTCAAAGGGAGTTAAGGTCGAAGTCGGAGAGCGCGAGGCGGCCATCGATCTGTACGTAGTAGTCAATTTCGGGGTGCGGATAGCCGATGTTGCGGCGCAAGTGCAAACCAACGTTAAGCAGGCGGTGGAGGAAATGACCGGCCTTGCGGTGGTCGAGGTCAACCTGCACGTTCAGGGAGTAGTTTTTCCCGATGAGCCGCGGGAAGAAGAGCGTAAGCTGCGCTGAGCGCCCTTTCTTCCGAAACACCTTCAAGATGTGGGGGATTAAGAACAATCGTTTGTTGCGATAAAAGACTTCCAGGGGAGTGATCTTAATGGGACCGTTTGATCGCGGTCTCTTATTGCTTTACAGCTTGTGCTTCACGGTCATTCTGGGGCTGATGTTGCTTATGTGCACGGGCTGGGCGCCCGCCCTGCAACTGGCGGAGAACATCTTCACTCCCGAAAGGCAGGTTATCTTCGCCGCCGCCGGGATTATCCTTTTTGTCGCGGGATTAAGATTGATGTTCGCCAGTATCAAGCCCGGGAAAAGGATGGAGAAGGTGGCCGTAATCGAGGATAATCCGCTCGGCCAGGTGCGCATAGCGCTTACCGCCGTGGAAAGCCTGGTTTCAAAAGTAGTGGCCAATTTTACCGGTGTCAGGGAAGTCCGGCCCAAGGTCCTGACACAAGCCGACGGCATAGCCGTTCAAGTGAAACTCGTTACTGCGCCGAGTATCAGTATCCCTGAAGTATCGCAGGAGATCCAGCAGCAAGTCAAGGAGAGGGTACTTGAAGTTACGGGCATCACCGTAAACAACGTGAGGGTCGTGGTGGACAACATTACCACGGCCAAACCGCGGGTAGAGTAGGGAGGAAATCGTGAATTACCAGGAGTTCTTTGAACACCACCGTGGTAAAGTGATCGGTGTGGCTTTGGGGCTTGCGTTCGGCTGGTTTTCCATCGTTTACGGTTTTTGGAAGGCCTTGTTTGTGACTATTTGTGTAGGGTTTGGCTACTACGTCGGCAAACGGGTCGATGAAAGGCTGGATTTGGGTCGCTTGTGGAACAGGCTCTTCCGGGAGAAATAGGGTTACATGAGCCGGCACAGGGCAAGGGAAGCGGTTCTCGTTGTCCTCTTTCAGGTTGATGTGGGAAATGCTCAACCGGATGAAGCATTCCAGCGGACGATGGACGACCGGAGTGTTGAGGGCCAGGACCGGGAGTTCGCCCAAAGTGCGGTCTCGGGGACGCTTGAAAACCTGCACCGGATAGACGAAATAATCAAGTGCCTGAGCCGTGACTGGAAGATTGAACGGATGAACAGGGTTGACCGCAACCTGATGCGGTTGGCGCTCTACGAAATCTTATACCGGAACGACATTCCCCCCAGCGTGGCGATCAACGAAGCGGTAGAACTGGCGAAAAAATACGGCGGCGCTGACTCGCCCCGTTTTGTAAACGGTATCCTGGGTAAAGTCGCCGAGCGTTTACAGGAGTTTAAAACAGGGCAATAGCGGCCCTTTTTTGCTTTTCGGCTGCAGGGTCTTGGTTTAGCCTTAAAAAATAAGTTTACATTTTCCGGGGGATAAGATGCCGGTCTTCTCCGTAACTGAAGTCACGAAGCGCATCCAGGAACTCCTCGACGGCGACCCCGTTCTGGGAGCTTTGTGGGTGCGGGGCGAAATTTCGAATCTAAGCGTTCCTTTTTCAGGACACATCTACTTCACGCTGAAAGACCAGACCGCCCAGTTAAGGGCGGTTATGTTCCGTTCGCGTGCGCATGCGCTCGCCTTTCAGCCGGCAAACGGCCTCACGGTGCTGATCAGGGGGAGAGTGTCGGTGTACGAGCGCGACGGGAAGGTGCAGTTATACGTATATGAAATGGAGGCCGACGGTACGGGTGAACAGGATTTGCTGTTGCGGGAACTCAGAGCGCGTCTTGAGCGTGAGGGGCTGTTTGACCCGAGCCGAAAACGAGGTTTGCCGCGGTTTCCAAAGCGCATCGGCGTCGCGACTTCACTTGAGGGAGCGGCAATTCGCGACATAGTCGAAATCACGCGCCGCAACTGGCCGTTGTCGGAGGCGGTGATCGCGCCCTGCGCGGTGCAGGGCGAAGGCGCCCCGGCTCAGATTTCAGCGGCGGTGGAACTGCTCAACAGGTTCGGTAACGTGGACGTAATAATTGTCGGACGGGGCGGCGGCTCATTTGAAGAGCTTAACGCTTTCAACACGGAAATGGTTGTCCGCAGCATTTTCGGTTCACGCATCCCAGTGGTTTCGGCCGTCGGGCACGAGCGGGACGTAACGTTGTCCGACATGGCAGCAGATGCGCGCGCGGCCACACCCTCCGCGGCTGCGGCGCTGGTTGTGCCGAATCAGGGAGAAATCTCGGACCAAATCGACCGCCTGGCCGAAAGGCTCCGGTCGGCGTTACTGGGAAGGGTTAGACTTTTCCAGTTCAGACTCCAAAGGGTTACTGAGAACCGCGTTTTTACGCGGCCGGTGGAGTCAATTCTCGGCCCAACGGCCCAAAACCTGGACAACCTTGCGGTACGCCTGGAACGTGCGGCCCGCGAACTGCTGAGAAAAGCGGAGCAACACGTCGCTGATTTAACGGCCAGGATCAACATTTTGAGTCCGATGGACACTCTTTCGCGCGGTTATTCCATTTGCCGGCGGCCGGCGACTGGTGAGTTGGTTACTGACGCTGCCCGTGTTACGGCCGGGGAAGACGTGGAAGTGATATTATACCGGGGCCGGCTTCACTGCAAGGTTGAAAAGTCCGTTTGACGCGGCATGGTACCCCTTAGGAAGCTTTTTATTCCGTTTGCCCACCCGTTGTTTACAAACAGGGTAAAAATTGGTTAGTCTTTCCGAAAAGTCAAAGAAAGGGGTTTGACGATGGGGGATATTTTGGACGGTAAGGCTCTTGCCGCTCAAATCAAAGAGGAAGTAAAAGGAGGGGTCGGGAAGCTGGCCGAAAAGGGCATCGTTGTAAAGCTTACCGCGGTCCTTGTCGGCGACGACCCCGGATCCGTGGTTTACGCGCGAGCCAAAGAGAAGGCCTGTGCGGGTGTCGGTATGGCTTATGAACTCCACCACCTGCCGGGGAGCGCTACGGAGGCTGAACTGATTGGATTGATTCAGAAGTTGAATACCGATGAATCGGTCCATGGCATCCTGGTGGAGTTCCCCCTACCCAAGCAGATCAACAAGTGGAGGGTGCTGGACGCTCTTTCCCCGCTGAAGGATGTCGACGGAATGACGGCCATCAACCGGGGGCGGCTCCTCGCGGGGGAAGACGGACTCTTTCCCGCTACGCCGCAAAGCTGTATTGAGATTATGGAGCGTTACGGCATTCATTTAGCCGGTAAGCACGCTGTTCTTGTAGGGCGAGGCGAGACGGTCGGACGACCGCTTATCCTGATGCTTTTGGGCAAAAATGCCACAGTTACGGTCTGCCACACGAAAACTCAGGACCTGGCCGGCCATACCCGCACCGCAGACGTTTTAATCACCGCCGTGGGCCGGGCGGGGCTGGTCACTGCCGATATGGTAAAGCCCGGTGCGGTCGTTGTGGACGCCGGTATCAACCAGACTGAAAAAGGCATCTGCGGTGACGTCGACTTCGAAAACGTCAAACCAATCGCCGGCCGCATCACGCCTGTACCGGGCGGCGTTGGAAGTCTGACGACAACGCTGATCATGAAAAACGTATTGAAGGCCATCGAGCTACAGGGTATAGGTTAGGAGGGGAGTGCAAAATGTCCGGTATTTTCGACTGGAGCCTGAAACAATTCTTAGCGGAAGCCGCTTCGAGCGCTCCCACACCCGGCGGAGGAAGCGTAGCCGCAGTCTGCGGCTCCCTGGCGGCGGCAATGGTTTCGATGGTTGCGAACCTTACCGTCGGGAAGGAGAAGTACAAAGACGTAGAGAGTGAAATGAAAGAGATTTTAGCGGAGAGTGCAAACCTGCTCGAACGGCTCGAAATGTTAGTAGCAGCGGATATGGAAGCATTCAACGGTTTCATGGCGGTGTTAAAACTCCCCAAAGAAAGCGAGGAGCAGAAGGCCGAGCGTGGACGCCGGATGCAGGAGGCGCTCGTTAAAGCCACGGACACGCCCCTTGGCATTGCTGAAACCTGTATGAGAATTCTCGAACTCGCCGGGGAGGCGGCCCTTAAGGGCAACAAAGGGGCGGTCAGCGACGCCGGTGTAGCTGCTTTCGCAGCCGAAGCAGCGCTGAATGCCGCGTTGCTTAACGTGGATATCAATGTCCCGTCCATCAAGGATAACGCCTACGTTGAACAAGCGGTGGGAAAACGCCGGGAACTCAGCCGCCAGGCCGCCGTTCTAAGGGAAAAGGCTGTGGGGGCGGTGGCCGCCCGCCTGGCCGTAAACTGAGTATGATTGTCAAACTTTAAATGTCGTTAGACGTCTGCCGCAAACCGCCGGTTGATTGCTGATTGCTTTTAATCTGGGGGAATGGGAGTGGGTTTGGTAAAGCCGATAGTCAGCGTTTTTACCGGCGTGACAGAGTTGTTCGGAGAAGTGGAGTTCTTTTTTTCGGGGCGCTTCGGCGCCCCGGACTACGTAAGTCCGGATCTTAATTTTAATCAAACCGGATACTACGCGAAGGAAATGGGCACTGGTCTGGTTCGGCGCATATATTCCTATCCCGACCTGATAAAACCAGCCGAATTATATCCCCTTAAACTTCTAACCATCGACGTTGAGAACCGCTGGCGGGTAGAAGGAAAGCGCCGGGTAAATATTGACCCCGGGTACCTGAGCCTGGCAAAACTGGTACTGGCAACGACTAAAGACAACGTTCACCGGATCTGTATCGGTGAAGGAGTCTACGCCGAAGTCACCCTGTTTTTTGAAAAAGGTGGGTTTCATCCATGGCCGTGGACATACCCGGACTACGCCAGTGACGAATACCGCATGATTTTTGCCTGCATCCGTGAAATTTACCGTGGACAAGTTCGAAACGGGGAACAGAATACATTTAAAAGGACACATTCAGGACCGCCGGTGCGGAAGTGAAATCTTTACAAAACAGGGTGTTGTGCTATACTTTTCATAAATGTCAAAAGGGGTATCATTAAGTGGATGACGCAGAAGATTTGGGATTCGAAAAATCTCTTGAGCGTTTGGAGGCGATTGTACGGGAAATCGAGACTGGAAACCTGAACCTGGACACCGCTATGGCCCGTTTCACCGAAGGAATGGAGTTGGTGAAAAGATGCCGCGCCTTACTCGCCGGAGCGGAACAAAAACTCTACCTCCTGATCGAAGGCGAGTCTAACGAACCCCACTTGACGCCAACCTCTTTAAAAAAGGAAAGTTCCAATGGAATTTAAGGCGGCGTTGACAGAGAAAGCACGCCTTATCAATCAGGCCCTGGACAGATACCTCCCCCCCGAATTAGCACCGCCGGGCGTTATCCACCAGGCAATGCGGTACAGCGTTCTTTCCGGCGGCAAACGCCTGCGCCCGGCCCTCGTCCTCGGTGCGGCGGAAGCGGTTGGCGCCGTCGGCGAAGAAATAATAACGGCGGCCTGCGGGATTGAACTGATACATTGTTACTCCCTTGTTCATGACGATTTGCCCGCGATGGACAACGACGACCTGAGACGGGGAAGGCCGACGAGCCACAAGGTTTTCGGCGAAGCAATCGCCATTCTGGTGGGGGACGCCTTGCTGACTTTTGGGTTTGAATTGTTGGCGCGGGCAGGAATGGGCGGCGGAGTTTTACCGGAGGCCGGTCTCCGGGTTGTGGCCGAGGTTGCGGCCGCAATCGGCACCCACGGCATGGTAGGCGGGCAGACGCTCGATGTCACAGCGGAAGGAGCGGCCGTTGACCTCAAGCTGATCGAAGAAATACACCGTCTAAAAACGGGGGCCCTTTTTGAGGCTTCGGTACGGGCCGGAGCAATCCTCGCCGGCGCCACGGACCAGCAGCTTTTTCAGCTTAATCGCTACGCCCGGGAGATCGGTCTGGCCTTCCAGATAACCGATGATATACTCGACGTGATAGGCGAAACTGCAAAAACGGGAAAAAGTGTCGGCGGTGACGCCCACAAAAAGAAGCTCAGCTATGCAGGCGTCTTTGGTGTTCCGGCGGCCCTTAAACGGGCTGAGGAGGCCGTGAATTCGGCGCTCGAAGCGATCGACGATTTCGGTGAAAATGCCGCTTTTTTGCGTCAGGCCGCGCTATTTATCTTAACACGCGAATACTAATAATTAAATCTGCCGGGACAAAGGAAATAAGCCCTTGCGGGAGTTTATCCGGATGCAGCAAGATTTGTTTTATGCGAGCCCGTTATGGTATCATAAATCATGAATAAAGCGTTTAAAAAGCTTATTCAAAAAAAGTAGTGGGTAAGTGACGCAGTATCCTAGTCAGGACCTCTCTTTTGAAGGCGGGCCTAAAAATCCGTTAAGGGCACATCGATGAAGTTCCTGGTGCTGGCTGCCGGCGCCCAGCCGGGGGTCGGTACTGGGAGTTAAGGCGGGAGGGCGAGCCGCAATGGCATGCGGGCGTAGACCCTGCCGCCGCGGAGACCCAAGTGCGTGGGGGAAAACCTTGATCCTATGGCTTGGGCTGGAACCTGTAACGTGGTACAAAAGCTGCGTGCAGAGTAGCCTGCCTTGAGTGGGCAGGGTGGATGCAAACAAACGCAGGTTTTGGGCATGGGGCCCGTTCCCGAAACCGGCAGATCTGAAACCCTGACTGCAAAAGAGGCTAGGAAGAGAACGGTTCTGCAGGGGAAAACCCCTAGGCTGTCCGGACTCATGGGGCACTGCAGGGATTAAAGTGTGAGCTTAGTGGTAATCCAGTCCCGGTAGCGGTGACGCGCCGGGGGCGCCCTTAAAGGGAAACCGCCGGTACGGCAACGGCCGGTGGGTACCCGGGAAATCCTACTGGACCTAAGGTACAGCGTTTACTTGCGGTGCTGTCACTTACCCTATTTTGAGGAAATGAAGTCGGGGATGAAGATGTATGTTCAAAAAGGTTGAACAGACTGAAAATCGGCTCTCCGATTTGTGATAATTAAATCAATAAGGTCATCGACAACATGAGGTGATACTTGTTTGCCGCAAAACCTGCCCCGCCGTCCGTTATCAAGACACGTTTTTAAGGTCCTGATATGGACGTTTGCTGCCACGGTTTCCTTTGCTTTCGTTTCGGAGAGCTTAGTACGGCGGCTGGAAGCGATAGGGCTCGCCGTTTTTCTGTTGATGATAATCATTGCGGTAAACATAGCGTTCGACATTTTGGGTACCGCGGCGACGGCAGCTACGGAGGCGCCGCTTAACGCCATGGCGGCCCGCAAAGTGAGCGGCGCACAGGAAGGGTTGCACCTGGTCAAGAACGCAGACAAGGTGGCCAATTTCTGCAACGATGTGATCGGAGACGTTTCGGGGATAATTGCCGGTGCCCTTGGGATTACGTTAATGTCCCGGGCACTTTTGGCGTGGCCCAAGACCAGCGAACTGTGGCTCAACATCCTGGTGACTGCAAGTATCGCGTCCGTAACCGTAGCCGGAAAGGCCATGGGGAAACGAGTGGCGGTGACGCAGGCCAACCAGGTTATTTTTTTGGCGGGCCGGGTTATAGCCGGCTACCGGCGGGTAATTAACCTTCTAAGTGGAAGAAGCGGGAAGAATGCGAAGAAGAAGGTGCGGAGTATTGGGCGTTCTTGAAAAGATAAATTCGCCGGCCGATTTGAGAAAACTGGACCCGGCGAAATTGGACACACTGGCGCTCGAAATGCGGAGCTTATTAATCGAGACGGTGTCCAAAACCGGCGGGCACCTCGCGCCCAATCTCGGGGTGGTCGAGCTGACCATCGCGCTGCACAGGGTTTTTAACACGCCGAAGGACAAGCTCATCTGGGACGTCGGGCACCAGTGCTACGTCCATAAAATCATCACCGGGCGGCGGGAAGGCTTCGCTACGCTCAGGCAGTTCGGCGGTTTGAGCGGTTTTCCGTCACGCGAAGAGAGCATCTACGACACTTTTGGCACAGGGCACGCGAGCACCTCAATTTCCGCAGCCCTCGGTCTTGCAAAAGCGCGCGATTTAAACCAGGACAACCATGCCGTGGTGGCCGTAATAGGCGACGGTGCTTTGACGGGTGGAATGGCCCTCGAGGCTCTTAACCATGCCGGACACATTAAGGCAAACATCATTGTTGTCTTAAATGACAACGAGATGTCCATAGCCAGGAACGTCGGTGCTCTATCCGGGTACTTGACCAGACTGAGAACCGATCCGATGTACCACCGTTCGCGGGAGGAGTTCGAGAGCCTGATCCAAAAGATTCCGGCAATAGGCCCCAAGATGTTCCGCATTCTCGACCGCCTCAAGGACAGCGTTAAATATCTGGTCGTTCCGGGCATGTTCTTTGAAGAACTCGGTTACACGTATCTCGGGCCTGTTAACGGGCACAACATTACGGCTTTGCTCAATACTCTTGATAAAGCCAAAGCCTTAAAGGGGCCGGTTCTCGTCCACGTCGTGACGAGGAAAGGTATGGGGTACCAGCCTGCGGAAAAAGACCCTGACCTGTTTCACGGTGTCGGTCCCTTCGAAGTAAAGTCCGGCCAGGTCGCGCGCTCGACACGGGTTTCCTACATGGAGGTTTTCGGTGAAACTCTCATGAAATTAGCGGAGGAAGACCCGAGGATTATCGCGATCACGGCCGCGATGCCCACCGGAACAGGATTGAAGTCTTTTGCCAAACGTTTCCCGCACCGGTTCTTCGATGTTGGTATCGCGGAACAACACGCCGTGACATTGGCGGCCGGTCTTGCAGCCGGCGGGTGGCGTCCGGTGGTGGCTATCTATTCGACTTTCTTACAGAGGGCTTACGACCAGATTATTCACGACGTCTGCCTTCAGCGTTTGCCCGTTGTCCTGTCCCTGGACCGGAGTGGAATAGTAGGTGAAGACGGGGTCACCCACCAGGGGCTTTTTGACCTCGTGTACCTGCGTTCCGTACCCAACATGACGCTTATGGCCCCGCAAGACGAAAACGAGTTGCAGCACATGTTAAAGACGGCAGTCACTTACAACGGGCCCTGCGCGGTAAGATATCCTCGCGGTGGCGGCACCGGGTGCGGACTCGACAAGGAACCTCAGGTATTGCCTTACGGACAGGGTGTGGTCTTACGGGACGGGAAGGACGTTAGCATCTTTGCCGTGGGATCCATGGTGGGCGTGGCCCTGGAAGCGGCTGACCTGCTCTCCCGTCAGGGAATTGAAGCGGCGGTCGTCAACGTGCGTTTTGTTAAACCGCTGGACGAAAAACTGCTTTTGCGTTACGCCAGACAAACGCAAAGGGTGGTGACAATAGAGGAGGGAATCCTCGCCGGCGGCTTTGGAAGCGCTGTGGGGGAACTCCTATTGGACAACGGGCTCAGCGGTGTAGAGCTTATCCGGCGGGGTATAGACGATACCTTTGTTGAGCATGGCGCACCCGACATCCTCAGGAATAAATACGGTCTGACCGCGGGTGAAGTCGTCAAAGCGGTTACCCAACCAAGGCGGCGGCTTAAAGTGGCCTTCAAAAAATCGTAACATGACCGTGAATCGACTGCGGTTGGACGTGTTTCTGGTTCAAAACGGTTACTACCCATCCAGGGAGCGCGCGCAGGCGGCAATTATTGCCGGCGCTGTTTATATCAACGGGGCCTGTGTACGGAAGCCCGGTCAGACCGTAAGTGACACCGACGCCATTGAACTCCGCGGCCGGGAAGTACCCTATGTGTCACGGGGCGGGCTTAAACTCGAACACGCCTTGAAGGCCTTCAACATCAATCTCGACGCCAAAGTCGTAATCGACGCCGGCGCGTCTACAGGCGGTTTTGTTGATTGTGCTTTAGCTGCCGGGGCACGGCGTGTCTATGCCGTCGACGTCGGCTACGGGCAACTCGCCTGGAAACTTAGGACCGACCCGCGTGTGGTTGTCTTGGAACGCACCAACGTACGCTACCTGGACCCAAACACCCTTGACGAACCCCCGGACTTTGCCACCATAGATTTGAGCTTCATATCCCTTGAGAAGGTGTTGCCACAAATAGGCCGGCTCTTGAAACCCGAAGGGGAAGGCGTGGCGTTGGTCAAACCTCAATTTGAAGCGGGACCGGAAAAGGTGGGCAAGAAAGGCGTCGTCCGCGATGCCGCGACCCATCTTATCGTCTGCCGACGGATCGTACAGTTCATCGGGAGTCTGAACTGGGAAGTGTTAAATTTCACATTTTCGCCCATCAAAGGTCCGGAAGGCAACATAGAATTCCTTGTTTATTTCAGCAAGGCTGCCGGACAGTCCTGGGAAGGCAGCATCAGTGAAATCGTAGACGCAGCCTGGGATTTTTTCGACAAGGGCAAGGTGTTGCCTGAACATTAGGTCGGGTGACAAAATAATTAGGGGCGGCGGAGCAGATGGAAATGAAGACGGTCGGTATGGTTCTGAACCCGACACTGGGCGATAGGGTCGCCGTTGCTGCCAGGGAACTACAGACTTACCTCGAACGGAAGGGGCTGAAAGTCCTTCTGCTTGACGAGCACGCGCCGCTGGTCGGCGAAAACGGGGTTGGCAAAGAGTTATTGCGTGACATCTGCGACTGCATTTTTGCGCTGGGTGGGGACGGCACCCTGCTTTCTACGGTCCAGATCGTTGCTCCAAGCGAAATTCCGGTCTTAGGGATTAACCTCGGCGGTCTTGGTTTCTTGTCGGAACTGGGGCCAGAGGAACTCTACCCCGGGCTTGAGCGAATTCTGGCCGGCGATTTCCGGCTCGAACAACGCCTGCTTTTACGCGGGAAGGTTGAACGAAGTGATAAAGCGGTTAAAGAGGTGGTTTGCCTTAACGACTGCGTGGTAGGGCGGGGGGCGCTGAGCAGACCCTGCCGCCTGGAAGTGCGCGTAGACGGGTACTCCGCCATGAGGTTCAACGGGGACGGTATCATTGTCTCCACACCTACGGGGTCTACGGCCTATTCGTTTTCGGCCGGTGGACCGGTGGTCGAACCGGTTGTGGCGGCAATAGTCCTTACCCCGATCTGCCCTCATTCGTTTATGGTGCGACCGATGGTGCTCAACGCAAGCGCCACGGTCAAGGTGCTGCTTGAAACGAGTGTTGCCGGAGTTAACCTGACTGTCGACGGGCAGGAGAGCATTCCGCTCATCGCGGGAGACAAGGTGGTCATTGACCGTTATCCCCGTCAGTTGAAGCTGATAAGAGTTGCTGAGCGGAGCTTCTTTTGCGTTTTGCGGGAGAAACTGAGACTCGAGGGTCTCAAGGATTTCGTCTCCGATAAGGAGTGAGGTCTAAATGATTAAGCTCACGAGACATAATCAAATTCTTCAGATAATAAGCGACCGGGTTGTGAAAAGCCAACGTGACCTGGTGAAAGCCCTGTCGGAATCCGGTTTAAAGGTTACGCAGGCTACCGTATCCCGCGACATAAGAGAATTGGGGCTGATAAAAGTATCGTCTAAGAAGGGTATCCGTTATGTAACTCCGGAATCCCGGGTCAAGAATGTCAGAGAGGACGACCGTCTGCGGCGCCTGGTACGTAATGCCGTTACCCAGCTGGAAGACAGCCAGAACCTGGTGGTGGTTAAAACATTACCAGGGGCGGCTCAGGGTGTCGCCTCCGCCATCGATCAGGCAAATTGGCCGGGGGTGATAGGAACGGTAGCCGGCGACGATACGATCCTGGTGGTGGTAAAATCAAGCGTTAAGGCAACGGCGGTACGACAGCGTTTGAACAGGCTGATCTTCGGCGAAAAGGGTTAAGATGCTGCACACGCTGACCATTAAGAATTTTGCCTTAATCGAGGATCTGACCCTCGAATTTGACCGGGGGCTAAACGTTTTAACCGGTGAAACAGGCGCCGGCAAGTCAATAATCCTTGCAGCCCTCGAACTCGCCCTCGGTGAAAGAGCAACGGTTGACCGCATACGAACCGGCGCCGGAAAGGCGGTGGTCGAAGCAGTTTTTACGGTAAGTGAAGTTCCCGCCTGCCTGAAGGCGGCCGGCATCGAAGCAGATGAAGGGTGCCTCGCTTTTCGCAGGGAACTTTATCACCAGGGAAGGAGTACCTGCAGGATAAACGGTCAGACGGTTTCACTTGCCCTGTGCAGGGAAGCGGGCGAACAATTAATCGACTTTTTAGTTCAGGGCGAACACCGGGAGATTTACCTGTCGGGCAAGCAGGGGGAGATGTTGGACGCATTCGCCGGACTTACCACTGCGAGGCTGGAGCTTACAAAACTCTATCGCCGCTGGGCAAAAGCGAAAGAAGACGCGGCGTACCAGGCGAGAATCCACGGCGAACGGCTCAGGCGCGCCGATACACTACGTTACCAGATCGCGGAAATCGACCGGGCAGCGTTCCGGGAAGGCGAGGTTGAAGAACTCCTGCTGGAAAAAGAGTGGCTCCGGAATGCGGAGCGGATTGTGGAAAAAGCGGTTAAGGGCGGAGCGTTGCTGGCCGGTCAGGAGCATTCCGCGGCAGACATGATAGGGGAAGCGGCCGTAATCTTAGAGGAGATTGCCGGGTACAAGGGTTCGTTTAAACCGTACGCCGAAGGGCTAACAACGGCAACGCACTTGATAAAAGAGGCGGCCAGAGAGTTGGAGAGACTGGTGGACCGGACGGAATACGAGCCGCAGCGGATAGATGCGGTGGAAAAAAGATTGGAACTCTTTGAGAATTTGCGGCGCAAGTATGGTAATACGGTCAAGGACATTGTTGACTACCGTGAAGAAGCAGCGCGTGAACTTCTGGTATTGGATCAGGAAGAAAAAGACGCGCTTCATTTGGAAACGGAAGTGGAAAGTTTAAGGTCGGAATGGGAGGTCCGCGCCAACGAGATTCGGCTCGCGCGCAAGAAATCTGCCCTGCGTCTCGAGAAAGAGATCGTAAATGAACTGGGAAGCCTGGGCATGGAGAGGACCTTGTTCCAAGTGGTTCTCAGGCCCCTTAAAGATACCCCCAACCAACACGGCTTGGATGAAGTGGAGTTTAATTTTACCCCCAACCCGGGAGAACCGCTGAAACCCCTCACAAATACGGCTTCGGGCGGGGAAGCGGCACGCACGGCTTTTGCGCTCAAAGTGCTTACCGCCGCCAACGACCTGGTGGAAACGTTGTTCCTTGACGAGGTTGACACGGGAATCAGCGGGAAGGCGCTTGAAGCCGTTGCCGCCAGGATAGAGCATATCGCGCAACACAGGCAGGTACTCTGCATCACCCATCAGGCACTTATTGCCGCACGCGCTAATGTCCATCACCTGATTGTTAAACGGTTCGAAGAGGGCCGTTCTGTAATCGAGGTACTTCCCCTCAAGGAGGAAGAGGACAGAATAAGGGAATTGGTCCGGCTTGTTGGCGGTGATCCCGAAACAGCCCGCGAGCATGCGGGGAGGCTCCTGAAAAGCGGATAGTTTTCTGGATTCCTTGCCATTTTTATTTGGGCATAAAGGCGGGTTCTGCCGGGCATTTTAAATGCCCGGAGGGAGAACCCGATTGTTGCATAAAATGCGCCGCCCGGCGGCATTATCTTTTTTACTCCTTTTCCTTACAGCCACTTATGTTATCGCTGCATTTTGTCCGGTGCAACAAAATTTTGCCGTGGGGGAATTCTTCAATTTAAGAGAGTCATTCCCGCACTTTTTACACAAGCACCTTTCACTCAGCGCGGACCTTCCCAACCTTCCCCGCAGCCGCTGCCCGGAGTTTTCCGGGCAATTTCAAATGTCGACGCCGGGCAGGTTCCGTACACGGGTGACTTTGAACGGCATAGTCCCGCTCCGTACCGTGATCGTGAATGTTCAGCCCGTACTGGAGGTATACCCGGGCGGCCAGGCAATAGGAGTACTAATGCACGCCCGGGGGGTAATAATTGTTGATCACATACAGGTTACATGCGAAGATGGTCACACACGAAGCCCGGCAGCGCAAGCGGGTTTATCTGCCGGGGATGTCATTATCACAATTAATGGCCGCCCGGCCGCCAACGAACACACAGTTAAGGAAGCGGTAGAACAGGCGGGCAGGGAAGGACGCCCTGTCGTGCTTGAGGTCAAGCGGAACGGCAAATCAATGTATTTTTCGGTGATGCCGGTTTTTTGCCGGTCATCACGGTGTTATCGTATTGGACTGCTGATACGGGACTCTACAGCCGGTGTCGGCACGCTTACTTTTTATCATCCCGCGACCCGGATGTATGGGGCACTGGGACACGTCGTAACCGAGGCCGCCAACATGGGACCGGTTGAATTGTCCGAAGGCCGTATAATCGAGGCATTCATTCAAGGCGTAAGGCCCGGGCAGCGCGGGAGGCCCGGAGAAAAAGTAGGGGTTTTCACGCAGACTTCGTCGTTATCAGGTTCAATCCAGATTAACACGCCATACGGTATTTTCGGGAAATTGGAAAGACTGCCCGCTAACCCGCTGTGTCCCGAACCTATTCCGGTGGCCCTGGCGCACCAGGTCAAGCCGGGAGGCGCTGTAATGCTTACGGTGGTAAACGGGAAGATGCTCGAGCAGTTTGAAATTGAGATTACCAGGGTTAACATCGCCGGCCAAACCGGCAGAAAGGACGTAATTATTAAGGTAACCGACCCGCGGTTGCTCGGATCTACCGGGGGAATCATCCAGGGGATGAGCGGCAGCCCCATCATTCAGAAGGGTAAGCTTGTGGCAGCCGTAACGCACGTTTTCATAAGCAGCCCGGAGAGGGGATACGGTGTCTTTGCCGAGCGCATGGTGAGGGAATGCGGTTTATTATCCGAGAAAAAGGATGGCAAGCTATACGGCCTGTACAGAGATGTTTCGTCAAAAGTGTGTTGTAAAATACGAAAACGGCTCGTTTAAACATAAAAAAGGGGAAGTTTACCATATTTAAAGTTTTTTAAAGGTTGCAGGAAGGAAAATTTTTGGCAGCGGCGAAACGTTTAGTTATCAATTAGTTAAAAGTACGGGAGAGGCTAAGCAAAAGGGGGGAAATCGCATTGATAGGTAAGACGGTAAGAGTACTTATTGCCGATGATAACAAGGAATTTTGTGAGCTTCTAAAGGATTTCTTAAACCAACAACCTGACTTTGAGCTAGTGGGTGTTGCTTATAACGGGCTTGAGGCCGTTGAGGTCATTGAGGAAACCCGGCCGGACGTGGTGATCCTGGACATAATCATGCCTCACCTTGATGGCATAGGTGTACTGGAGAAGTTCGTGGGGAACACGCTCCCTTACCGCCCGAAATTCATCGTCCTCACAGCTTTGGGGCAGGAAGCCATTACGCAAAGGGCTGTAGAGTTGGGAGCCGATTACTACGTGGTCAAACCGTTTAACTTCTCTGTACTGGCGAGCAGGATCCGGCAACTCGGCGACGGTTCGGCCACAAAGACTCCTTTCGTTGTGCCCTCAAAACCGCGGAACCTGGACATGGCGGTTACGAATATTATCCATGAAATAGGAGTTCCGGCCCATATTAAAGGGTACCATTACTTGCGTGACGCAATCTTAATGGTGGTTGATGAGATCAACTTGCTGGGCGGCATAACAAAGGAGCTTTATCCGATGATTGCCCAGAAATATAACACAACTCCGAGCAGGGTGGAACGGGCCATCAGGCACGCGATCGAACTGGCATGGGACAGGGGTAATGTAGACGCCATCTCCAAGTTTTTTGGCTACACCGTTAACATGGCAAAGGGGAAACCCACAAATTCGGAGTTTATCGCGATGATTGCAGACAAACTACGCCTCGAAACGAGGGTGAGTTGAGAGGCCTGACCAACCGGTCAGGTCTCTTTACTTGTACATAAACAATAACATGGGGGTATAGTAATTAGAGGGGAGTTCACAGGTAATCGTCCTTGACTTGTTCGCAGAAATTAATATACTGGTCATGGGCAACAGTAATAAGGCGGCGATGTGATGGTCGTAAAAGGTCGGGTACGTGTTGACCGGCGAACAAAGAAACTCATCCAGCGCCTCCAACCTAACGAGATAGCAATCATTAGCCACAGCGGGATTGATAAGCTTGCAGCGCAAGGGCTCATTGGGGCACGCTGCAAACTTGTTCTTAACGCCGAATGCTCGATTTCGCCTGATTACCCTAATGAAGGCCCTCTAATGCTCGTTAAGGCGGGAGTGCCTGTTATCGACAACCTCGGGCCTGAAATCATGTCTGTTCCCGAGGGTTCCGAAGTTGAAGTAATCGGTGATACCGTCTATGTAAAAAACAGTTTTGTCGCCCGCGGCGATTTCCTTGACGAAGAGAAGGTGATTACCGCCATGGAGGCGGTAAGGAGTCGCCTCGGTGAAGTGCTCACCTCTTTTGTGGACAACACACTGGCTTACGCCCGGAGCGAAATCAGCCTCGTAGCTCAGGAGATCCCCATGCCCCCTCTTAAAACGAAACTGCGCGGGAAGCACGTCTTAATCGTTGTCCGCGGTTTTGACTACAAAGAGGATCTGAGAGCAGTCAAATCCTACATAAACGAGATGCGCCCTGTTCTGGTGGGCGTTGACGGCGGTGCCGACGCTCTGTTGGAATTCGGGTACCGTTCGGACATTGTTGTCGGTGATATGGACAGTGTCAGCGATACTGCTCTCAAACAAGCCCGGGAGATTGTGGTTCATGCTTACCCCAACGGTGATGCACCGGGCTTGAAGAGGGTCAAGGAATTGGGATTGTCGGCCTTTACGCTGCCGTTGTCAGGCACCAGCGAAGATGTCGCCATGCTCCTCGCCTTTGAAAAAGGTGCGGGCCTTATCGTTGCCGTCGGCACTCATTCAAACGTTCTTGACTTTTTAGAAAAAGGACGGCGCGGTATGGGAAGCACATTCCTCGTGAGGTTAAAAGTAGGATCCATACTGGTTGACGCCAAGGGGGTCTCCAGACTTTATCGCAACAAGGTCAAGGGGCGCTATCTCGCCCAGGTGATCGCTGCGGCGCTGCTTCCGTTCGCGGCGGTGGCTATCATCTCTCCACCGATAAGGCAACTTATGAGGCTGGTGTTTATTCAATTCCGGATGTTTTTAGGACTATAAAAAAGGAGAACAGTTAACATGATTATGGACATCCGCTACCACATCATAACGCTGGTCGCGGTTTTCTTAATGTTGGGACTTGGAATCCTCATCGGCACGACAATGGTAGGAAGTGACGCCATATTAAAACAACAGGGGCAGCTTGCGGAACGCATTGAAAAGCAGTTCAACGACTTGCGTAGTGAAAACGAAAAGGTCCGGCAGCGCATCGAGCAGGTGGAGGCTGAAAACGGCGTACTCCGTACGTTTGCGGAAGAAATCGTCCCCTTTGCCACCGCAGGCCGGTTGCAGGGACTTCGGATTGGTCTTTTTGAAGCGGGCGGACCGGCGCCTCAAGAGTTGCTGAACGAACTTAGGGTGGCGGGAGCCGAGGTGGAACCGGTAATAACCTTTGTGAACGGTTTGGACCTTGCGTCCTCCTACGAAAAACTACGCCAGGATTTCGGCTGGCCTGATAAAAAGCCGGAGGACTTGAGCGCGCGCCTCGCTCATGAAATAAGCCGCGCCGTAGCGACCGGCCAGAATCCCTCTCTGATAAGTTATTTACAAGAGGAAGGCCTTCTAACCGTGAGCGGCAACTGCAATAAACCGGTTAACGCCGTGATTCTGGTTGGCGGCACCGAAGGGGCGGAAAACGGACGCATTTCGCGTGTTGACCTTAATTTAATCGACGGCATCATAGAGGAAGGCATCGAGATCGTGGGGGTCGAGGAGAGCACAGGCAGCGGCGACAGTATTAAAGAATACCAGCGGAGGAAAATTAGTACTGTCGACAATGTCGATACGCCTTGGGGACGCGTTGCGTTGGTCCTGGCTCTGTCGGGCCAACCGGGTAAGTACGGCACCAAACCTACGGCCAAACAACTCCTGCCGACTCATTCCACCGTTGGCGTAAACAAACCGGTTTAAAGCGCCCCAAGCCCAACATAAAATTCATGCGGCGGTGCGATCATGAAAACCGTTTCGGTGGTTATTCCGGCCTACAACGAAGCTTGTAACATAACGAAAGTCGTCGAGTCGGTAAGGCAAATACCCGAGGTGTCAGAAGTCATCGTCGTCGACGACGCCTCCTCCGACGAAACTTCAACCATAGCCATCAAAGCGGGAGCAAAGGTGATCTGCCTTCCGGTCAACAGCGGCAAAGGGGAAGCGGTGAGGCAAGGAATAGCAGTAGCCGCCGGGGACGTGGTGGTGCTTCTCGATGCCGATCTGGGCGAAAGCGCCGCGCACGCACGCGCGCTCATTCTTCCCGTGCTTAGTGGCGAAGCCGATATGACGGTGGCGCGCTTTCCTTCCCCCCGCAAAAAAGGGGGGTTCGGTCTCGTGCGGGGGCTTGCTCGCGCGGGGATCCGGTACTTCACCGGGCTGGAGGTTACCGCGCCTCTTTCCGGTCAGAGGGCCATTTCCAGGGACGCACTTCACGCCGTGCAGCCTCTCGCGCGAGGGTTTGGTGTTGAAGTGGCCCTTACCATAAAGGCGGCGCGAAGAGGGTACAGCATACGCGAAGTGCCCGTGTCCATGAGCCACCGTGAAACCGGAAGAGATTTACGCGGCTTTCTCCACCGGGGCCGTCAATTCCGCGATGTGCTCTTCACACTTGGCCGGCTTTATTACGAATACCGGTTTTGCAGCAAGGTGGCGGATTAAATGGAGTTTTTCCTCGTAGCCCTTGCGGTTTTTCTCTTTTGTTTCATTCTCACCAGGGTCATCCTCCGACCTTTGCTGGCACTTCTGCGAACGCCGTGGTCAATGCGTCCGAATTACAAGGGAAAGGAGATCCCGGTAGGAGCGGGTGCGGTTTTCCTTTTGGCACTCTTGCCTACTGCTTTCCTGGGATTTGTCGCCGCACCGGGTTATCTCGACGACAGACTAGTCTTAAGTTTTTTGTTTTTAATGGCTGTGACCACTCTGGTCGGCATCATCGATGACGTTTTGGGTGCCCGCAAAGTCACCGGCCTGAAAGGGCATTTCGGCCGGCTGCTGCGGGGAGAATTGACAACCGGCGGACTTAAGGCGCTCGCTATCGCTTTGGGCAGCCTTGTCGTCTTTGCCGGTACGGTTGATATTTGGGAAGCACTCCTCAACGCTACGCTGGTGTCTCTGTTCGTGAATGCGTTGAACATGTTCGATCTCCGCCCCGGCCGCGCCGGCAAAGTCTTTCTGGTAACCGCTTTAGCGGTGACGTTGGCGGCATGGAAAGAGCAAAATCTGGTGCCCATGTGGGCCGTCGGCGGTTCTCTTCTGGCTCTCTTTCCCCTGGACTTACGGGCGAAAGCCATGATGGGTGACGCGGGCGCCAATACTCTGGGTGCGGCACTGGGTCTCACCATTGCCTGGACCGTCGGCATCAATACCCGGCTTGGGATATTGGCCGCTTTGCTCATCCTGCATTTGTTGGCTGAGCGGTATTCTTTCACTAAAATCATTGCCGGTAACCGCATCCTTAATTTCTTGGATCTACTTGGCCGGCGAGAATAGAAGCAGGATTTTTTGCGTATGATGCCGAAAGAATTACCGTGACGTTAGCAAAAAACATCAAACGAGTAAATATTTTTCTTGGACCTTTGGGCAGCGGAAAAACGGCTGTAGCCCTTAACTCGGCCCTGCATTTGGCCGCGAACGGGGAAGAGAGCGTCCTTGTCGACCTCGACATCATCAACCCTTACTTCCGGTCCCGCTCGGTACGGAAAGAGTTTGCAGGCTATGGTATAGAAGTCATCTGCCCCCCGGAAAGGATTGCCCGGGGGGATTTACCGGCTTTGCCCGGAGCCGTCCGTGGCGCTTTGGTTTCAAACAGGCGTGTCATTTTCGACGTAGGCGGCGATTCCGCCGGCGCTACGGTCCTTGGCTGCTATCAACCGTATTTGCCGAAGGGGGAATACCGTCTTTTTTTTGTTGTTAATACCCGGAGGCCCTTTATGCGGACGGTGGAAGAAATTGCGGCAACGGCGAGGGAAATAGAGACCGCGGCCCGGACCAAAATCGACTTTATAGTGAACAACACGAACCTCGGCCGACAAACAAGCGTCGCCCACGTCCGGGAAGGACTAAAAATCACCAGAGCGGCGGCCGCACGCCTGAACATCAGCGTTGCCTTCAGCAGCGTGTTGGATGACCTGAGTGAACCCGCGAAGAACCAAATCGACGGTCAGATGCTGCCGCTTAGAATGTTTTTGAACCCGCCGTGGGATTGAACTTTTACCGCCGGAAGTTCGGCGTGCTTGAAAACATCCACGGCACCGGACCCAACCGGCGGCGGGTAGGGTTATCAATATGCGTGAACCTTACATTTAACGGTCATCGGAGGAGTTGTATGCCGCAGGTCTTTTTTGAAAACGAACGATGCAAAGGATGCGAACTCTGCGTTACTGTATGCCCAAAAAAAATAATCGCGTTGTCCGCGGGCGAGATAAACAGCTTCGGTTTTCACCCGGCTGTTTTAACCGACGGGACCAAGTGCACCGGGTGCGGATTTTGCTTTTTAGTGTGCCCTGACCTGGCGGTTACCGTTGTAAGGGAGGAGGGCGGCAATGGAGAGAGTACTGATGAAGGGGAATGAGGCTTTCGGTGAGGGAGCCGTCCGGGCCGGTTGCAGGCATTTCTTCGGCTATCCGATTACGCCTCAGAGTGAGTTGCCGCACTACTTGGCCCGACGGCTTCCTGAGGTGGGTGGCCTTTACCTCCAGGCTGAAAGTGAAGTGGCGGCCATCAACATGGTTTATGGGGCCGCGGCGGCAGGCGCACGGGTGATGACCTCCTCCTCAAGCCCGGGGATCAGTTTGATGCAGGAAGGGATCTCCTACATTGCGTGCGCCGAGCTTCCCTGCGTGGTGGTAAACATAATGAGGGGCGGACCCGGTCTTGGCAACATTGCACCCTCCCAGGCCGACTACTTTCAAGCGGTCAAGGGCGGTGGTCACGGTGATTACCGTTTACCCGTACTGGCCCCCGCTTCAATCCAGGAAATAATCGACCTTATAGTCCTGGCTTTCGATCTTGCGGACAAGTACCGCAACCCGGTCATGGTTGTCGGGGACGGGATCCTCGGGCAAATGATGGAGCCGGTAGAACTCGGTCCGGCGCCCGAAGTAACACCGCCGCCGAAGCCCTGGGCGACCACGGGAACCCTGGGACGAAAGTCACGAAACGTTGTAAACTCACTGTATATCGAGCCCGAAGAATTGGAGAAAGTGAATCTGCGTTTGCAAGCGAAATACAAGCAGGTGGAGCAGGAGGAGAAACGCTGGGAAGAATACCGCGCGGACGATGCGCAGGTGATTATCGTGGCCTTCGGTATGGTAGCCAGAATCGCAAAGGCCGTGGTTGACAGCATGAGAATGGCCGGAATACCGGTGGGGCTGATCAGACCCGTAACACTGTATCCCTTTCCCGACAAACCGCTTGCCGCCAGTGCTTCAGGCGCCGCGAAAGCCTTTCTGGTCGTGGAAATGAATGCGGGGCAGATGTTGGAGGACGTAAAGCTGGCGGTATGCGGCAGGAAACCGGTTCATTTTTACGGGCGCACCGGCGGCATGGTGACCTCGGTCGCCGAGGTCGAAGGCAAAGTCCGGGATATCTGGGAGGGTCTAAAGTAAATGGCTGTTTCCACGAAACGGACGCAGGGACTGGCGGATAAACATTTTCATTACTGCCCGGGCTGCACTCATGGTATCATCCACCGTTTGGTGGCCGAAGCGATAGAGGAACTGGGCGTACTGGAGAAGACCGTGGGCGTCTGCCCGGTAGGGTGTGCCGTCTTTGCGTACGATTATTTTAATTGTGACATGATAGAAGCCGCTCACGGGCGAGCGCCGGCGGTTGCCACCGGTGTAAAACGGGTGCTCCCGGAAAGCGTCGTCTTTACCTATCAGGGCGACGGGGATCTCGCAGCAATCGGCACCGCGGAAACGGTCCATGCGGCCGCGCGCGGCGAGAGGATAACGACCATTTTCGTCAATAATGCCGTTTACGGCATGACGGGCGGGCAAATGGCCCCCACCACGCTGCTGGGCCAAAAAACAACCACGACGCCGTTCGGCCGGCAGTCGTCGGTTGCCGGATATCCTTTAAAGGTTTCGGAAATGGTCGCTACCATCGATGGAGCGGCTTATGTCACCCGCGTCGCCGTAAACTCACCCAAGAACATCTTGCGTGCCAAAAAGGCAATCTTGAAGGCCTTTAACGTCCAACTCAAGGGTTTGGGTTTTTCCCTGGTAGAAGTCCTGTCCACCTGCCCCACAAACTGGGGGTTAAGCCCGCCTGAGGCGCTGCGCTGGGTGAAAGAAAAGATGATTCCGGTCTACCCCTTGGGCGACTTTAAAGTGCCGGAGGATGAAGTCTGATGTTAGAAGCGGTTCTCCTTGCCGGTTTTGGCGGTCAGGGCATACTATCTACCGGCATGTTGTTGTCTTATGCGGGGATGGAAGAAGGGTTACACGTATCCTGGATTCCTTCCTACGGCCCGGAGATGCGGGGGGGAACCGCAAACTGCGCGGTTACCGTGTCCGATGCGCCGATTAGTTCACCGTTGGTTACGGAGCCGACGACGCTTATCGCGATGAACCTCCCTTCATTGGAAAAATACGAAACCTCGGTTAGACCGGGCGGGCTTATACTTTACAACGCCTCCCTTATATACCGGTTGCCTGAGCGGCAGGACGCAAGGGTTCTCGGCGTAAAAGCCAATGAAGTAGCCGAAAGCATCGGCAATATTCGCGTAGCCGCCAACGTGATGTTGGGCGCATTCATCGAGGTTTCGCAAGCGATTTCCCTTAAGAGCGCTCTCGAAGCGCTGACTAAAGTGCTGCCGCCGCACAGACACAAGCTTATTCCTGCGAACCAGAAAGCGTTGCAGGAAGGAGCCAGGATCGCCCGCGAAGCGGGCTTGGTGAATAGCGTCAACCATTAACCTTGAACGTTTAGTGCTCGAGAACGAGCCTTAAAAAAGGCAGCCTAAACCTTAGCCATTGATTCGGTGGTGCTCCAACCCATTACCGGAGGGCCAGATGCGGGGGTTTACTTTGATTCAGACTGAAAGACTGCTGCACGAGTTTTTGGAATTGGTTAAAATAGACAGCGTTTCCGGGCAGGAAAGGTCAATCTGTGACGCTTTAAAAGGTAGGCTTGCCGCCCTTGGCTTAACCGTGTATGAAGATAACGCCGGCGGGGCGATGCCCGAAGCAACGGGGAATATCGTCGCCCGCCTTGACGGTCCGCAATCAGGGCCGCGTCTTTTATTTTGCGCGCACATGGACACGGTTGAACCGGGAAGGGGGATAAAACCGGTAGTAGGAGCCGAGGGCACGGTTACTTCGGAGGGTGAAACCATCCTTGGCGCGGACGACAAAGCGGGGATCGCCGCCATCCTGGAGTCTTTAAGAATAGTTATTGATGAAAAAATACCGCACGGCGGCATAACGGTGGCCTTTACCGTCCGTGAAGAGACGGGCTTAATCGGCGCCAGATCCCTGGACCCGTCCCTTAAGGCAACTTACGGGTTTGTACTCGATGCGACGGGTCCCCCGGGAGACATTGTGGTCCGCGCGCCTTCCCAGGATAAAATAGCGGCAACGGTGCACGGCCGGGCGGCGCACGCCGGGGTCAACCCGGAGGCGGGGATCAACGCCATTTACGTTGCGGCCCGCGCTATTGCGGCCATGAATCTGGGCCGGATTGACGCGGAGACTACCGCCAATATAGGCGTAATCAGCGGTGGGAAAGCGATAAACATAGTACCCGACACTGTTTACCTGGAAGGAGAGGTCAGGAGTCTTAAAAAGGAGAAACGAGCGGAGCATACCGCCCTTCTTTGTGGGATAATCGAAAATACGGCCCGGGAAGCAGGGACTCGTGCCGAGATTTACACTGAACTGCTTTACGACGGTTTTGACCTTCAGGAAAAAGCCCCCGTGGTGCAGGTTGCAGTTCACGCAGCCATCCGTTGCGGCTTGGCACCTTCACTGACTCAGAGTGGCGGGGGCAGCGATGCGAATATCCTGAACGCCCGCGGCATCCCGACGGTCAATCTGGCCACCGGAATGGAAAACGTTCATACCACCAGGGAGAGAATCAGGGTGGTCGATATGGTGGACCTTACCCGCCTGGTTATCGAAATCACGAGGTCTGCGGGGATGTTTTAAATATTATCGTGGAGGATAAGTAGCCTTGCGTTTCATTAAAATGCATGGTTTGGGTAATGACTTCGTGGTAGTCGTAGAGAGTAAAGTCTCACCTGACGCTGCAGATTTCGCACGGCGCGTCTGCGACCGTCATTTCGGCGTCGGCGCAGATGGGCTGGTGTACATACTTCCTTCTGATACGGCTGACCTCCGGATGCGCGTCTTTAATCCGGACGGGTCGGAGGCCGAAATGTGCGGCAACGCCATCCGTTGTGTGGCAAAATATGCTTACGAGAGCGGCATGTCAAAAAGAGAACAACTTCGGGTGGAAACAGGCGCGGGTGTCCTCATACCACGCCTGGAGATTGAAGACGGTAAGGTAATCCAAATAGAGGTGGACATGGGAGAGCCGATTTTTGAGCGAGGTTTGATTCCCATCGCCGGACCGCCGGGACGCGTTGTTGCGGAACCTTTGGCCGTTGACGACGGAATGTTTGAAATAACCGCGGTGTCTTTCGGCAACCCTCACTGCGTAATCTTTGTACCGGACGTCTCGGCCGTGAAACTTGACGTGACCGGTCCCAAAATCGAACGTAACCCTGCCTTTCCTAAACGTACGAACGTAGAGTTCGTCCAGGTGCTGGAGCGGGACGCCCTACGCGTGCGGGTCTGGGAACGGGGAGCGGGCGAAACCTTAGCCTGCGGCACCGGGGCCTGCGCGACCGCGGTAGCCTCCTTTTTGAACGGCCTGACCGACCGCAAAGTAACGGTAAGCCTGCCGGGCGGGGACATTTTAGTTACATGGGCCGACGACAACCACGTTTACATGACCGGACCCGCCGCAGAAGTTTTCCGCGGCGACTGGCCAAGCTGAAAAAGAGGAGGCGTTTGCATTGACGGACATCGCCAGAAGAGTTCAAAACCTGCCCCCTTACTTATTCGCGAGGATCGAACAACTGATTGAGCAGAAAAAGAGTGAAGGCGTTGACGTGATCAGCCTTGGCATAGGGGACCCGGACGAACCGACGCCTGAGCACATTTGCCGGGAAGCGGCGCGGCAAATCAACGTTCGTGAGAACCACCAGTACCCTTCTTCCGCCGGCATGTTGGCCTATCGAAGCGCGGTTGCCGACTGGTATGCCCGGCGCTTTGGCGTTTGGGTTGACCCCAAGAACGAAGTGGTCTCCCTGATCGGCTCCAAGGAGGGCATCGCCCATATTTCCTGGTGTTTCGTAGACCCCGGGGACACGGTCTTGGTGCCGGACCCGGGCTATCCGGTTTACGCCGGCGGAACTATCCTGGCCGGGGGAAACATCCATTGCCTGCCCCTTTTGCCTGAGAACGATTATTTGCCCCGCCTTGAGGACATCCCGTCGGACACGGCGAGAAAAGCGAAAATTCTTTTTTTGAACTACCCGAACAACCCTACCGCAGCGGTTACCCGGGAGGGCTTTTTCGACGAAGTGGTGCGGTTCGCCCGGGAATACGACATACTTGTTTGCCATGATGCAGCTTACATCGACGTCTCGTTTGAAGGTTATCGTCCACCCAGTTTCTTGGAAATCCAGGGGGCAAAAGAAGTCGGCATAGAATTCGGTTCTGTTTCGAAACCTTACAACATGACGGGCTGGCGGTGCGGTTGGGCGGTCGGCAACAAACATGCCATAGAAGTCCTGGGTCGGCTTAAGTCCAACATCGACTCTGGTGTGTTCCAGGCGGTCCAGTACGCGGCAATCGCCGGGTTGAACGGCAGTCAGCAATGTGTGTCGAGAATCAACGGCGTTTACCGGAAAAGAAGGGATATGGCCCTGGCCGCCCTTGGCGAAATAGGCTGGGACATAACACCTACCAAAGCAACTTTTTACCTCTGGTTAAAGGTACCGAAGGGTTTCACCTCTGAATCGTTCGCGGAGCACCTGATCGACAGGGCGGGGGTCGTCGTAACCCCCGGTACGGGGTACGGAAATTACGGCGCGGGTTATTTCAGGATATCACTGACCCTGTCTGACGCGTTGCTACAGGAGGCCCTTAAAAGGTTGAAAAGTACGCTCGGTAGAGTATCCTTTTGACAGATCGCCTCCAAAACGACGGTTATACTGATGGGAACCGGTTTACGAAAACAACTTAATAATTTGTTCAAGGGGAGAAGAACTTAGTGCGCCTTTCAAGCCGTGCAATGGGAATCAGCCCTTCACCGACTCTGGCGGTCGATGCCCGAGCGAAAGAACTTGCGTCAGCCGGGGAGCGGATTATCAATTTCGGTGTAGGGGAACCGGACTTCGACACGCCTGAAAATATTAAAGAGGCAGCAGCGCAAGCCATGTCCCGGGGGATGACCAAGTACACACCGGTTCCCGGAATTTTAGAGCTGAGAAAAGCAATCTGTGAAAAACTCTTCAAGGATAACGGCCTGGAGTACCAGCCCGGGGAAATCGTGGTTTCGTGCGGCGCCAAGCACTCTCTTTACAACGCGATCCAGGTACTGGTCGAAGAGGGGGACGAGGTAATAGTACCTGCCCCGTATTGGGTCACTTATGTGGAGCAGATTAAACTGGCAGGCGCAAAACCGGTGGTAATCCAAACACGCCCGGAAAATGGCTTTAAAATATTGCCGGAAGACATCGTGCAAGCGCTGAGTCCCGATACCCGCCTTCTAATCCTCAACACACCCTCAAACCCTACCGGAAGCGTCTACACCGTTGCAGAAATTAAGGCTCTCGCAGAGGTGCTGATAACGGCCGGAATCTGGGTGCTGTCGGATGAGATTTACGAGAAACTGATTTACGACGGCGCCCGGCATACCAGCATAGCCGCTGTCAGCCCTGAGATCAAGGAAAGGACCATCGTCGTAAACGGCGTTTCCAAAGCTTACGCCATGACCGGTTGGCGCATAGGTTACGCCGCGGCGCCGGCCGGGGTTGCCAAAGCGATGACCGGCCTCCAGAGCCACTGTACCTCGAACCCGGATTCAATCGCACAGGCTGCGGCTTTAGAGGCACTTCGTGGCCCGCAGCAGAGTCTGTCGACGATGGTTGCGGCTTTTGCCGAACGCCGCGAGTACATCCTTCAAAGACTCGACCAGGTACCCGGCATCAAATGCGGCAGGCCCGGCGGGGCTTTCTATGTGTTCCCCGATGTTTCGGCGTACTTCGGCCGGAGACTCAACCATACGACGGTTGCCAGCGGCACCGATTTGGCCGCCCTCCTGCTGGAAGAAGCAAAAGTCGCCGTTGTACCCGGAGCGGCCTTCGGTGACGATAGGTTCGTAAGAATTTCCTACGCGACCTCCTTCGAAAACATAAAGGAAGGCCTTAATCGCATAGCCACGGTACTTTGCGGGTAAGATCGCCGGTCGGTCGGCCCCTCCACCGTTTAGGGCTTTAAACTCACCTTTTCCGGGCTGTGCTGAAAAAAACCAACCCAAATGGGTTGGAAGAGCGTTAAGAGCGACTTAAATGGTAAAGACGTGAAAATCAGTGGCCGAAAAATTACGCTTGGCGGGGTCAGCGCTGTCTGGCCCCTCCTTTCCAGTTACGCCTCCGGATCAGGAGGAGTGCACTGGGGCGGGAACAGCACCGGCGGACATACCAGCGGCGGCGCCGGTGAAACCTGTTCGCATTTTGCAGGCACGCAGAAGCCGAAGGTCGGCACCAACAGTTTAACCACGGCCCTGGACTGAATTATGATGCAAAGGTCAACACTGCAACATACCTGCTCTCCTATCAATACGCACTGGCATGCTGATTCCACAACGGCGCAGTCCGTAAATGTCCCCTCGGGAGCACAGAGCACCACCGTCTTGGTAAAGTTAATTGTCTTTGTTAATTCACACAGCACGACACAATCGGGACTGATGATCGTTATTTTGATTGTTGTACTGACGGCGAAGGTTACGTTTGACCTTCCGGTTTCATCGGGGGCCGTACGGGAAATCTCGGTACAGAGCGGGGAATCGACAATCTTGCACGCGGCGATTGAACCATGCGGGAACGGGAAATGGGGACACCCGGTGACGTCAAAACACTGCTCCCGCTCGTCGGCCTGGAAACAAAAATCGTAAACTTTAAAAGTTTCAATGCACACTACTTCGAATGCTTGGTCGCTCATCTATCTTCCCCCTTGGAATAAATTAATATTTATGGTTGTTTACGGTAACATAGTATGTTGCGCCAGGGTTGGTTGTGATAATTTACCGATTAAATCCGGCCTTTGGTAAAGGGGAGAAGCATTTCCTTTGAGAACCGCCGTTTCCAGGTGTCATGCTGATCAACGGAGATTTGTGCTGGAAAAGTGAAAAAGCCCATTCCGGGCAAAATGAGGCTATCCATGGTTTTTAGTTAAAACGGTACATGGTAAATTTTTTTACCCGCACGGGGTAATGTTCTATCTTTTTTACCTCACCCTCCTGAAACAAAAGTGCAGTTTCTCTTCACCAAATTGTAGATGAGCATCATTGAGACTTCTGTTGGGTTATAGGTCACATACACCATCTCGCGGACTATTTTCACGTCCTTGATACCCCGTTCGTTTAGTAATTGCTCCGTTAATTCTTCCCTGTCTTTGATTCCCGTTGTAGTGATCGAAGTTGTGGAAAGATACAAATATTTCACCTCCGGAAAGGGGCCAGGGTTAACCCGGCCCCTTTGTATTGAGTTGACTAAGTAGCCTAATCTAGCGGCGTGCACTGAGGCGGGAACAGCACCGGCGGGCATACCAGCGGAGGCGCCGGTGAAACCTGTTCGCATTCCTTAGGCACGCAGAAGCCGAAGCTTGGGATTAATAGTTTTACGACCGCCCGGGACTGTATTACGATGCACAGGTCAACGCTGCAGCAGACTTGTTCCCCGATGAGAACGCACTGACAGGCGGAATCCACTATGGCACAGTCGGTAAAGGTACCATCAGGGGCGCAGAGTACCACTGTTTTGGTAAAGTTAATGGTCTTTTTGAAAACGCAAAGGACTTCGCATTCAGGGCCGACTATTATAATCTTGATAGTCGTACTCACGGCGAAGGTTACATTCGACCTTCCTGTCTCATCTGGGGCAGTACGTGAAATCTCGGTACAGGTCGGGCTATCCACAATCTCGCAATTTGCGGTGGAACCGGCGGGGAAAGGGAAACTCGGACAATTATCGGGCAAGTTGAAACACTGTTCGCGGCTCTCCGCCTGGAAACAAAAATCATAAACTTTAAAAGTCTCAATACAAATAACTTCAAAATCTTTAAAATGCTTACCTTTTCCATCTTTCCCATCTTTCCAATCGTTCCACTCGATGCTCATATTGTCGCTCATAACGCAACCTCCTTGGAAATATATTTATTTTTTGGCTCTGTTTGATACCAATTTATGTTGGTTTAACGCCGGTTGTGCCAAATTACAGGAAAAAATTGCAACCCGGTCTTAACAAAAAACAGGCCCGGTTAGTATTATGGGTTTAGTTGGAGGTGACTAAAGTGCTCTGGTCTACGCGTTCACCAGTCAAACCCGGGCAGACAAAAAGCGCCCATCAAAAAGGTCAGACTGACAACAAAGCGACCAAAAATGAAGGGGAAGCAATACAGGAAAGAAAGAACCCGAAAATTCCACCCGGACACAGAGCCGCGGCTACAGTCCCCGCGGATCCGCATGGTCAAAGAGTGACCGGTAGAGGGCCAAGACCAAGCGGAACGATTGCGTCCGAGGTAGTCAAACAACTTACGTCAGCGGCTGCAAGAGCTGTCGCGGCCCAAAGTGCGCCGCCGAAAACCGTATCGGTTGACATGCTGACAAGGAAAATTTTTCGAAAGGTCGGGAACGGCGTCTTCACTTTTAAACCTGGGGGCGCGGTTACCACAGCGGAATACCAGCCTGGTTGCAAGGCGGCAGACCTTGAACCGCTTCTTAAAGGGGCGGTGAAAGACGGTTTCATCAAAACTGCAAGCTTGCGCGAGGGGCTTCCGGTTTACATCTTTAAATGAAGGAGATAGTCCCGGCAGTTGTCGGGCGGAAAGGCAAAGGGGCCGTCCCGAAAGTCATCTTCAGGACAACCCCTTTTTGGATTATTAGTGGCCCAGGAACAATTGCGTCACATACACTCCGTACGGTGTGCCGACGACACCTATACCGATGGTATCGTGCCGCGGGTCCAGTAAATTGGCACGATGTCCTTCACTGTTCATAAGCAATTCATGTGCCCTCGCCACCGATCCGGCCTTGGCTATGTTTTCGGCGCCCATAACCCTGGCACTGATCCCGGCATTTCTCTCCATTTGAAGCGGTGTGCCATATGTTGGTGAGGTATGGCTGAAATAGTTGTTTTCGTACATGTCCTGACTTTTAAGCCGCGCCAGGTTGACCAGCCCCGAGTCCACAGCAAAGGCCCGAAGCCCGGCCTTAACCCTTTCTTGATTTACCAGGTCAAACATCTGCCTTTCACCCGCAGAAAGGTAATCAATATCGCCCGTTCCGCTTGGTGCGGGCGACGGTGCCGGTGTTGGTGCATGAACCGGTGCGGGTTTGGGTGTATAATAAGAGCGGTACTGTGCCAGTTTGCTGTAATAATCCGAAGCACTGGTATAATAGGGCTTTGTTACCGTTCCGGTTCCGGCACTGCCACCCGTATTGGCTGGTGGCGGCGTGTAACTACCGGTTGGTGTGGTGCCTTGGCTCCCCCACGGGTACGCAATCCCGTATTGGCTCCACTGGGCACAATAGTCCGAAGGAGAGATGTAAGCCTGGGCGGTCCCAACTGGTACAATGGTTGCTACAAGAAACAGTAGCACGAAGAAGGTGGATAATATTCTGGCAATCCTTACCATAATATGACCTCCCCTAAATTTGTGTAGTGCGTATGACCCGGTAGCGTCATTTTATCCTCCCTTAACAAATCGAGTCAAAAACGGAATATTCGTGTTTTTTCGATAATTATATCCATGGAACGCACCTGTTTACCTTGTTAGATATATGGACATGATGGCATCCATAAGCTTTAAAGGAAACAGCTATACCATTTTTCCACCAAGAGGCTTTTCAAAGAAAGATTGGGATAATACTTGCCCCAATAGGGGCCGATACTGGTCCGCCAAAGGCCCTCGCTGTGAAGAAATCGGGCGCACCCGGGAGTCCCGTTACGCCTGACAGGGATATACCGGCATGTAAATGACTTTGAGCCCCTTTTCTTTTTAATTTGCAGGGATTTTTCATTTAAAGCAGAAAAAAAACTAGATTGAGGTGAAAATAAGGTGGTGATAATTACTTGCGAAGTATGACCGGCTATGGTTACGGAGAAGTGACCACCTCTACGGGAAAGGTGATTGTCGAGGTCAAAGGGGTGAACCACCGTTTTTTGGACGTGGTGGTCCGGGTACCGCGTGCTTTTAACTGTTTTGAAGAAGTGTTGCGGCGGCTGGTGCAGTCGGTAAGCACCCGGGGTCGCGTCGAAATCTACCTTTTGGTCGAAGATTCGGGAAATAAAAATTTTACGGTAAAAGTTGACAAGGAACTTGGAATGGCATATTATAAGGCTCTGGAAGAATTGCGCGGCCATTTGGGCCTTGCCCCGCCCATTTCGATGGATAACGTTATTATGCAACATGGTGTCCTCACGCTCGCCGAAATCCAGGGCGAGGTTTCCGCGATGGGACCGTTCATAGAGGCTGCTGCCAAAGCTGCCCTGAAGGAGTTCCTTAAGGCCCGAGAAGAGGAAGGAATCAATCTCGCAAAGGACATCATTGAACGGGTTGAACGGCTGAAGGAAATCTCTCGATCGATGTACGGGGAAGCACCCGGCGTTGTGAACTTCTACAGGGAAAAACTCAGTGAACGTTTAAAGGAATTCACCGACTTTATTGACCCGGTACGTATTACTAGCGAGGTGGTGCTTCTTGCGGAAAGGGCCGACATCACCGAAGAACTGGTGCGCATTAACAGTCACATCGCCCGTGCTGAAGAAGTATTTAAGCATCAGGAACCGGCGGGCCGCCGTCTTGATTTTTTATTCCAGGAAATTTTCCGCGAGATAAATACCATTGGCGCTAAAGCCCAAAATTTAACCATCAGCAAACTCGTGGTAGAGGCAAAGGTTGAAATTGAAAAGTTGAGGGAGCAGGTTCAAAATCTCGAATAAATCAAGGGGGGATTCTTTTGGACATCAGGCTGATTAATATCGGTTTTGGAAACATTGTCTCCGCAAACCGGATCATCGCCATTGTCAGTCCTGAGTCGGCGCCCATAAAGAGGATCATCACCGAGGCGCGCGATCGGGGGATGCTGATCGATGCCACTTACGGCCGGCGCACACGTGCGGTCATCATAACAGACTCCGACCACGTTATCCTGTCCGCCGTCCAGCCCGAAACTGTTGCGCACCGGCTGACACCAAAAGGTGAAGGCGACGGGGGAGTTTAGCCGAGCGTGAATCCGGCTCTTCTTTTGGTGATTTCGGGGCCTTCTGGGGTTGGCAAAGGGACTATCTGCCGTGAATTACAAAAGCTTGATCCCACTATCTACCTCTCGGTCTCCGTTACCACCCGCCCGCCACGCGAGGGGGAAAAAGAGGGGAAA
This sequence comes from Ammonifex sp., assembly GCA_003604985.1. GTDB lineage: Bacteria > Bacillota > Desulfotomaculia > Desulfotomaculales > Ammonificaceae > SURF-55. Next base: position 45,223 of record QZIW01000073.1, read on the forward strand.
GATTATTATTTTGTTTCCGAGGACCGTTTTCGTGAACTTATGGAGCAGGGAGAGCTGCTTGAATGGGCCCGGGTTTATGATTATTTTTACGGCACGCCAAGAACAGCGGTAAACAAAGCCCGTGCAGCGGGCCGGGACGTCCTTTTGGAAATCGATGTCCAGGGAGGGTTAAAGGTACGCGAAAACTGTCCGGACAGCATTTTGTTGTTTGTTTTGCCACCCTCCCTCGAAGACCTTTCTATTCGCTTGAAACGTAGAGGAACCGAAAGCAGCGATTCCATTGACTCACGCCTCCGCTGGGCAGAATCTGAACTCCCTTATTACAAGCAATATGATTATGTCGTTGTGAACGACACCGTGGCAGAAGCCGTAGCGAAAGTCAGCGCGATAAGAATTGCAGAAAAATGCCGGCCCCAAAACCAAAAATTAGTTTGGCCTATTACGTAATTGACTAAAAACGAGCACGTTATAGCAAGGGGGTAAACTTGAGGGTTATGCCCATGAGTAAACCACCGCTCGACGACCTTCTCAAGGTATCAAGCAACCGCTACGTATTGGCTATCGTCGCGGCAAAGTACGCCCGCGTTCTAACGGATAAAGCCATCGCCGGACTATTGGACGATACTGTAAAGCCTGTCTCCAAAGCGCTGGAGGAAATAGCAAATCTAAAGGTGAAACATACACCCCCTGGTCGGGGCATCAAGTGAATCACCGTTGATTCCGGAGAAAGCAAACAAAGCGCTTTTTAAACGCTCCGGCGGTGGAGCTTTAAGCAATAGTTCTTATAATTGCGGGGTAAATAACGAAAGTGAAAACAGGTGGTTGCCTTGCTTACGAAAAAGCGCGTCTTGGTCGGTGTCACAGGTGGCATAGCAGCATACAAAGCAGCTGAGCTTGTCTCGTCTTTGCGCGAAAGCGGCGCAACGGTTAACGTCGTTTTGACGGAAGCGGCACGTGAATTCGTGCAGCCGCTTACTTTTAAGGCATTGTCCGGCAATCAGGTTTATACCGGGTTGTTCGGCGGCCTTGACCCTGTGCCGCACATTAGCGCCGCGAAAGAAAGCGACCTCGTGGTCGTTTATCCGGCTACGGCCAATTTCATCGGACATGCGGCCAACGGTCTGGCGCCGGACTTACTGACCACACTCGTGCTGGCGTTTAAAGGACCGGTGGTTATTTGCCCGTCAATGAACGCCAGGATGTTCGCCAACGTGGCCGTCCAACACAACCTGGCCCGGCTTCAAGATTACGGTTACGTGATTGTTCCCCCCGAAAGCGGACGTTTGGCCTGCGGGGAGGTTGGGCAAGGCCGCCTGCCGGCACCGGGCGCGGTTTTGGAAGTAATCCGGGGAGCGCTCGTTCCCAAAGATCTCAAGGGTTTGAACTTCCTTGTAACAGCGGGACCGACCAGGGAACCTCTGGACCCGGTGCGCTATATCAGCAACCGGAGTTCAGGCAAAATGGGTTACGCGCTTGCCAGGGCAGCCCGTGATAGAGGTGCCCAGGTTGTTTTAATCAGCGGTCCGACGTCACTCGCAAAGCCTGCGGGCGTTTCTTATTCCGGGGTCAAAACCGCGCTGGAGATGCGCGAGGCGGTCTTGGAAAATTTCGACGCCGCCGATGTAGTGATAATGTGCGCAGCGGTCAGCGATTACCGCGCCAAGACCCCGTCCCCGAAGAAAGTCAAAAAAGAAGTTCGGGAAATGGTGCTGGAGTTTGTTCAAAATCCCGACATACTGGAGGAACTGGGTAGACTTAAGCGGCACCAACTTCTCATCGGTTTCGCAGCGGAAGACGACAACATTTTGGAGCATGCCCGCAGAAAGCTTGAAGCTAAAAACCTGGATATGGTGGTCGCCAACCTTATAGCACAGGAAGGCGCCGGCTTTGAGGCCGACACCAACATCGTCAAAATATTGTTTCGCAACGGCAGGTTCCTGGAATTGCCCCGTATGGATAAGTACGAGGTCGCACAGCGTCTAATGGATATGGTACTGGATATGAGGAGGATATAAGGGCGCGCCGTCTAACAATTGAGAGGCTAAGAGGGCGGGGAATCGGCTCGGCGATGGTTTTAATCGAGTTTAACAATTTCAAGCCCTCTTTTTAATTTCTGGAGCAACACTCTAAGGCGGACTTTACGGCAAACGGGAGCAGCCCATGAGTAAATTCAAGATTGCCCAGGTAGTGGTTAACCGGCCGCTATCCGGCGGAAATGGTGTTTTCACTTACCTGGTACCCGAAGAACTGCGTGAGAAAACCGTACCCGGGGTGCGGGTGACCGTTCCTTTCGGGCGCCAAAGAACCACCGGTTTTGTAATTGGGCTCGAAAAAGAGAACTCAACAGAATTTCCCCTGAGGGAGATTATCTCGGTAATCGACCAAAATCCGCCGGTTACACCGGTACTGATCAAGCTGGCCGGCTGGATGGCATCAAGATACCTGTGTCAAATGCGTGAGGCGCTGGCCGCGATTTATGGTCCGGCCGGGAGAACGCACGGCAGAACTCAGCACCGCTGTTTTTGGCCCAAGGAAGCGGATGCGGATGTTTCAGGCCAAGTAAACGGTTCGAAAGCGCCCGCCCAAGCGCGGGCCCTACGGGTTATAGCGGCACAACCAGGAATTACCCATCAGGCGCTGTTACGGGAAGCGGGCGTAGACCGGAAGACCATCCGGGCGCTTGCCGAAAAAGGGCTTATTGTTGAGACAACGGTCGCTGAACGCCGCGATATTAATCTTGGCGCCACGGTAATGGATAAATCACCGGAACTAAACCCGGAACAACAATCGGCGGTTTCGGTGATCGGCGATGCCTTATTAAAAGGGCAAAAGCAAGTATTCCTCTTACACGGTGTTACCGCGAGCGGCAAAACCGAGGTCTACCAACACGCTGCAAAAGTCGCCCTGGAAACCGGACGCCAGGTAATTATTCTAGTCCCCGAGATTGCGCTTTCACACCAAATGATCCTCCAATTCAAAAGCCGGTTCGGCAACCAGGTTGCTGTAACTCACAGCGCGTTGGCCCAGGGTACCCGGCACGACGAGTGGCAGCGCGTCCGTAAGGGTGAGGCGAAGATAGTCCTTGGCCCGCGTTCTGCGGTTTTCGCCCCCACGGCCAATTTGGGCTTGATTGTCGTGGACGAGGAGCACGAGCCGGCGTACAAACAAGAACAGGTTCCACGTTACCACGCGCGGGAAGTGGCAATCGCCCGCGCCGCCTATGAAGGTTCAGTGGTGGTACTGGGAAGTGCCACACCGTCGTTGGAGTCGTACGCCCGGCAGCTAACCCGAACCTACCGGAACCTGCAACTTACTGAAAGGATCGACGGACGCCGGGTTCCTAAAGTCGAGGTAGTGGACCTGCGCGAAGAATTCAGGTCGGGTACCTTGAGCGTTCTAAGTAATTTGCTCGTCAACAGAATAGCCGATAAACTGCGCAAGAAAGAGCAGGTTCTGCTCTTTCTCAACCGCCGGGGTTTCGCTTCTTTCGTTCTCTGCCACGCGTGTGGTGATGTTAAGCGCTGTCCAAACTGTGATATCGCCCTGACCTACCATCAACCTGATACGCTCCTCTGCCATTACTGCCACCATAAGACTCGCTATCAGCCGTACTGTTCAAAGTGCGGCCGCCGGGTTCAAAGTCATGGCGCGGGAACCCAGCGTGTCGAAGAAGAGGTCAGAACCCTTTTCCCGGAGGCTCGTATAATGAGAATGGACGCCGAGACCACCGCACGCCGGGGCAGCCATGCCAAAATCCTGAACGCCTTCATGATGGGCGAGGTGGATGTACTTATAGGCACGCAAATGGTAGCAAAGGGGTTGGATATTCCCGGGGTAACCCTGGTCGGTGTGATCAACGCCGATAGCACACTCTTACTGCCCGACTTTCGGGCGGCGGAGAGAACCTTCCAGTTGCTTTACCAGGTCGCCGGCCGTGCGGGAAGAGGTTCAGTGCCGGGAGAGGTAATCCTGCAGTCTCACTGCCCTGAGCATTATGCCGTACAGTTGAGCGCACGGCAGGATTTTTCGGTTTTTGCCGGCAGGGAACTGGCCTTTCGCAAACGTTTCGGCTACCCTCCCTACAAGTTGCTGGTCAGGATAATCATTTCCGGTAAGAACGAAGAAAGCGTCTTGAACCGGGCGAAGGTCCTGGCTGCAGAGTTAAATAGCGCAGCGGGAGGAAACGTAGAAGTACTGGGCCCGGCGCCGTGCCCCTTCGGAAAACTAAAGGGGCAGTACCGGTGGCATATTATTCTAAAAGGGAAACACGGAGAAACCCTGAGGGATGTTTGCCGGGATGCACTCGACCGTTTAACATTCCGTCATGCTGATGTTAAAATGGCTATAGACGTAGACCCTCAAGGTTTGCTATGAAGATATGATTGCCTGGGTTTTGCTAAACGTCTGAAAAGACCGCCTCTTGCGTCAGAAGTATCGCGGTCGTGTCAGGGAGAGTAATGAATGGCTATTTTCAAGATCGTAGAAATCGGCGATCCGGTGCTGCGGGAGAAGGCAAAAAAAGTCACCAAAATTTCGGATGCCTTGCAGCGTCTCCTCGATGACATGGCAGAAACGATGTACGCCGCAAACGGCATCGGATTGGCCGCACCGCAAGTGGGGCTGTCCAAGCGTATTATCGTCGTCGATGCCGGGCAAGGCCTGCATGCGCTTATTAATCCGGAAATCATCTCCGCCAGTGGAAGCGTAACGGACCGGGAAGGGTGCCTTAGTGTTCCCGGCATTTGGGGCGAAGTGAAAAGGGCGGCAGAGATAAAAGTCCGGGCCCTCAACCGGGACGGGAAAACTATTGAAATAGAAGCATCACAACTTTTTGCGCGCGTCCTGCAGCACGAAATTGACCACCTCGACGGCATCCTGTTCGTAGACAGAGCTTTGAAAATTGCCCGAATTGAGGGATGATGCTTGCGCGTTGTTTTCATGGGTACGCCGCATTTTGCCGTGCCCACGCTCGAGGCGCTGGTTGAAAGCGGCCACCACCTGGCGCTCACGGTAACGCAGCCCGATAAACCCAAGGGCCGGGGCCGGCTGCTCGCATCACCGCCGGTAAAGGAGGCGGCCCTGACCCGTGGGATAGCCATAGCTCAGCCCCTTAAGTTAAGAGAGCCGGAATTCTTGGCCTCGCTGCGTCGGCTGGCGCCTGAGGCGATTATCGTCGCCGCATACGGCAGGATTCTTCCCGGGGACATTCTCAGCTTGCCCAAATACGGTTGCATTAACCTCCACGCATCGTTGCTCCCAAAATTCCGCGGCGCCGCGCCGATACAACGGGCCTTAATGGACGGGGAAGAGGAGACGGGAGTCACGACCATGTTGATGGATGAAGGAATGGATACCGGCGACATCCTTCTCCAAAAAAGGATTACCATAGGAACAGAGGAAAACTTCGGCTCCCTTTACGCAAGACTCTCCGTACTGGGGGCCGAACTTATCGTGGAGACTTTGACGCTCCTCGACAAAGGCGCCCTGACTCGGCACCCCCAGGACCATGATCAGGCGACTTTGGCGCCGCAGCTTACAGCGGACGACGAAAGGATTGACTGGCACCGAACCGCGGTGACGATCAGGAACCAGGTGCGTGCTTTGGATCCTTGGCCGGGAGCGCGGACCTCAGTGCAGGGAAAACTACTTAAAATCTGGCGCGCAAAAGCGAAACCAGGCGATTTTCCCGGTTTGCCCGGGATGGTTCTGGCAAGTGGGTCTGAAGGAATAGACGTCAAGACGGGCGGGGGAGTCCTGCAAATCGAAGAATTGCAGATTGCCGGCGGCCTCCGGTTGCAAGTCGGAGAATACCTTAGGGGCCATCGCGTGCCTGAAGGGACCATTTTGGGCGGCGCCTGATATTTGGGTAATCAAAATACGGGTATGCTTGAAAGCGTAAGAAACCTGCTGGTTGCCAGCAAACCGGGGGATACTTTGACCAAACACTCTGCACGGGAACTTGCGTTAAAAGTTCTGCACGACGTAGATGTCAACGGCGCTTACGCCAACATCGCGCTGCGCGTGATTATGGAGAGGTACCGGCCCCGAGGGCCGGACCGTGGTTTATTGACGGAGTTAAGCTACGGCACGCTCAGGCGGTTGAACACTATCAATTGGATTCTCGAGAGGTTCATGGCAAAACCACTCTCCCGGCAAAGCCCCTGGGTACGCAACATATTGAGAATTGGGGCGTACCAACTCTTTTTTTTGGACCGCATACCCGCTTCCGCTGCATGCAATGAAGCCGTCAACTTGGGCAAGAAATACGCTTCGGAGCGGGTGGCGGGATTTATTAACGGCGTTTTACGGCGGGTTGTACGCGAGAAACACGGTGTAGTCTTCCCCGACCTGACTGCCGACCCCGTGGGCCATATTTCGTTAAAGTACTCCCACCCGGCGTGGCTTGTGAAGCTATGGCTGGAGGAATTGGGGCTCGAAGAAACGGTCCGCACTTGCGCGGCCGGCAATAAAACACCTGCCGCTACTATCCGGGCGAACGTGTTAAAAACGAACCGAGAGGAGCTCATGGGCCTTCTCGGGAACGAACTTGATTTGCTGCCGGCGCGTTACGCCCGGGAAGGAATTATAGCCCGGAACCTACAAGACGTAGAATCCCTGTCATTCTTCCGCGACGGGTACTTTTTTGTCCAGGGCGAAAGCTCAATGCTGGTGGCGCAAGCGGTAGGAGCACCGCCCGGGGTGTTTATTCTCGACCTATGCGGCGCGCCCGGCGGAAAAGCCACGCACCTTGCTGAGTTGATGGGTGACGCCGGCCGTATCGTTGTTGTCGACATCCATCCGCACCGTCTTGCCTTGGTGCACGCAAATTGCAGTAGGCTTGGCATCAAGAGCATCGAAACTGTAGCGTGTGATGCGCGCAAGCTCGAGGGGATGTTTTGGGAAGCCGCCGATTACGTGTTGGTGGACGCGCCGTGCTCCGGTCTCGGGGTGCTCAGTCACAAGCCGGACGCCAAATGGCGCAAGGAAGCACAGACAATAACGCGCGTGGCTGAACTCCAAAGGGAGATCTTAATGAGCGCGGCCCGCTGTGTGCGTTCGGGCGGGACTCTGATTTACAGCACGTGCACCATATCGCGCGAAGAGAATTTGGAACAAATAAAGAGTTTTCTGGCGGCTGACGACCGATTCGCCCTTGAGGATTTGCGGCCTTTCCTGCCGCAGCAATTGGATTTGAAAGGGACGCTGCCCGGTGGCTACGTTCAACTTATGCCCTATCAGGGGCTGGACGGGTTTTTTATCGCCCGGATGCGGCGCCATAACAATTAGTACCTAAGGCGCTGCCATCTTCGAGGTCGGAGGCCGGAGGTTAGAAGTTAGAGTTAAAAGATCGGAATTCGTAAGAGGTGAAACTTGCACTTTGAAGCTTAAACGTTGAACCTTGATCCCCTT
>QZIW01000087.1 GCA_003604985.1 Ammonifex sp.
GTGGTAAAATGAATACCGCTTTTAAAGGGAACTCTTATGCGTATGGCGCGCACCGGTGCAGGCCGCCCGGCCGGCGGATGCTTAAGGCCGGAAGCAGGACCGGTGTTACTCCCTGCCCCACTTCGAAGGGGCCGCTTAAGACCGAAGGGAGGTGTTTTTGTTGCGGCAGTATGAAACCATGTACATTTTGCGCCCTGGGGCGGAGGAAGAAGCCACCAACGAGATGGTGGAGAAGTTCAAGAACGTTATCGAGACCCAGGGGGGGGCCGTTGACCGTATCGAACGGTGGGGTAAGCGTAAGCTTGCTTACGAGATCGACAAAGAGCGGGAAGGGCATTACGTTTTAATGTACTTTAAAGCAGCCGTGCCGGCGGTCACAGAACTGGACAGGATGTTTAAGATCTCGGGCGAGGTGCTCCGCCATATTATAATACGGGAAGATTAAGGAGGCAGGGTATGCTTAACCGGGTGATCCTGATCGGGCGTCTGGTACGTGACCCGGAACTTCGCTATACACCTACCGGCGTAGCTGTGGCCAGCTTCACCGTCGCGGTGGACCGCCCGTTTTTTGGGAAGCAGGGGGAACGGCAGACGGACTTTATTGACATTGTTGTGTGGCAGAAGCAGGCTGAGATTTGTCATCGAAACCTGGCTAAAGGGCGGCTGGTCGCCGTTGAGGGAAGGCTTCAGATCCGCTCTTACGACGATAACCAGGGCGTCCGGCGCAAGGCGGCCGAAGTAGTTGCAGACTCGGTGCGGTTCCTGGACAGGCCGCGTGAAGGGGATAAACCGCCGGGGCCCGAACCGCCCAGCAAGTCCAACGAATTCGACCAGGAGCCTTTTGGACAGGCCGTGGATTTTTCTGATGACGACATACCTTTTTAAGCGGGTTCGCTGTAAGCGAGTCACGTTTTAACAAACGTTAAAGGAGGTTGCGGAATGAAACGGGAACGCAGCCGGGGCCGGCGTAAAAAAAGAATTTGTAGTTTCTGCGTCGAGAAGTTGCCCGAGGCGGACTATAAAGACATATCACGCCTGAAGAAATACGTCACGGAGCGGGGAAAGGTATTGCCACGGCGGATTTCGGGCAACTGCGCACGCCACCAGCGGACGCTGACCACGGCCATCAAGAGGGCCCGTATCATGGCCTTGTTGCCTTTTGTGACGGAGTAAGCCCTCAACTGACTATGGCCTAAGCAATTTAAAAGGGCCCGGCAGACAACGATGCCGGGTCTTGTTTTTTCCGGAGGGCAGGAAAAACAGGCCTTTTGACGAAAAAATAAAGGAGCTTCAATTCCATACCCGGTAAGCCGAACCGCAAGGGGATGCAATGGAAAAGGGCATACCGGCGTTCCAAGCCCGAGCGGTTTTGCTTGCGGAACGGTTTAAGCCGGTTCCTTGACACAAAAGGGATTCTGTAGGAGTGGGTTTATGAGGGTCGTACTTTTGAAGGACGTACCTCCCCTGGGAAAAGCGGGCGAAGTGGTAAATGTCGCGGAAGGCTACGCCCGTAACTACCTGATACCCCGGCGGCTGGCCGAGCCGGCTTCGGAAAAAAAACTAGAGGAGCTATCCCGCATCCGCCGGCAACGCGAAAAGAATGCCGCGGCGGCTACCACCCGCGCCGAACAAGTGGCGGCGAAGCTTCAAGGGGTAACGGTGTTGGTGCGGGCCAAAGCGGGCGGCGGGGGACGTCTTTTTGGCGCGGTGACCGCGAAGGACATCGCCGCCGCTTTAGAGAACGAGCTCGGCATTAAACTGGACAAGAAACAGATTTTGCTTGAAGCACCGTTTAAGGAAACGGGTTCCTATGTAGTGACGGCAAGAGTCGGACCGGGGCTGACGGCTGCATTCAACGTGGAAGTGGTTTCGGACTGAGGTGATCGGATGAGTCTCGCAAAGGGCGTGACCGAACGTCACCCGCCGCAGGACATCGACGCCGAACAGGCGGTCCTGGGAGCGGTCCTTTTGGACCCGGACGTTGTCCACCGGGTTGCCGACCTGGTGCGACCCGAAGACTTTTACCAGGAAGCGCACCGCCTGATTTACGAAACGGTACTGTCCCTCGACGATGCCGGTACCCCCATAGACTTAATCACACTGGTGGCCGGCCTGCGCCGGGAGGGACATTTGGACCGGGCCGGCGGCGCGAGTTACGTTGCATCCCTTGTGGACGGGGTTCCCACGACCGCCCACGCGGAACACTATGCCCGCCTGGTGGCGGAAAAGGCCCTTTTACGCACGCTCATCCGGGTGGCTACCAGGATCCGCGACCTGGGTTATGAAGCCGAGACGGACCCAAACAACCTTTTGAGCGAAGCGGAACGGCTTGTTCTGGGCCTTGCCCAGGATCGCGGCGCGGCGTCTTTCACCCCGGTCAAAAACATATTGGCGACGGCCCTCCAGCACATCGAAGAAGTTTATAAGGCGCAGGGCGAAATGCTGGGGCTGCCGACCGGCTTCAAAGAGCTCGACCGGCTTCTCAGCGGTCTATGGCCGCAAGACCTGATCATCCTTGCGGCCCGCCCCAGTATGGGTAAGACGTCCCTGGCCCTTTCCGTCGCGTTGAACGTGGCGAAAAGCGGCGTCCCGGTAGGGTTTTTCAGCCTTGAGATGTCCAAGGAGCAGCTTGTTCAGCGCTTGCTCGCAGCGGAGGCAAAGATAGACCAGAAGCGGTTGCGGACGGCGCGCCTGGAAGACGAAGACTGGCAAAAACTGATTGATGCGGCCGGTAAGGTATCCGCGGCGCCTATTTTTATCGATGACACACCTGCGCCGAGCGTCCGGGAGATGCGCGCAAAGGCAAAGCGCCTTAAAGCCGAACGCGGGTTGGGCCTGATCGTCATCGACTACTTGCAGTTGATGCAGTCGACGCGCAAGACCGAGAACCGGCAGCAGGAGATAGCGGAGATTTCACGGTCCCTTAAAGGGCTGGCAAAAGAACTTGACATCCCGGTGCTGGCGCTGTCGCAGTTGAGCCGGGCGGTGGAACAGCGCCAGGAGAAAAGGCCGGTGATGTCCGACTTAAGGGAGAGCGGGTCGCTCGAGCAGGACGCCGACGTGATAATGTTCATTTACCGCGAGGAGTATTACCTTAAGGACAGCGAAAAAAAGGGCATCGCGGAGATAATCGTTGCCAAACAGCGGAACGGGCCGGTGGGCACGGTAGAGCTTGCTTTCTTAAAAGAATACGCGTGTTTTGTGAATTTGGCCTGGGAGTTTTAACCTATCAGAAGGCATCCCGTTGCGGTGCGAGGGGGACTGATTGCGGTTGACATATCCCGGGTTTTTTATTATACTCTGGTGGGCTTGTTAGCTTTAAGTCAGCGGCAAAGGGGAAAACTTAAGGGCCAACATGTATGATGTAATTATCGTCGGCGCCGGCCCGGCGGGAATCTTCGCCGCCATGGAAATCGTGCGCAGGAACCCGGCGCTCAAGGTGGTAATCCTCGATAAAGGGCGGGATATCAAAGACCGCCTTTGCGTGTCAAAGGAGAGCGGAGGTCTTTGCCGGCATTGCGCACCCTGTGCGACCATGTGCGGGTGGGGCGGGGCCGGTGCGTTCAGCGACGGAAAACTCACCCTTTCTCCCGAAGTGGGCGGGACCCTCGGCGATTACGTCAGCCACGATAATCTTAAAGAATTAATCAGCTACGTGGACGGGATCTACCGGGAGTTCGGGGCGCCGGAACAGGTTTACGGTGCCGGGCGGGAAGAGGAGTTGGAAGAGCTGCAACGGCAGGCGGTTTTGGCGGGCTTGAGAGTTGTTCCGGTGCCGATCAGGCACCTGGGAACGGGCCGCTGTGCCGAAGTCCTGGCCCAAATGAAAGAGTTCCTCGAACCACGGGTTGAGATTCGGGTGCAGAGTCCGGTTAGTTCGATCCTGTCCGCTAAAGGCCGGGTACGCGGTGTCCGGACGGTCTCGGGGGAGATTGTCGAAGGACGCTTTTTAGTTGTTGCACCGGGCCGGGAGGGCGCGGACTGGTTGCGCAAGGAAGCCAAGCGCCTGCGGCTGGAAATGGCGGTCAACCCGGTGGACATCGGTGTCCGCGTAGAGGTTCCGGCGGCGGTGCTGGAGTCCATAACGAAGAACTTTTACGAGTTCAAATGCATTTATTATTCAAGGACCTTCGAAGATAAGGTCAGGACTTTTTGTATGAATCCCGGCGGCGAAGTCGTGATGGAAAACAGCGACGGCGTCGTCACGGTCAACGGCCACGCGCACGCTTACCGGAAAACCAACAACACAAACTTTGCCGTGCTGGTAAGCAAGACTTTCACCGAGCCGTTTAAGGAACCTATCGCTTACGGACGGCACATCGCCAGCCTGGCGAACCTTCTGAGCAACGGGGTGATCGTCCAGCGCCTCGGAGACTTAATCGCCGGGCACCGGACAAACGCTGATCGCCTGGCGCGGGGGTTGTTAAAACCGACCCTTGCGGAGGCCACGCCCGGAGACCTGAGTCTTGTCTTTCCATACCGCCACCTGGTGGGTATAGTAGAAATGCTGCAGGCTTTGGATAAAGTGGCCCCGGGGGTGTATTCACGGCACACGTTGCTTTACGGCGCCGAGGTGAAGTTTTACTCTTCGCGGCTGAAACTGAGCCCCGGCCTGGAAAGCCAAGTCCAGAACCTGTTCGCCGCCGGTGACGGCGCAGGCGTTACCCGGGGGCTGGTTCAGGCTTCCGCCTCGGGTGTGGTTGCGGCGCACGAAATCTTAAAACGACTTGGGGGGGGACGTTAATTGGCTACGGTTGTACTGGTCGGCGTCCAGTGGGGTGACGAAGGCAAGGGGAAAGCGACCGATTTCCTGGCGGCCAAGGCCGACTTCATTGTCCGGTACCAGGGGGGCAACAACGCAGGCCATACCGTGGTTGTCGGGGACGAAGAGTTTCGGCTGCACGTCATTCCCTCGGGGATTCTCCATAAGGATAAAACGTGTATTATCGGCAACGGCGTAGTAATCGACCCCGCCGTTTTGGTGGCCGAAATCAGAGGGCTTGAGCAGCGGGGCGTGCAAATGGCCCGGCTGTTTATCAGCGAGCGGGCCCACCTCATCCTTCCGTACCACCGCCTCTGGGACGCCGTTGAGGAGGAACGGAAGGGCAAAGGGAAAATAGGCACAACGCGGCGCGGCATCGGACCTGCCTATAGCGACAAGGCGGCACGTACCGGCATCCGCATGGTCGACCTTGTTAATAAGGAAGTGTTCCGCGGACTGCTGCGGGAAAACGTGGACTGTAAAAATGCCTACTTCGAAAGGGTATACGGTGCGGAGAGGGTATCCTTCGCGGAGATTTTAAGCGCATATGAGGAATATGCCGACATCCTGGGCAAATATGTTACGGATACCGCCTTGATGCTTCACCGGGCCATAGCCGCGGGTAAAAACGTTTTGCTCGAGGGAGCCCAGGGAACCCTCCTCGACATCGATCACGGCACGTACCCGTTCGTCACTTCTTCTACCCCGACCGCCGGCGGGGCATGCCTTGGCGCGGGTATCGGCCCTCGGGCGATCGATACGGTGATCGGAATCGCCAAGGCTTACACCACGCGGGTGGGCGAAGGGCCGTTTCCAACCGAACTCCACGACGAACTCGGCAAGGAAATCCGTGACAAGGGGCGGGAGTTCGGGACGACTACCGGGCGGCCCAGGCGGTGCGGCTGGTTTGATGCGGTCATAGCGCGTTATGCGGCACGCATTAACGGGCTTGATTATCTTTGTGTCACAAAACTGGACGTTCTCACGGGCATACCGCGGCTGAGAATCTGTCGAGGGTACCGTTGGGGGGGGGAAGAATTGGAGGGGTTCCCCGCAAGTCTCGATTGCTTGAGCGCCTGTGAACCGGTGTACGAAGATCTTCCCGGGTGGGACGAAGCCCTTGGTGAGGTGCGGCGGCTCGAGGACTTACCCGTGCAAGCGCGCCGGTATCTTGAACGTATAGCGGAACTCAGCGGCGTACCGGTCTTGCTTGTGGGCGTGGGCACTCGCCGCGAGCAAACGATAGTCTGCCGGGACGTCTTTTAAGGGAGCTTGTGGTTACCGCATTAAAGAAGCGAAAAAAAAGAAAGAAAATATAAATATAGAAGCCAAAAATCCTTTCCTGGGGGATACACCGGACCAGAGTCTTTCAGGTTGACAGTATATCAGGATTTAGGTAAAATAGATGACGTAGCACAACATACGGCCCCATGGTCAAGTGGACTAAGACACCGGTCTTTCAAGCCGGTAACCCGGGTTCGAATCCCGGTGGGGTCACCATTTTAGAAGTTAGAGGTTGGAGGTTGGAGGTTGGAATAAAAGGGACTGACGCAGCGAATCCCTACAAGATTCTAGCTTCTAACTTCCAACATCCTGCATCCAAATTGCGGGTGTAGCTCAACGGTAGAGCACCAGCTTCCCAAGCTGGGGGTTGCGAGTTCGAGCCTCGTCGCCCGCTCCAGAAAGGAAAGGCCAGGCTTCTTACGGGAAGCCTTTTTGTATTTATATGGGGGAGCTTTGCGCCGCGGCCGTCATTCGGTGGTCAGTGATCAGACGGCAGTCGTCAGAAGTGGGTAAAAAGAGAGGGATTTGTGCGGTAAATTCACGCCAAGAACCCTAAAGGCCGACGTCCGACGTCAGACGTCGGACAACCGATATAGGTGCCGCCGTAGTATTGTTTTCCGGCGGCGCTATCAGCTATAATGATTATTTAAGAGGTTTTGTGCGCCAGGCGGAACAACGCCAAGGGCTGCCAAGGAGGATAAAGCCGTGTTCGTCCGCGATTGCATGACCGCCAACCCGATTACCATCACCAAAGAAACGCCGCTATTCCAAGCCCTGGAGATTATTCGTTCGCACAAGATCCGCCACCTGCCCGTCGTAAGGGAAGGAAAGCTCATAGGGCTGGTCACCGAGCGCGGCCTTTTGCGGGTCTCCCCTTCCCCGGCCACGACCCTCAGCGTATACGAACTTAATTACATCCTTACCAAGGTGACGATAGCGGAAGCGATGATCAAAAACCCCATCGTCGTCGCTCCCGGCCTGCCCATTGAAGAGGCGGCCCTATTGATGCGCGAACATAAGGTGGGGTGCCTGCCGGTGGTCGAAGGTAACCGGTTAGTCGGGATCATCACCCAAACCGATATGGTGGAAACTTTGGTGCGGCTATTCGGCTTGCGTAAAGCCGGGTCCAGAATCGTAGTTGAGGCTGTTGACCGGATCGGCGTGCTTTATGAAATCAGCGAGCTGTGCAAAGCGAGAGGAATTAACATCCGGAGCCTGGCAACCTTCGAGCGGGAGCCGGGAGTGTACAACCTGACGTTCCGGCTCGGGGTCGCGGAGGCCGCGGAACTCAAAGCGGATTTGGAAAAAGCGGGCTATAAAGTAATCTCCATGAGTTAGGGGGGAAATTATGGGCAAGCATATTAAAACCATAATACCCGGAAAAAGCCCCCGCCAGGGGGGCTGCGGGGAGTGCCAGGCCTCCTGCCAATCGGCCTGCAAGACATCCTGCACGGTAGGGAATCAATCCTGCAAAAAGAACACTTGAAAAGGATTTAACCGGCTAATGAAAGGGGCGAGTTACAGTGCGCCCTCTTTTTGTTTATTCAGAGGCCGGTGGGGCAATAGGTAAAAGCAGCGTTGTAAAGCGCGGTGGGGGTGGCACACGTGGTCCATTGTTTTGAAATCGGCGGGCGGAAACTGGTGTACGATCCGGCGAGCGGGGGCTTGCACGCCGTAGACGATTTGGCTTTTGAAGTCCTTTCGTCCCTGGCGCGCGGGGGAGAGGTCCCGGGGTGTGACCCGCCGGTCGAGGTCGCGGAGGTTTTGGCTGAAATAAAAGAACTTGAGTTGAAGGGGTCGCTTTTCCTTGCGGATTACGGGAGACAGCTTTATTCCCCGCCGGCTTTCGCGCCCAAAGCTTTATGCTTGATGGTGGCGCAGGAGTGCAACCTGCGTTGCGCGTACTGTTTCGCCGGGCAGGGTGCCTATGGCGGCGGAGGGTTGATGGCGGAAAACACGGCCTTCAAGGCTGTGGATTACTTAATGGAGGCTTCCGGCGCGGTCCGGGACGTGGAAGTGGACTTTTTCGGCGGGGAGCCCCTCTTGAACTTCCCCGTTGTGGCCGCGGTGGTGGAATACGGTATGCAGGCGGCTCAGACCAGAGGTAAAAACATTTCTTTCACGATCACCACCAACGCACTTCTTTTGGATAAACGGGCTTCCGACTTCCTTTTGGCAAAAGGAGTGAACGTGGTCTTAAGTATCGACGGGCGCAAGCACGTTCACGACCGTTTCCGCCGGCTGCCGAGTGGCCGGGGGAGTTACGACTTGGCCTTCGTAAATGCAAAAAGGCATTTCACTTCCTGGGCCGGCAACCCGCGTTCCTCGTATTGCTACATCCGGGGAACGTATACCCGGTTGAACCTCGACTTTGCCGAAGACTTTTCCCACCTGGTGGACGAAGGACTCACCGCCGTTTCGCTCGAGCCGGTGGTAGCCGCGCCGGAGGAGCCGTATGCCGTCAGGGAAGCGGACTTAGCTGCGGCCGCAACGGAATATGAACGCCTGGCCCAACGCTACCTGGATTACCGGCGGCGGGAAAGACCGGTGCGATTTTTTCACTTCGAACTGGATCCGGCGGGAGGCCCCTGCCTGACGAAGCGCGTCACCGGGTGCGGCGCCGGATTTTGTTACCTGGCGGTGGCGGCGGACGGTCGCCTTTACCCCTGCCACCAGTTTGTCGGCGACGAAGCTTTCTGCCTGGGTGATTTAAACGGCGTCCGTTCCGAACACATCGTGGACGCTTTCCTGCAGGCCCACGTATACAACAAGCCCTGCCGGGCATGCTGGGCGCGGTTTTACTGCGGCGGCGGGTGTCACGCGGCGGCCTACGCCGCAAACGGTACAATATTCGAGCCGTCCCCGGTTGCGTGCGGTCTCATGCGCAGGCGGCTGGAGTGCGCCCTCTACGTGCTGGCAGCACGGAAAACGGATTAAACCGGTTCGGAAGCCGGGGGTCTTTTTGACGGAAACGGTCTACCGGCGTGCCAAGAGCGCCAAACCCGGAGCGACCGCAGGCGCCCGCCCACGGTTCTTGCCCTCTTACCGCACAAATCCCGCGAACGGTAGTGGTTGGTAGACTTAGCACAAAAGAAAACAAAGAATACGGCAAAATTCGGGCAGTTTCGGGGCTTGCTGGTTCTAAGAAATGTAGTAGAATATCCTTGCGCTTCTTTTCTTCTTTTATCACGAAAACGCTTTATCGGAAGAAGAGAAAAATAGAACGGTACGGATACAACGAACCTCGAAGACCAGAGGTGGGCTTTTTGGGAGAACCGCGCTTACAATACAGAAGAAGGCGCTTTTACGGCATAAAGAGCATTTGGTCGCGTGAGTTTAAAGAGCAGCTTTGCGTGGTGGGAGCTGCTGTTGTTTTTGCGCTGGGCATCCTGTTATTCGCCTCCAGTCGGTGTGTTGTGATGGTCGATGGGGCACCGGTGGGCACCGTCGCGAAACGGGGTATAGCCGAAGAGGTGGTTAGGATAATACAGCGCGAACAAGAGGATGCCCTCGGGCAGGCCGTCACGCTGCGGGGAAACGTTACCTATCGGAGTGTAAGGGGAGCCCGTGACGGGCTTTTAACCGCAGAGGAATTGAAACGGAGGCTGATCAGTGCCCTCCATTTGTATACGCCGGCGGCCGTGGTGCGTGTCGACGGTGAGGAGCGGTTTTACTTTAGAAATAAAAAAACCGCGCGCGCTTTTCTTGATTCCGTACGGCGGATGTACACCGTAAAGCCTGATGAGTCGGTGTCTTTTGACGGAAAGGTTGACGTGGTGGTAAAAAGCATTCCCGTCGACCGGATCACCGGTACGGAGGAGGCTTTGTCCGCCGTCCGTACAGGAATAGAAGAAAACTGGCGCTATACGGTTAAAGACGGGGACACGTTGTGGGACATCGCGGCCGCGGAGAAAGTAACCCTGGAAGATATTATCGCGGCCAATCCGTCGCTGAACCCCGACCGGCTCACGATCGGTCAGGTTATCGCGCTCCGCAGAGAAAAGCCGGTTTTAACCGTGGTTCAGGTGTTTGAAACCGTAAAAGAGGAGCCGATTCCTTTTCCCCGGGAAGTGCAATACGACCGTAGCTTGCACCGTGGGCAGGTAAAGGTCGTTAAGGCGGGTAAGCCGGGCACTAAGGAGATAACTTACCGGGTAACGGTGCATAACGGCGTGGAAGTCAGCCGCGAGTTGCTCCGTACACGCCAGGTGAAAGCGCCCGAAAAGCAAATCGAGCGCCGGGGGAGCCTGTACCTTTTGGCCTCCCGGGGCGAGGGACGGGCGAGTCTCGGCTGGCCGCTCTCCGGGCCCATCCTTTCGGGTTACGGTATGCGCTGGGGGCGGATGCATACAGGGTTGGATATCGGCGCCGGATACGGTACTTCGGTGGGAGCCGCCGGCAGCGGTACGGTCGTCCGGGCGGGGTGGAACGGAGGGTATGGGCGTACGGTTGAAGTGGACCACGGCGACGGCGTGGTTACCCGGTACGCGCACCTTTCCAGCGTCAACGTCGGCACCGGCGAGGTTGTGGGGCGCGGCCAGAACGTCGGCCGGGTGGGTTCAACCGGGCACTCGACGGGTCCGCACCTGCATTTCGAGGTTCTGGTAAACGACGCACCGCGCAACCCGTTAAATTACCTCTAAACGAAAAATAAACGAAAAATGGACCAAACCAGGAGTCAAAACATCGGTCTGGCTGTTCAGCCAGATTTTTTATTGCGGCAGCGGGCTCCGGCAGCCGGGGGTTGTGGTATACTTATTTAGGTTAGCTTGTTTCCTGGTCCTTGTTCCAACATTCTGAATTCTGGATTCCGACTTCTGTATTCTTAACCTTAAACGTTGAACGTTGAACCTTGAACGGACCCTAAAGGTCCATCAGTTTTATATACTGCCAGGGGGTATAAAAGGTTGTTTCTTTCGTTTAAAACGAGAAAGAGGTTTATTAAGGCGGTCTTTTGGGTTCTGGTCGTTGCTTTAGGCGTCGGGCTCGTAGGGTCTTCCGTGATTTGGACATCCCTCCCGGACGAACCCGTGCAGGAAACACCGGAGAACCAGGATAACCCGGTTGCTTCTCAAATGGAAAAGGCCGAAAAGCAAAAAGATATTGCAGCCCTTCTTTCCATAGCCGGGCGCTGTGCCGAAAGCGGCGACGTCCAAAACGCGGTGCGGGCGTATCAAAAGATTTTAAATGTGGCCCCGGAAAATTCAGCGGCACGGTTGGGCCTTGTAGAGCAGTATTTTATGGCGGACAATTATCCGGAGGCGCTTTTGCAGGTGGAAGCTATTCTGAAAAAGGCGCCCGACCACCAGAAGGCGCTTTACTACCGCGGACTTATCCGTGCCTACGGTAGCGAGGATTATCCCGGGGCTGTCGCGGACCTGAAGCGTTTCGTCTCTCTGGCCAAGACCGGCCGGGAGGTGGAAGAGGCCCGGGATCTAATCAGAGAGTGGTCCGCGAAAACAAAGAATTAGCGAGTGAAGTGAAATAAATAAGTGTAAAACTCTTTTCTCATAATTACCACTATTAATGCCAGTCAGTCTTTCTTATAATTAATTAACAAGAAGGGAAGGGCCTGACTTGGCATTAGACACAGCACCGAAATACCGTAAAAGACCGTTCCGGCCTAAGAACTACCTGGCGTTCTTAATTATCATTGTCGGGTGTTTCCTGTTAAGGGTTCCCTCTTTTGCCAGAATGCATATCAATGAGTTCCTGCGGGAGATTAATAGAGGTCTGGTTTCAGTTCAGTATGTCGGTTCGGAAAGGCTTTACGGCAGGTACAGTATTGTTTATTACCCGGCGGGCGAGGAAGAAGCGGCGAAACTGGTACAGTCGGCGGCGGAAAGATTTTTTCCCCGTGTGGCGGCGGAATTTGGGCTCAAGTTAACAAGGCGGGTACCGGTGGTCATCTACCGGGAGCAGAGCGAGTTAAACCGGTTTTTTGGTTGGCCTGCGGACGAAGGTACGATGGGGGTTTACTGGGCCGGGACGCTCCGGGTTTTGAGCCCTGCTTCATGGGTTTTGGAGACGGGCCCGGACTTTCAGGATACGTTTTTCAGGACCGGGCCGATGGTCCATGAAGCGGCCCACCTGATGGTCGATTACCAAACGCGCAGCAATTATCCGCGGTGGTTTACCGAAGGCCTGGCTCAAGAAATAGAGCAGCGGCTGACCGGGTTTGTCTTTGAACCCCCGGACAGCTTCACCGGGTGGTATCCCTTTTCCGCGCTGGAAAGGTTTGATTCCTTACCGGATCAGCAACTGGCATATTACCAATCCCTCTTGATGGTACGATACCTTTACCAGCAAGGCGGCGAAACAATGATGTCGGAAATACTTTCGGATCTGGCCGGTGGATTTTCATTCACCCAGGTGGTAAACAGGAACCTCGGTTTTAACAGGTGCGAGTTTGAGGCGAATTGGCGGCAATGGGTGGACAAGGCGGGGTAAGCCCGCTACCTGAGACCGTGAAGTTGAAAAGCCGCGGAATTTAAGTGCCGGTAAAAACCGGCGTATCTTGACCGAACGGAGGAAGATATTTGTTTCCCAAAATAGTTGTTTGCGGCGGCCGACCGCTTAAAGGGCGGGTACGGATAAATGGCGCCAAAAACGCCGCTCTAGCCATGCTCTGCGGCGTGATCCTGGCCAGAGACAACGTAGTCATTGATAATGTTCCTGATATAAGCGATGTCCGGCATATCATCCAGGTGATTACCCATCTCGGTGTGCGGGTTTCCTGGCGAAAAGGAGACACGCTCTCCATTAATGTTCCCGCACTTAGAATGAGAGAAGCCCCTTATGAACTGGTAAAGAAACTGCGGGCTTCCAACCTTCTTCTTGGCCCCATGCTTGCGCGGTGCGGTGAAGTACGCATTCCCCTGCCCGGCGGGTGTAACATCGGGGCAAGGCCTATGGACTTGCATTTTAAAGGGCTCAGTGCATTGGGGGCGAGGTTAAGCCTGGATAAGGGCTATGTTTTCGCACGGGCCTCTCGCTTAAAAGGAGCCCAGGTGTACTTGGATTTTCCGAGCGTAGGCGCCACGGAAAACATCATGATGGCTGCTTGCCTTGCAGAAGGACAGACCTTGATCGAAAACGCAGCCAAGGAGCCTGAAGTTGTAGACCTGGCGAATTTCCTCAACGGGCTGGGCGCCCGGATTTTTGGTGCCGGGACGGACGTGATCCGCATCGAGGGCGTGAAGGAACTTGGCCGCAGCGTCCAGTACAGTGTGATTCCGGACCGTATCGAGGCGGGCACTTTTATGATGGCTGCCGTAGCCACCGGGGGAAAGGTTGAGATTGAAGGGGTCATTCCGCGGCATATCCAACCACTTACCGCCAAGCTGCGGGAGGTGGGAGCGGAGATTGTTGAGGGCGAAGACACCCTTCTCGTGCAACGTACAGATGAGCCATTGCACTCCGTTAACGTTAAAACAATGCCTTATCCGGGCTTCCCGACCGATATGCAATCACAGTTGATGGCCCTGCTCAGCGTCACGCCGGGGACAAGTGTGATTGTGGAAAATATTTACGAGAGCCGCTTCCAGGTAGCGCAAGAATACCGCCGCATGGGGGCACGGATTAAGGTTGAAGGCCGGGTGGCAATAATCGAGGGGGTTCCCCGGCTTTTTGGCGCGCAAGTACGGGCGACGGATTTACGGGCAGGTGCGGGTTTGGTGGTCGCCGGGTTGCTTGCCGAGGGCGAAACGGAGGTAAGCGGCGCCGATCTTATTTACCGTGGTTATAAGGATTTTGAAGACAGGCTTATCGGTTTGGGTGCGGATATTAGACGCAATAACGCCGTTGGTTCCGGTTTGGCTTTTGGAGAAAAAAGTGACATTGGGAGAAGGAATATTACGACACGCCTCGAATAATAGCAAAGGGATTTTCATGAAAGCGACGCGGGGAAAGCTGTCTGAATAATTAAAATGTTAAGCGGAGACGGTGTTGAAAATGCACCGTTGAGCATATTTTTTGTCTTAGTTAACCAGTATATACGCTCTTTTAAAAGCTTGAGGGTTGGGAGGTGGAACGTTGCACGCGCCAGGCTCCCTGGGTCCGTAATCAGATGATTCAAAAACAAACCTAATTTTTAGTCGATTGCCTCTTACCATAAGAGGGTGGAGGTACCAAAGATATGCGTTTGGCCTTGCCGGGCAACCGGCAGATGGGGTGGGTTCAGGACTGAGATTTTTACCGGGCGGGCGCATCTTGAAGGGTACTAAATTTTTCAAGGGACCCTGGTTTAGGAATCGCTACCGCGCGTGTTGTCCTGGAAAACGATGGACTAAGGATAATAGGTTCGCTTCCAATTATGAATTATACAATTTTTTGAGGAGGTTTCGAAATGTTCATAGTTACGCGTGACGAATCCAAGTGCGATGCATGCGGTGAGTGCGTTGAAAGCTGTCCGGCCGGAATCCTTGTTATGGAAGACGGCAAAGTAAAGATTACCGACGAGACGGCGTGCGAAGGTTGTGAAACCTGTATATCCGTCTGCCCGACCGGCGCAATTACCATTGAAGAAAGATAGTCTTAATACCCGTCACTGAGCAACTACCAGCCCGGTAGGACTGTAGACGAGCGTATCCTTGCGGGGTGTTCCCCTTCGATATTTAAAGCAGATACCATTTTTTGTTTGTTCGGTGAGTTGCCCGGAAGGAGGTGCTAAGTGTTAAGTCTTTAGGATGATGTGCTTTCGTTATAGTCAGCGGGAGGTTTTTAGGTGTATGTGGATAGTTTCGCGGGATGAAGCGAAGTGTGAGGGTTGCGGTGAATGTGTGGAAGCTTGCCCGGCCGGGATCCTCGTGCTGGAAGCCGGGAGAGTCAGGGTTACGGATGAGACGGCCTGCCTTGGCTGCGAAACCTGTGTCACCGTTTGCCCGACCGGTGCGATTACGATTCAGGAGGTTTAGCTTCTTTTAATACCCCGATGATGGTTGGTTAGTAAATCGTTAAAAGGAGGTGCTGTGGTTGGAGCTTTTTGTCGGAAAAATCCTTCCTTATATAACGGTCGCGCTCTTACTCGGGGGGATCACGTGGCGTATCTGGCGCTGGATGATCGGCCGGATCGTTCACAACATTACGCTTTCACCCTTTCCTTCTTCCTGGGGGGCGGCGGTTGCCTGGATCCTTTGGCAGATCGTTAGTTTCTGGAACATCTTTAAGTTCGACAAGCCGTTGTGGGTCGGGGCATGGACAATGCACGTGGCGCTGGCATCGATATTCGGAGGACATGTTTTGGGTATCGCTACGCTCGGTAATCAGTTCCACCTCTTACTGCCCTGGATAGTCACGGAAGCCCAGAGCGAGGCGGCGTCCAACGCTCTGGGAACGACTTTCGGCCTCATTTTTTTGGTAGCCCTGCTGTACCTTCTTTACCGGCGCTTCGCGGTGGAAAAGGTGCGGGTTATATCCGCGCCAAGCGATTATTTGCATCTTTTGCTGCTTATCTTGATCGTCGGTGTTGGCGACTACATGCGGGTCTTCCATGCGGTAGCGGTTGAATATGAGGCCGCCCGGGACTTCATGCTCGGGCTTATTCTTTTTCACCCGGGGCCGATGCCGGTAATTCACGAGACCGGCCTTATCAACTGGTATTTCTTCGTTCATTTTCTCGCGGTGCAGATCATGCTCATTATCTTCCCCTTCTCCAAACTGATGCACCCCTTCGGCATACTCTGGAACCGCTGGATTTACAATCGTCCGTACCCGGAACCACCCATGGGCCTGCCGGGCGTTAAGTTGAAGTTATAGGAGGGAGGTGAGCCAAGGTGCCTAAGAAAATCGTAAAAGGCCAAGAACTAAGCCAGCCTGCAAGGGCCTCTGCGAGGGTTCTCAAGCGACTTTACGTGCGGGAGATTCCCGACGAGGAAAAGCCGGCGGAGGCGCTGAAATGGTTGGATTATTACCGGAAAGACCGGCGTTCGCTGGTGATGGCCATGGAGTCGTGCGTGAAGTGCGGCGTGTGTGCCAACGAATGCCACGCTTACTTGGGTACGAAAGATCCGAACAACATCCCCGCAGGGCGGGCGGACCTGATGCGCAAAGTCTACAAGCGGTATTTCACCGTTCAGGGACGTCTTTTTGGGAACCTGGTCGGGGCCGAAGATATTACCATGGATACCCTCGAAAAATGGTTCAGCTATTATTACCAGTGCACTGAATGCCGCAGGTGCGGCCACGTATGCCCGTTCGGTATCGATACCTGTGAGGTTACCATGGCCGGCCGGGAAATCCTGTGGGGGATAGGCATGATCCCCGACTTACAGGGCGCGGCGTCAGCGGCGGTCTATGAACGCGGCAACCAGGGGAACATGACCAAGCAGGCATTGATAGAAACCCATGACTTTCTTTCCGATGAAATTGAGGAAGAACGGGGCTTCCGCATGGAGTTTCCGGTTGACAAGCCGAACTCGGACATTCTGTATGTTCCTTCGTCGGCCGACTACCTGCTAAACCCTGAGACGCTGAAGGGCGCGTGTCAGTTTTTCGAATACGTAGGCGCCAACTGGACCATCTCTTCGCACATGACGGAAGCCGGGAACTTCGGCCTGTTGACGGAGCAGCATTCGGTCCAGCGTGAACTGGTAGAACGGTTATGGAGAACGGTCGCCGAACTCGGCATCAAGAAAATCGTCTTCGGCGAATGCGGGCACGGCTGGCGGGCATGGAAGATGTACACACCGACACTTACCGACTATGCCATCGCCGGGTCCGGTTATGACTACCACAACAGGGTGCCTATCGTGCATATCCACGACGAGGTAGCGGCATACGTCAAAATGGGGAAACTCAAACTTAATCCGCGGGACAACCGTCTGGCGCCGGTAGGAAAGTCCATTACACTGCACGATCCCTGTAATTATTGCCGGGCCTGCAACCTGATCCAAAACCTTCGCGTGAATCTTTACGCTTCGGTGCCGGAGGTCCGGGAAATGACACCGAACGGGGAGAAAAACTTCTGCTGCGGTGGTGGTTCGGCGGTTCTTTACGACGACCCGGAAATGTATGAACTCCGGGGCAAGTTTTCCTTGAAGAAAGTGGAGCAGATTAAAGCTACGGGAGCAGACATCCTCTGTGCCCCTTGCTCTATCTGTAAGGCGCAGTTTTACGGCGTGCTAAAAGAATATCACCACCTGGATATCCCGATACAAGGGCTGATTGACTTCGTAGGAGCCGCGTTAGTATTTAAGGGACACAGGCAGATATAGGGGGGTGATGAGTCGAAGGGCGGTGGCCTACCGATTGCATCAATCGAGGTAGGTTTTTATGGCGGAGAGGACTTTCTTGGGGGATA
The DNA here is from genome assembly GCA_003604985.1 of Ammonifex sp. Lineage (GTDB taxonomy): Bacteria > Bacillota > Desulfotomaculia > Desulfotomaculales > Ammonificaceae > SURF-55. The sequence continues at coordinate 17,346 of QZIW01000087.1, forward strand.
AAAATCACATTTAACATTTTACGGAGGTGTTTCAAAGAATGGCGATGATCAATATTGGAGGGAAACAGGTTGAGGTCGACGAGGACGGGTTCATCCAGGACCCGGAGATTTGGGATGAGGAACTCGCAAAAGGAATAGCGCCGCTGGAAGAGGTTAACGAATTGACAGAGGACCACTGGAAGGTCGTACGTTACATCCGTGAATATTACCTGCGCACGGGTGTTGCGCCGATGATCCGGATGCTTTGCAAGAATTCCGGCTTCACGTTGAAGCAGATCTACGAGCTTTTCCCGACGGGTCCGGCCAAAGGCGCATGTAAAATAGCGGGGCTTCCGAAACCTACCGGCTGCGTGTAAAGAAGGAATTATTCGGTTAGATTATCCTTAACCCGGGGAGATTTCCCGGGTTAAGGGATTTTTATCAGCAAATTATCTTGCTGGACAGATGTGTTATAGGGGTGTGAATTGCTTTTTGGACAGCGTTTTTAACATCCCGCGGATGGTTATTGCCGCCCCGCAGGGCCGGTCCGGTAAGACCACCGTAACCCTCGGGCTGGTAGCCGCGCTTTCCGCCCGGGGGCTGATCGTCCAACCGTTCAAGAAGGGCCCGGATTTCATCGATCCCGGCTGGCTCAGCCGGGTGGCGGGCCGCCCCTGCCGGAATCTCGACGCGTTTTTCATGGGCAAAGAAACGCTGCGCCGGAGCCTGTCAAAGGGTGCGGCCGGTGCCGGGGTTGCCGTCATTGAAGGGGCAATGGGGCTTTTTGACGGGGTTGATCTTGCCGGCAGCGGGAGCACGGCCGAGATAGCAAAAGCCCTGGCGAGCCCGGTTATTCTTGTGGTCAACGCCGTGCGGATGACGAGAAGTATTGCCGCAATCGTGCTTGGCTTCCAGCGGTTTGATCCGGAAGTGGACATCCGGGGAGTGATTCTCAACAACGTTGCCCGGCCGCGCCACGAGGGTATGCTCCGGGCAGCGGTGGAAAACTACTGCGGTCTGCCGGTTGTCGGTGCACTCCCCAAAAACAGGGCGTGGGAAATCCCCGACCGGCACCTCGGTCTGGTACCGGTCGGGGAAGATGAGCAGCTATTTAAGGCTGCTGAAGCGGCGCGTGCCGGCGCGGAAAAATATATTGATCTTGAGGCCGTGGTTGATATTGCTCGCTCAGCGCCGGCGCTTTCCCTGTCGGAAAGCGTGAGCACTTCTGTGGTGGTTGAAAGGGGACAAGTACGGATCGGCGTGTTCCGGGACCGCGCTTTCAGTTTTTATTACCCGGAAAACTTGGAGGCCCTTGAAGAGGCCGGTGCAAGGTTGATCTTTATAGACTCCTTCCACGACCGGCTCCCGGAGGTGGATGCGCTGTATATCGGCGGCGGGTTCCCCGAGGTTTTTGCCGCCGAGTTGGAGGCCAATACGCCGTTGCGCGACGCAGTGCGTGCCGGGATTGAGGAAGGACTGCCCGTATACGCGGAGTGCGGGGGGCTGATGTATCTTGCCAGGACCCTGACTTACAAAGACAGGAAGAGCAAGATGGTCGGGGTGTTTCCTTTCGACATCGATATGGGCACCGAGCCACGCGGTCACGGATACATGCGCCTGCACGTCCTCGGGGGCAACCCGTATTTTGAAGCGGTGAAAGAGATCAGGGCCCACGAGTTTCACCATTCAACGGTGCTCAATTTACCTGCCGGGTTGAACTACGGTTTCGCCGTGGAGCGCGGCTACGGGATAGACGGATCGGTGGACGGAGTGTATTACAAAAATGCACTGGCATCATACTGCCACCTGCATGCGCTCGCCGTGCCGGAATGGGCTCCTGCACTGGTGACAAAGGCATTGAGCTACCGGCGGACAAAAAACAGGTCGGGTAAGGTGCATCTCCAAAGAGGGATTAATATCTGAAGGCTTAATAAGCGGGGTGATTTCAGGTAGTGGTACTGGTTTATGTGACGTGCGCAGACCGGGATGAAGCCCGGCGTATCGGCCGGGAATTGGTTCGAAAGCGTCTTGCAGCCTGTACCAACGTTTTTTCAGGTGTGGAATCTTTTTTTAACTGGGAAGGGCAATTGGAGCAGGCCGACGAGACAGTGGTGATTGCGAAGACTGTAAGAGCTAAAGTGCCGGCGGTGGTAGAGGCCGTGCGGGCGCTGCACAGCTATACAGTACCCGCGGTTGTGGTTGTCCCGGTAGAAGGCGGCAATCCCGCGTTTATGGACTGGGTGGTAAGCGAGGTGGGCATTTGCGACCGGTGACGGCCGCGTCGTGGGACCTGACGCCCGTCGCCGCCCGCCGGCTACAGGAAGAACTGCGGGAAAAGGTAATCGTGGCCGGAGGGCCGGCGCCCGAAGCGGTTAGCTCGGTGGCCGGCCTTGACGTTTCCTTTGACAAGAAAAAAGGGGTTCTCTGCGCGGCGGTGGTGGTGCTGAGGCTGCCGGAGTTCGCCGTGGTGGAAAGAGGAACCGCGGTTGTGCCCGCGGCATTCCCTTACGTCCCGGGGCTCCTGGCTTTCCGTGAAGGCCCCGCATTGGTCAAAGCGCTTGAAGAGATCCAAACCGTACCGGATTTACTGGTTTTTGACGGCCAGGGAATTGCTCACCCGCGCGGCCTTGGTATTGCCAGCCATTTGGGCGTACTGTTCCGGCGCCCCTCCATCGGCATCGCCAAAAGCCTCCTGGTGGGAGAGTATGACTTGCCGCCTCCGGTACGCGGTGGGTACTCGCTTCTTTTTTACCGGGGCAAACCCATCGGTACCGTGGTACGAACACGTACAGGCGTAAAACCCGTTTTTGTTTCTCCCGGCCACTTGGTCGGCATCGCTGAAGCTACCAGGTTGGCAATTGCCCTGAGCCGCAAATTCAGGCTGCCGGAACCAACCCGCATCGCCCATAAGCTGTGTACGGCCCTTCGGCGCCATGGCGGAGGTGGGGATTTAATCGGGCGATAGAGCGCCTGTCCTACAAAACTGTTAAAAGCCTCCGGCGGTTAGGCGAATGTGGGGCCGGCCGCCCAAGCAATTGTTAAATAAGGCGGGATTCCGAGGGGAACCGCCCTTTATTTTTTCCCCAACGTTTTTATATTCCTGTTGCATTCGGTAAAACTAAGATCAGGACGGTTGACAAGTTGACAACCGCTACCTCTGTTTCACGGTCTGGTACGAAAGGAATACGGTGCGAGAGCACCGAGCACCGAGCGAGTCATCAGTAGTCTACAAAGGGGGTTCCCTCAATGCGTTTCAGGCGAACGGGGTCGTTGGTTCTGTTATTATCAGTCCTGGTCCTGGTGCTTGCCCTGGGGTCATGGGCCCAGGCCCAGAACCGGGTGTTGTACTGGGGTACGAGCGGCTGGGAAGTATCCCAGGTCCAACAGCGGTTGGCTTCGTGGGGGTACTACAACGGGCCTATCGATGGGTACTTCGGGAATGAGACCTCTCAGGCGGTGCGGTCTTTCCAGTGGAAAAACGGCCTCGTGGTCGACGGTCTGGTAGGCCCTCAGACGTGGGCAGCTTTGGGTTTGCCTGCTGCTGCGGCACCGGCGGCTCCCGCGGTCTCCCGCGGGGCTGTTTCCAACCGGGATTCAGTAACCTTGCTGGCGCGGGTGATAATGGGAGAAGCAGCGGATGAACCCTTCGAGGGGAAAGTCGCCGTCGGGGCGGTAATTCTTAACAGGGTACAAAGCGCTTCTTTTCCGCACTCGGTCGCCGGGGTAATCTTCCAACCAGGGGCGTTCGAGTCGGTAGCGAACGGGCAGATCTGGCGAGAGCTAACTACGGAGGCCGTCAGAGCTGCAGAAGCGGCGCTTTCCGGTTGGGATCCTTCCGGCGGCGCACTCTTCTTCTGGAATCCTTATAAACCAGTGTCTGCATGGATATGGTCGCGACAGATTATAACCCAAATCGGCCGACACGTTTTTGCGCGCTAAAGTGTCCATGCTATTGCGAGAATGGAGGGGAAAAGGATGCGCTTCGGGGCTCTTGCTCTTTTCTTGACGGCACTCGTCGCGGTGGCCTTCGCGGCCTGGGGCTATAACCAGCAACAGATGCGGCGGAGTCTGGAGATCGACCTCAATAATCGCTACCAACGGGCGTTCTATGACCTGATCACGGAAACGCAAAACCTGGAGGTCTTGCTTGGTAAGGGCCTGGCGGTGGGTGGGCGCGAACAGTCCAGCGCCATCTTTGCTTCAATCTGGCAGCAGGCCATGATGGCTCAATCCAATTTGGGTCAACTACCCATCCCCACACAGCTTACGGGACGGACCGCTAAATTCCTGTCACAGGTAGCGGATTACTCGAACTCCCTTGTCCGCCGCGCCGGTACGGGCGCAGCGGTGACGCGGGATTTCTGGGAGAGGGAGAAGGACCTTTACAACCAGGCGGTCGCGTTAAACCGGGAACTCCGCAAGGTTGAAGCGCAGATTGCCGCGAATGGGCCGCGCTTCTGGGAGATACCGCGCGCGGTGGCCGGTACGCGGGGAGCGGCACAATTGGGGCCGCCGCACCCACAGGCGGATTTTCGCGCGCTCAACCGGGAGATGCAGGTTTATCCCACGCTGATTTATGACGGACCTTTTTCGGACCACATGGAACGCCAGAAGCCGCTGGGGCTGACAGGTCCCACAATTTCCCCGGACAAAGCGCGGGACCGTGCGCTCGCCGTCGTTGACCGTAGCCGCGGGACGACTTATTCCGCAAGTGTTGCCGGCAACGTTAACGGTAAAATTCCCGCTTACCAGGTAAAGGTTGCGGGCCGCCGGGCCGGGACGGACGAGGCAGTAACGTGCCTGATCAGCAAAAAAGGCGGGCATCCGGTATTAATGATCGTGGGGCGAAAAATAGGAGCGCCCACCCTGGAAATGGCCGATGCACAAAGGCGTGCCGCAGAGTATCTTTCACGCATAAATCTGGGGGATATGCGCCTCACCCACAGTATCCGTCAAAATGGAGTAGCCACTTGCACCTTCGTCGGTCAGGAGCAAGGAGCGGTTATTTACCCGGATATGTTGAAGGTAAACGTGGCGCTTGACGACGGCCAGGTAATCGGATTGGACGCTATGGATTACTTTATGGCGCACCACCAGCGGGAGACTTTTAGGCCGAGACTCACACTCGAACAGGCGCGTTCGTTCTTGAACCCGAATCTAAAGGTTCGGAGCGGCCGTCTTGCGCTGATCCCGACGGATGGCGGGCGTGAACAGTTGACGTATGAATTCCGGAGTACCATCGGCCCCAACACCTTTTTGGTGTATATCGATGCCGACAACGGCGAGGAGGCTAAGATACTGAAGCTGGAGCGGACTGCCGCGGGGACCCTGATCATGTAGAATGAAAGCCGTTGTTCTCAGCCTGGCTGAAATCTCCGGGCTTAAGAAAACCTGCGCCGGCCTGCCACGCAGGTTTTTTATCGGTGCCCGTGGCATTAGTATTGCGGAGGGACGAGTCGCCATTTATAATGGAAAACATAAAGGAGGGGTGCGGGTGCCACTTGGTTGCTTGGCCGTGACGGTACTGCTTTTAAACGTACCCTTCGGCTATTGGCGGGCCAATGTGCCCAAGCGGTCGGTTTGTTGGTTTCTGGCTGTCCACCTGCCGATTCCTTTAATTATCGTATTTCGATATTCGTTCGGGGTCGGGTTTGTATGGTTTTCCTATCCGGTGGTGATCGGTACTTTTTTCTTCGGGCAACTTATCGGCGCGCGGCTAAAACTGTGGCTGGCGGATTACGGGCCGGCATGGGACTCTTCGTGTGTCTTCAAGGACCTGGCCAAGGCGGGGGTTTTGTTGCTTCGCCCCGTAAAAGCAAACCCGGTTCAAGAGCAGGCGTGTTTATACGCGGTCAAAGACGAAACTGACTTGCGCGCACCAGGGCATATTCCCTAAAAGACCAAAGAAAATATTTCCCGGGAAGGATGAGGTGTTTTGCCGGAAGGGATGGCATCGGTAGCCGAAGAAAGGGCGCTGAGCCGTTGGGAAAGTGTGAAGGCATACATAGAAGTCACCAAGCCGCGCTCGGTGTTTTTATTGGTTTTCACGGCGGTGGTCCCGCTGGCGGTGGCAAACAGGGGGGCTTTTTCGTGGGAACTGTTTACGGTGGCACTTACCGCGGTAGCCCTTGCCTGCGCCGGCGCCAACGCCGCCAGTTGTTACGTTGATCGGGACCTGGACGCGGCTATGCTCAGGACCTGCCGGCGGCCTATTCCTTCCGGGCGCATCAACCCGCCGGTAAGGGCGCTGTACTGGGGCTTGTTCCTCTTTACGGCGGCGCTTTTGCTTGGTTGGTCGCTGAACCCGGTAGCTTGCATATGCTTGTGCGGTGGAATGTTGGGTTACGTGGGTATTTATAGTCTATGGTTAAAACGCAGAAGTGCATGGAACATCATTCTCGGCGGGTTTTCGGGCGGGCTGCCCGCGCTTTTCGGCTGGACGGCGGTGACCGGGAGGCTTGAACTGCTGCCGGTCTTGATTGCCGGGTTGGTGGTGCTCTGGATCCCGAACCATATCTGGAGCCTGGCGATTTTTTACCGGGATGAGTACGCCCGGGTGCAGGTGCCGATGCTGCCCGTCGTGACGGACATTAAAAAGGCATTGCACTGCCTGATTTTAACGGTCCTTCTGATGGTGGCGTTATCGCTGTGGATTGGTTACTGCGGCGTTTGGGGCCCGGTTTACTGGGTTACAGCCCTGGTTTTAGGCGCCGGGGCGGTCGTTTTGAGCGGCTTGATTTACTGTCGTCCCACACAGGCGAATGCTTGGCGACTCTTCAAATTCTCCAGCCCCTACCTTTTCATACTGTTCTTTGGGATGCTTATTGACGCCTGGCTGCGGTAAAGACTGTTTTCGTTTTTATGTAACGGTATTGACCCAGCGTTCTTGAATAGCCCTGATCAGTCTGAAAAGGGCTTTTTTATTTGGCGCGAATGGTACTTGACGCGCCGACAGCGGGAATATATATTCATAAATATATTTAACTAATTAAAGTTTTATTGTTGGGGGGCATATGGAAAAGCTCGATTCTTGTCTGGCTAATGTAGAAGAGGTTATGCGCCTTTTCGCCCGCCGCTTGCGAAAGACCGTCGTGGCGGACACCGGCCCGAAGTGTAAAAAAGCAGGGCCGGGCCTCCCGCGCAGCGTCGTTCTTCCTCTTTCGGCAGCGGTAGGCGGGGCGCCGTTTTATTTTTTACGTACGCTTGACGAAACCGTTAGGAAGACGGTTTCCGAGGTAGCAGCAGAACTCGGGGTAACGCTGGCAGCGGTTACAGTGCTGGCGAATAAACTGGCTCGTTCGGGCTGGGTCAACCGCTACCGGGATGAGCGGGACCGCCGCGTGGTATGGCTGGAACTAACTCCTTCCGGAAGAGAGGTTCTGGCACGTGCGAGGGCGGCCAGAAAAGAAATCTTTGCGCGGTATTTTTCGGGGTTTTCGGCAGAAGAGATTGAAACGTTGGAGCGGATTATGGGAACTGTCCTGGCGAAGCTCCGGGAAGAGGAGTAGCGAGAGGGAGAATAGAAAATGAACTCACGCAGGGTTTGTATGGAAAGTAAGAGGAACATTCACCTGCCTTTCCCAAGCACCCATCCACCCGCGCCGAAAGAATGGTTGCGGCGCTCTAGGCGCCGCGGCATTTTTTCACTGCTGGCCCTGCTCGTCCTGGGAGCCGTAGCGGGGTGCGCCGGCAACAGCAATCCGGCCGGCGGCCAGGCAGGAATCCCCGTAACGGTGGCCAAGGCCGACTTGGGGAGGCTGGGTCATGGAAACCTGCTTACGGGGAAGATTGCGGCCATTGAAGAGGTAAACCTATCGCCCAAGATCCCCGGGAGGGTGGGGGCAATAACGGTGGATGTCAGCGAGCAAGTGAAGGCCGGTCAGATACTGCTGTGCCTTGACGCCCCGGAGATCGAGGCGGCGCTCAGGCAAGCGGAAGCGGCGGTGGGAGTTGCGGAAGCCGGGTTGGCACAGGCGGAACTCGGGGCGCAAAAAGCCGGGGCGGCACTGGACCAGGCACGGGATAGTTTTCGCCTGGCCAAGGCCAATTATGAACGCGGGGAACTGTTGCGTGACGATGAAGCCATCTCTCAGGCGGACTTCGAATCGCGGTTCGAACAGCCTTACGTTAACGCCACCGGGGCGCTCAAAACAGCGGAGGCGTCCTACAATCAGGCGGTCGACCAGAGGGACCACGTCGCGCCGGCACAGCTCAACCAGGCCCGGGCAGCCCTGGCGGTGGCCCGTTCCAACGCTGCAAACACGGTCCTTACTACGCCCATAAACGGCATTGTTTCCGCGCGGAACGTCGATCCCGGCGAGCTGACCTCCGCGGCGGTACCGGCCATCACCGTTGTGAATATTGACGAGGTAGTGACGGAGTGTGGGGTATCGGAGCAGCAAGTGAACCACTTGAAGGCCGGTCAGGAAGTAAAGGTAATGATTCCCGCGCTCGGGGCCGGGCCTTTTCTGGGCCAAATCCATACGATCAGCCCGGCGGTGGACCCGCGCACGAAAACTTACAGCGTCAAGATCCGGATCGCCAACACCGGTCATTTGTTGAAGCCCGGCATGTTCGCGGAGATCGACCTGGATGTTGCGGCTGAAGGGCTTCTGGTCCCCTGCAGTGCTGTGGTTACCGAGGATGGGACCACGTCGGTTTTCGTCGTCCGGGAAAGTAAGGCGGTACTGCACAAGGTCCAAACGGGCCCGTCTGACGGGCGTTACACGATGATCAGGGAAGGGCTTGAACCCGGTGAGAAAGTCGTGGTCTCCGGGCTGGATAGGATCAAAAACGGTGCGCGGCTGAAAGTCGCGGATTAACTGCGAACGGTTTAACCTGTGATAAAACGCCGGTTTGGTTTTCGGGTCAAGACCGTATCCACCACCGCGATAGCCGGTGCGAAATGTAGAAGCTAATAAAAGTGGAGGCAGAAGAAAATTATGCCCGGGTCCAAGAGAGTTTTTCTGCTGGTTTTAATTATAATGTTCGCTACCTTGGCCGCTGTAAGTTTTTATTACTGGTATAACAATGCCCATTACATCAGCACGGAGGACGCTTACCTTGACGGCGCCATCTATAAAGCCGGCCCGCAAGTCGGCGGCAGACTTCTGGAAATGCGTGCCGTAGAAGGGAGTAGTGTGGCGGCTGGGGATGTACTTGCCCGCGTCGACGATGCATCTCTCCCGTCGGGAGGAAATATCGACCTGACGCTCGTGAAGGCTCCGATAACAGGGGTAGTGCTGAAGGTGCTCAGCCGTCCCGGTGAGGTTGTGGCGCCGGGCCAGCCGGTGGTAATGCTTGCGGATTTGCGTGACGTTTATCTTACCGTTAACGTTGAGGAAAAGAAAATAAACAGGGTCGAGCTGGGGCAGAGGGTCACCTTTACCGTGGACGGAATCCCCGGCCGGGAGTTCGCAGGCCGGGTTACTGAGGTTACGGACGCGGTGGCGGCTACGTTTTCGCTCTTGCCCACACGGACCACAAGCGGCAGTTTCGTTAAGGTCAGCCAGCGGGTGCCGGTCAAGGTGCACATTGAAAGCGCGAACGGCGCGCCGTTTAGGATCGGGCAGAGCGCGGTGGTGCGTATTCACCTGCGGAGGTAAAGGGGGTAGTAAGGAAAGAAGAAGCTCATATCCCGTAGGCGCCTTTGCTCGTCCTGCCACTGCGCGGGTTTGCAGCCATGTTGCAGGCCAGCGCAATGAACGTGGCCATCCCCCGGCTGACGGCGGTTAATCAAAGGGCGCTGAACGGGGTGGGATCTCATGGGATTCATTCATGAACCAATGACTTGAAGTCCGGCTGTTCACAAACCCGGTTCTATCGGTAAGCACGCTGGCAACCGGCCTTGTTTCCATTGCCCTGTTTGGGGGCGCTTTTCTCGTCCCGCTTTCCACCCAGGTGGCGCAGGGGTACTAGCCGCTACACGCAGGTCGGCATACCGGAGACCCGGTTACGCAGCCCCGGTCTATCCGCCCTTGTTTCCTAAGGCAAAAGTAAGCACTGTATTGGAGGTCAGGCGGTAATGCGGCACCAACCGGCTGCGGCGGAGTCTACCTCCGCAGAGCGCCTTCCGTGGGGAGCGCTTTTTGTCCTAATCCTGGGGACGTTCATGGGCGTTTTGGACGGCAGCATCGTCAACGTTGCCCTTCCCCGGATGATGAACATTTTTAACGTCTCCACCGACCATATTCAATGGGTGCTGACCATTTACATGCTGGTGGGGGGAATGGTTATTCCGGCCTCGGGTTACCTCGCGGACCGGTTCGGGTACAAAACGGTTTACTTGGGTTCCTTGGCATTATTTACGGTCACGTCGATGCTATGCGGTATGTCCTGGAGTGCTAATTCGATAATTCTAGCCCGCGGGTTTCAGGCCATCGGGGGCGGGATGGTGATGCCGATCAGCATGGCGTATGTTTACCGGATCTGGCCCAAAGAAAAGATCGGTATGGCTTTAGGCATTTGGGGCCTGACTATGATGGTTGCCCCGACCATTGGACCGACGCTCGGTGGTTATTTGGTTGACTATTTCTCCTGGCGGCTGATTTTTTACATCAACCTTCCGGTTGGTCTTTTTACTGTCTTGCTTGGTTTGGCTTTATTGAAAGAGACACCCCGGCTTAGCGGGCTCAAGTTGGACTACATCGGACTTGTTCTGGTAAGCGGTGCTTGTTTTGCGGTTCTGTTTGCGCTGAGCAAAGGACAGGGTTGGGGTTGGACGGCGCAAAGCACGGCAACCCTTTTTGTTTTGGGATTTTTCTGCTTTGTACTTTTCTTTTTTTGGGAACTGCATGTTCCCCAGCCGGTCATGGATGTTCGACTGCTGCGAAATTCAACATACCTTCTTAGCCTGGCGGCGTCAAGTATGGCTTCGATTGCTCTTTTTACCGGGATATTTATCGTTCCCATGTTCACGCAAAGCGTTCAGGGATACTCACCGATGCAGACAGGGCTGATCCTTATGCCCGCCGCCCTGGTCGCCGGAGGCCTCATGCCTTTAGCCGGAAAGCTATTTGATAAACTGGGTGCAGCGATCTTAGCTTCTTGTGGGTTAGCTCTCGTGGGTGTTATGACTTATGTCCTCCATAACATTACGGCAGATATGCCGGTGCGCGACCTACAGTTGTTGTTGTGTTTGCGTAGCGTTGGTTTGGGGTTTTCGATGATGCCGCTGATGACAGCCGGAATGAACACCATCCCGGGGCCCATAGTGGCGCAGGCTTCGGCGATGATGAGCGTGGTGCGGCAGGTCGCGGCTTCTTTCGGTATTGCGTTGGTGACTTACGTTCTCGTTGACCGAACGGCGTTCCATACGGAACGTCTTTCTGAGGCGATAGGGCTGTTGGAACCGCTTGGATACTATCATTATAACCAAGTTGTGGCAGGTGTATCCGGAATGATAGGACCGACTGCTGCCAATGGGACTACGCCGGGTGTGCTTGCAGGGATGGTCCACAAGCAGGCGGCGGTACTGGCGGTTGGAGATGCCTTCGTAATAGCCGCTGTGCTGGCGGTGGCGGCTATCCCGCTGGTTTTTGGCCTCACACACGGCAGAATCGAAGCGGCACGCAAGCGCGAGGAGGAGCGCTTCATTGCCATTCAGCGGGGTGGCGGTTCGATTCATCCGGTGGGTGTTACGGAACAAAGCCACTAGTTAGGAAGAGTGTTTCAAAACTCCAAAACCGTGAGAAACAAGTTCAGTGCTGAAGAAGAGGTAAACAAAAGTTAAAAGGAACTCTCAGAGACCGGCAAAATCAGTGGTCGGTCGTCAGTCGTCTGTCGTAAGAATCCAAAAACTCCCTTCTCTTCTCTCCGACGTCCGACATCCGAATTCTGACGTCTGTTATGTCAGGGTAGTTTGCAGCGGTTTCCTAGGAGGCCGTTGCAAAACTGCGCCTGACTTTGTCAGGCTTCCCGTCCGGTGCTCACGTACTACCACGTACGCTCCGCGCCGCCCGGCTTCGCCTTCCGCGTCATGCTTGTTTTTCGCGGCCTCCAGGGTATCTTCTAAGTTTCACTGTCGAAAACCGTTGGGTATCTTTTTACCGATTAATTTGTTTTGCAACACTCTCCTAAAGGTGGGGCGTTGCGTTCTGGAAATAAGTTTTAGCCGGCCATGAGAGGAGAGCCGGATTTTTTGGCGAAATTTTAGGCTCATGGATCGCCTCAAGTTCTTAGGGCTCGACATCGACCCGGTAACTACTCAGGAAGCAACGGTCCGGGTTGCGGCACTGGTTGCCCAAGGAGGAATGCACCAGGTTGTTACGTTAAACCCGGAATACCTGTACCGTGCCCAGACCGAGCGAGACCTGGGGCAGATTGTGGGGCAAGCGGCGCTGGTTACCGTCGACGGAATAGGCCTTGTGTGGGCTTTGCGACTAAGCGGTCTTCCGGTTCCCGAAAGGGTAACTGGAATTGATCTTATGTTGGATATCTGCCGCCGGGCCGTCTTTGAGGGATGGCGGGTGTTCTTTCTGGGGGGCAGGCCGGGCGTCGCCGACGAGGCAGCAGCCCGTCTTTTGCAAGACCTTCCGGGCTTAAGAATTGTTGGCACGCACCATGGTTATTTTTCACTGGAAGAGGAACCGGCGGTGCTTGCCAAGGTTAAATCTGCAGCACCGCAGGTCCTTTTTGTCGGACTCGGGGCACCGCGGCAAGAACGATGGATACATGCAAACCGCCAAACCTTGGCCCCGCTGGTGGCGATAGGTGTAGGCGGCAGCTTTGACGTGGTTTCCGGACGCGTAAAACGGGCACCCGTTTGGATGCGGCGTCTGGGGCTCGAATGGTTGGGAAGGCTATTACGAGAGCCGTGGCGTTGGCGGCGCATGTTGGTCTTGCCCCTTTTCGCCCTTTACGTTTTGCGGGCAAAGCTGTTCGGTCCGCCAAAATAGACCCGGCGCGGATCGCGCGGGCCCGGCCGGCGGAAGAGATAGGCCGTGATACTATCTGGTAAGGCGCAACTGTAGCCATTACTTACGGTTAGCTTTATAGTATTCGAGGAAAGGATAACACCGCGTGAAGGCTTGTGTGCGGGAGTCTGCCGGGACTTAAAACGATTTCCACTGTCCAAAGAGGCGTGTGGTAAGGGGGAAGACATTGCCCAGAAGAGTGTTGCAAAACAAGTTAACCGGTAGAAAGAAACCCATCGGTTTTGGGCAGTCAAACTTAAGAAAGGCCCCGGAGCCCGCGAAAAACAAGCATGGCGCGGAAGGCGAAGCCGGACGGCGCGGAGCGTACATGGTAGTACGTGAGCACCGGACGGCGAGCCTGACAAAGCCAGGCGTAGTTTTGCAGCGGTCTCCCAGGGTAGTCGTTTCGGGGTATTACGGCTTCGGCAATTGCGGCGACGAAGCGATGCTCTTTGCCATCGTCACCCAGCTCAAAAAAAGGATGCCGGCACTCGAAGTGGTGGTTTTGTCTCGCCGACCGGAGGACACGGCACGGGATTTTGGGGTGGAGGCCATCCCCCGCCGGGATTTCAGGTTGATCTGGCGGGAACTGAAAAAAGCTGATCTGCTTCTAAGCGGCGGCGGCAGCTTGTTCCAGGATGTGACCAGCCCCCGCAACGTTTTTTACTACGCTGCAATTATCATCATGGCCAAGCTGCTGGGCAGGAGAATCTGCCTTTACGGCCAGGGTTTGGGCCCTTTAAAACGCCGTATCAGCAGGTATCTTGTTCGGCGGGTGGCGAATTGGGCGGACGTTATCACCCTTCGTGACGAAGGTTCGCTGGAAGAGCTGAGGGCGCTTGGGGTTGGGCGGCGGGTTTTTGTGACAACCGATCCGGTCCTCGGGCTTGAAGCGGAATCGGCCGACCGGGAGCGTGGGCGCGCGCTTCTTGCCGCTGCCGGCATTGAAACAGGGCCTGAAAGCAGCACGCCGGCACCCGGTGATGAGGCCGGCAGGCGAAGGGAACAGCAACAGGCCACGGCCACTCGCAGCCCTCTGGCCGGGGTGTCGTTAAGACCATGGCCGCACCTCCGGCAGTCCGTAACCGCGGTGGCACAGACGGCGGATCGAATGAAGGCCCAGGGGTGGCAAGTGGTTCTTATCCCACTCCAGGCAAGCGATCTCCAAATTCTGAACCAAGTCCGGGAAACGATGCGGCAGCCGGCCGTGATTCTGGAAAATATCAGGGGTTTTCGCGATCTGATGGCTGTCATGGCCCACCTGGATTTCGGCTTGGGAATGCGGCTGCACTTTTTGATTTTTGCGGCGTTGTTCGGCGTACCGGCCGTTGGGCTGGGATATGACCCCAAAGTCGGGCGGTTTATGGACCAGATTGGGTTACCGGCAATTCCCCTGGCCGAGGTGAACGAAGAAGTGTTAAGCCGCACCGCCGGGGGCCTTCTCGACAGTCTCGACGCCACGCGCGCGCAGGTTGGGGAGCGGGTTCGCCAACTTAAGGCGCGCGCCGAAGCAAATGCTGATTTAGTCGCTGACCTTCTGAGTAAGACAGGAAGGCGCGGTATTTCATGACCGGTTGCGACAAAGGGGTTTCAAAGGCGCCGGCCTTGAAAACCCGTATTCCTTGGCCCCGCCGGTTGCGGCAGGCTAAGAACCGGGCTGCTTGAAAACCTTTTCTTCGCCGTCACGTAGTTTGGGCATTGCCAGCAGGAGACCGAGTAATAACCAGAAGAAGGTGCTCATCAGCGGCGCCTCAAAGACGTTTTCCACGCAATTGTGGATTAAAACGGCGGTGAGACCGCTTAAAAACGCGGCAGCCAAAGTCTTTTCAGCGCGCTGGGTCAGCAGGGCAAAGGCGCGGTAACCTGCCCGCCAGGCCGAAGCTAGAACCCAAATCAGGACCGCAAGGCCAGGTAATCCGCTCTCGGCGGCGGTCTTCAGGTAGAAATTATCGACGTAAAAGCTGCCGGGGATGGCGCGGGTAGCAACCGCCCCCCCAAAGCGGCCGAAGCCTTCTCCCAACCATGGGTGCTGAGAGACTTTCTCTATCGCTGCCTGCCAGCGGGCCACCCTCCCGGAACGCTCGCTGGAAACAATGTAGCCGGAGGAAAACATGTAAAGAAGCCGGCCTGCGACGCTTGGCGAAATAAGCGGCGCGGCAACGGCAACGCCGCCCACGGCCCAGAGTATCCTCGGATTTCTGAGGAAGGCGAACAGCACCAGGCCGGCAAAGGCTGCGAGCCAGGCGCCGCGCGAGAAAGTGAGAAACAGGCAAAGCCCAAGCACCAGCGTGGCGACCGCATAACCGGTACGCGGGCGCCACGTTCCGGCGTTAGAAAGGCCCGCAATACTCAGCGGGAGGATCAGGGCGAGCAGGCTTCCCAGGATGTTCGGGCTGCCGACCACGGAAAAGGCACGGGAGCGGACACCGGCTTCGGCCTGGTCGACCCAGTTTGCAGGGATGGGTACGTTGGCGACGTACTGACCGATGCCATGGACAGCAAGGATCACGCCTACCAGAATGAGGTGCGCGGTGAACGTTTTTACCTGTCGCTTATTGTCGGGGAGGTTTAAGCCTACGAAGAACCAGAGGGCGTATTCAAGATAAACCCGGAGCCCTTCAATGCCGACCATGGTTTCGGGTGAGCGCAGAAAAAACATAAAAATGAACATGCCGAAGTAGATGAAGAGCGGCAATTGCAGGTCGGTGTTCCGGTAGGCCGTTACCCCCCTGACCATGACGCGGACGGCGACGACGGACAGGCAAAGGAGAAGGAAGAGATCGTCCCAGGTTCCGGCCAGGCCCCCCGCGGGCCTCCCGAGCCGCAGGGCGTAGTCGATCAAGGGGTAAGCGCAGAGCGGCAATAATAATAACCAGGCACCGTCGGCGATGGCCGGCAGGCTGCTTCCGTCCAAAATGCCGGGTTTCCCGCCTTCTCCCGGGAGGGTCGGCCGCGGCCATAGGGGGAGTACTCGCCGCCAGAATTTCGGGATAACCATAGATGGACCGGCCACCCAGGCGGGGTCCTTGCGCAGCCAGTCGGCAAAAAGGCTGTGTGACCATGCTCCCCGGATTACCTGGATCAGCCGGCAAGAAAGACTGGTACTTGTTATTTCTGTCAGCCCTGGCAGAAATAAAACCTCCAGCAATGTTTTGTTCAGTGATATTATAAAGCTTGTGGGTTGTTGACACCATACGGTTATTGATGCCAACCTCCAGTTTTAGGAGGCAGAAGGTTTGCGGCGTATAAGAGTGCTTCACGTCATCGGGGGCGGCGAATTCGGCGGTGCGGAACGGCATATTTTAACCCTTTTTCGGACGATAGACCCCGAAGAGGCAGTTTTAGAGGCTGTTTCGCTTTTTGAAGTGCCTTTTGCCCCTATTGCCCGGGAGGCCGGCATGAGAGTGACCGTGATTCCCATGGGGAACAAACTCGACCTTAGGGTGATCTTCCGGTTACGGCATTTACTCAGGACCAATGAATATGGTCTTGTTCATACGCACGGCGTCCGCGCGAACCTCCTGGGGCGTCTGGCGGTACAAGGGCTCGGTCTGCCGGTCGTTACCACTGTCCACAGCTTAATTTTTCAGGATTACCCGCACCCTGTGAGCCGGGCGCTTAACGTGCTGAGTGAGCGGCTGACGAGCCCGTTGACCGCCCACTTCATAACCGTCTCCAACTATCTGGCGGCTTCCCTGATTAAAAGCGGCGTGCCGCGACAAAAAATAACCGTGGTTTACAACGGGATGGACCTCCGTCCCGGCACCGCAAAACCACAAACGCTACGGGAGCGATATTCAGTACCAGAGGGAGCCCCGTTGATTGCAACGGTGGGGCGGCTCCACCGGGTTAAAGGACACCGTTATTTCGTCGAGGCGGCTGCCCTGGTGTTAGAGAGGTACCCGGAGGCTTGCTTCCTGATCATCGGTTCGGGGCCGGAACGCGCCCTGCTCGAGGATAAGGTGGACCGTCTCGGGCTTCGGGGAAGCGTTTTTTTCACAGGCTTTATCAAAGACGTAGAACGGTATTACCCCGAATTTCAAGCATTGGTGTTGGCTTCCCTATCGGAGGGGCTTCCGCTTACGGTCCTCGAGGCGCTTGCGGGTGGTGTGCCCGTTGTTGCCACCCGGGCCGGGGGGCTGCCGGAAGTCATTCAGGACCGGGAAACCGGTCTGCTGGTCCCGCCGGTGGATGTCACCGCCCTGGCGGAAGCCATCATGCGGATACTGGAAAACCCCGCAGAAGCGCAGGAAATGGTGCGCAAGGGAAGGGATTTCGTGGGGGGCAATTTCTCCGCCGCCCGTATGGCGGCGGGGACCATGGCGGTGTACCGGCGGGTTCTGGGAATAAACGCTTGAACGTCTTCCCACCCTTGCGCAGCGCTCACTGAGTGCCGGGCTCCCCGGGGACAAGCGGCCGCCCCGAAAGGTTAATTAAGATCGCTGCTGAGAACGTTGAACGCTGAACATTTAGCGTTATGAGGGTTAAAATGTCTAAGCTTCAGAACCAGGACATCGTCTGCCTTTCTTCGGTTGACTGGGATCCGATCTGGACGCGAAAGCAGCAGGTACTGTCCCGGCTTGATCCCTCCAACCGTATTCTGTACGTTGAGCCGCCGGGCACGCTTCTTTCTCCCTTTAAGGATCCTGCATTCCGGCGCAAGTGGCGTCCGTGGGGGCGGTGGGGTGGCCGGCCCCAACCGAATATAATTGTTTTTCAACCGCCGTTTGTGTTGCCTTTCGGCAACCTTTACGCGCTGGTGGGGAGGCTCAACCAATACTGGGTGGGTTTCTGGGTCCGCCGGGCCCAGCGAAAACTTGGGATGAACCGGCCGATACTCTGGACGTATCTACCAGGCACGGCGGTCACGGCCCGGCTGGTAAGGCATAAACTTCTTATTTACGACTGTGTAGACGAGCACGGGGCGTATAAGGGACTCGTAAACAGCCGGGTGGTCTGGGATGCCGAACGGCAACTGCTGGCCTTCACCGACGTTGCCTTCGTTACGGCACCAGGTCTTTACGAGCGGCGCAAACAATACGCGCGGCGGATCTACTATCTTCCAAACGCGGCAGATGTGACGCATTTCGCCAAGGCCTGCGATCCCAACACCTCGGTGCCGGAGGAGGTGGAGCGCCTGCCCCGCCCGCGCCTCTGCTTTGTCGGCGTGATTCAGGAGTGGGTTGATACGGAACTCCTGGCTTACCTGGCCTCCAGCCGGCCGGACTGGACGCTGGTGATGGTCGGACCGGTTGCCCCCGGCGTGAACCTTCACGGTCTGGACCGGATGCCGAACGTATTTTTTACGGGAGGGAAACCAAAAGAGGTGCTGCCGCACTACCTCCGGGGGTGTGACGTTTGTGTAAACCCGTTCCGCGCCAGCGCTTTGACGGACAACGTCAGTCCTTTGAAGTTTTACGAGTACCTTGCTTCGGGGAGGCCGGTGGTCAGCACGGCCATGCCTGCGGTGGAGGAGTTTGCGGACATCGTGGGCATTGCTCAAGACCCGCCGGGTTTTGTGGCGGCCGTGGAGCAAGCACTTGCCGGGGAAAACCCAAAGGCGCGGGAAAAAAGACTCGCGCGGGCCAGTGAGCACTCCTGGGACGCACGTGTTGCCTTTATCGAGGAAAAAATCGCGTCCGTATTGCGGGAAAGGGAGTAGATTGAAAGTGGCGGAGGGTTATTTTAATGAGGTAGCCGTTTTCGGCCTTGGTTTTGTAGGGCTGCCGCTCTCGCTGTGTTTTACCCTTGCGAACTGCAGGGTGGTCGGGGTTGATGTGGACGCCGGACTGGTACAGGAGATCAACAACGGCGTAACCTACCACCACGAGCAGTACCGCGGGTTTCCGATCCAGGAAATCCTCCGGCAGGAGTTGGCACGTGGGTCTTTCAGGGCGACCACCGATGCTCGTGAGGCCTTGGGCCGGGCACAGGATATCGTGGTTACGGTGGGGTTGCCGGTAATAGGGGGAGAGCCGGACACCGGGCCCCTGACCGGTTGCCTTAGAAGCATTGCCGCGGGACTCAAGCCCGGCGACCTGGTCCTTGTCCGCAGCACGCTGGTGCCTGGAATGATGCGCCGCCTGGTGAAGCCGCTGCTTGAAGAAAGTGGGCTGACGGCCGGGCGCGACTTTTACCTGGGTTACGCTCCCGAAAGGATCGCCGAAGGACGCGCCTTTGAAGAATTCGTTACCATGCCCGTGGTCGTGAGCGGTATCGACGAACTGAGCAGGAACGAGGCTGCCGCTCTTTTGCGGATAATCACCCGTGCCGAGACGCTGCCGGCGTCTTCTTTCGAGGCGGCGGAGGTGGCAAAACTCATCGAAAACATTTCCCGCGACGTCGGTATCGCCCTGGTCAACGAGTTGAGCGCCTTAACCGGCACCATGGGAATAAACACTTTCGAGGTGGTACGGCTCGCCAACTCGCATAAAAGGGTAAAACTCCTGCAGCCCGGACCGGGGGTGGGGGGTTACTGTCTGCCGAACGCGTTTCATTACCTTGCCCCGGTAGCACGGGAAGCAGGGATAGACCTCGAACTAATGGCGGCCGCCCGCCGGGTGAACGATGCGATGCCCCGCAGGGTCGCCGATGCGGTGCTTCGGCTTTTACCCGTACCGCCGGCCGCAGCACGGGTCGCGGTGTTGGGTCTGGCGATGAAGGATTTTTCAAGCGACAGCCGCCAGAGCCCGGCGCTAAAGGTGGTGGCGCACCTCCAGGAAGCCGGGTTGGCGATACGGGCTTTTGACCCGCTGGTCCCGGACGTATATCCTTTTCAGGTCGGGTCCCTGGAGAAAGCGCTCGATGGCGCCCACGGCGCGGTGGTCCTGGCGCGGCAACAGGGTTTCGAACCGGAAAACGTAGAGGCTTTTGCGCGGTTCCTTGACCCGTCTGCGCCGTTTATTGTAGATACGAAGAATATATATGCAAATTTGAAAATCGTACCTGCCGGTCTGCGGGTCGTGTTTATTTAGCTAACGACAAAAAATTCCTAAAACCGGCGAAAACGTAAAAAATTTACCGCCCGGTCTTGTCCGTCCGGGGATTTAATGTTACTTTAATGATAGTACCTCTAAACTCATAGGTCAGTGACTTAACGAAGTAGTCACGCCCTACGCGGACTTCCTGAGTGCTTATCTTGATCTGGGCCGTGGGGATGGGGACCTTCCCCTCCAGGGTAACCAAAAGGTCTTTAAAATACGGGTCCCGGGCTAAAACCTTTTGGCCGGCGGCGTCGGGTTCAGTAGTCAACGCGGGTTCCACGGTCACGTCTTTTACGGTTAAACCGATGTAGCTGGCGCCGGCAACCATACGGTCGCCGACCTTGACCACGGATGCGGATTCCGGGGGCAAGGCCGGTATGCGGACGGTGAACTCGATGCCGGTCGGCGGTGTTACCGCTGCTGGGCGGAGAAACTTATAGGCGGCTCCCCCGGCAAGCATTAAGATTACGAGTAAGATAACGGCGTCGATGACATTGATTAAGCCAAAGATTTTGCCTTTTTCGTCAAGCAAACGCATTCAACGGCCTCCTTTTGGCGCTTTTCATCTTTTTATAATTTAAATCAAACCGAAGAGGGCGTCAATGTGGTCGACGGGGGAAAAGCAGTGGCTGAGAAAAACAGAGGATTCAGGAACTGGGTAAAAGCCCGGCCGGTTTTAGCAATCGGTCTCATGCTGTGCCTGTTGGCGGCAGTCGGTTACGGAGCGGCGGGTTTCCTTCTCAGTACACGGAATTCGCCGGATAATAACCCCGGGCATGCGATTGCCGCAGATGACGGAAAGCGGTTCAATTTCCTGCTTCTCGGCTCCGATGCCCGTTATGACGAAGAACGGTCGCGCAGCGATTCCGTCATTTTTGTCAGCGCCGAGACGCAAAGTAAAAGGTTGGTCTTCCTTTCCATACCGCGCGACACGATGGTGGACATTCCGGGTTACGGACGCGACCGGATTAATGCGGCAATGGCATACGGCGGGCCGGAGCTTTCTGTAAAGGTGGTTTCCCGGCTTATCGAGCAGCCCATCGACTATTACGTGGTCACAAACTACGAGGGTTTTATCAGGCTCGTTGACGCCCTGGGTGGAATAACTATCGATGTAGATAAGAACATGTATCATTACGACCCGGAAAGAGGAGGCCGTTTTTCCATCAACCTGAAGAAAGGGCTGCACCACCTTGACGGGGAACAGGCGCTGATGTACGTGCGTTACCGCGGGGATCCCCTGGGCGACATCAACAGGGTTGACCGGCAGCAGAAATTTTTGCGCGCGGTTGTCAAAGAGATGTTGAAACCGCGGAACATTGTCAGGGCGCCGTTACTTGCGCCAAAGATAAAAGACTGTATTTATACCAATCTACCCCTGAAAGAAATGCTCGTTCTGGCCCGTATGGCGCAAAAATTCGAAGATGTGGAAATGGCGAACAGTACCCTGCCGGGTTATTTTGTCGGTCCGTACTGGCACGTTGACCCTGACGAGGCAAAAAGGGTTGCGGCCGCGTTGTTGAAGGGGGAATCGATTAAACAGGTCGTCAAGGATACGCCGGCCGGCGTGGTGGTCGAGATTGCGGAGGAGGAGAATCCACCCGTTACGGTCGTGTACCACAGCTATGGTACGGTTGCCGGAAAGAACTACGGGTTGACTGTGGATATAACGGAAAACCCCCCGCCGCTGATCGATCTGGAAATCGTTTCCGGTAATAACACGCCGAGCGTGCCGGCGGGGGCCGATGGGCAGCCTGTGCCGGGGGACAATCAAGAAGAATTACCACCAAGGACGGTGCCGGAGACCTTACAGCCTGAAACACCGCCACCCGCCGGAGTTCCCGGCGGTGTGTACAACCCGGTTTAAAGGAGCGCGAGACGTGCTGGGTATTGAGGAGATTAAAAGCCTTTTACCGCACCGTTACCCATTCTTGCTCGTGGACCGCATTCTGGATTTGGAACCCGGGCGGCGGGCCATCGGGATTAAGAACGTGACCGTAAATGAATTCTTTTTCCCGGGCCATTTCCCCGGTTACCCGGTGATGCCCGGGGTTTTAATTTTGGAAGCCATGGCGCAGGTGGCAGCGGTGGCCGTGCTGAGTTTGGAAACTTATAAAGGCAAGGTGCCGCTTTTTGCCGGCGTAAGTGAGGCGCGTTTCCGCAAGCCGGTGGTGCCCGGTGATACGCTGAAACTTGATGCGGAAATCACCAAGCTGAGGTCGATGGTTGGTAAAGCCGGGTGCAAAGCGTGGGTCGGTGAAGATCTGGTTGCGGAAGCGGAGTTGATTTTCGCCGCTGGAGAAAAGCCATCGTCCGCACCGGCGGACGAAGAGAGCCAAGCTTGAGGTTTTGGATCCCAAAGGTCTATCAGCCTGGGCCCATAGATGTGTAACGGTGCGACGGTGTAACGGTGTGACAGTGTGACGGTTGAACGGTTGAACGTAGAACCTTGTTCCAAATTTATTCTGGATTCTGACTTCTGTATTCTAAATTCTTAACGTCGAACTTAGAACTTAGAACGGACCCCAAAGGTCCATCTTATTAGCTTTTATCGGGGAGCGGAGAGTTTGAGTTCTTTATTTCTGGCCCCGGCGGTGGCCGTAATGGTTACTCTGGTTGCGGTGCCCCTGGCGGTGCGGTTGGCGCGGCGGGTTGGCGCCATTGACGAACCTGACCCACGGAAAGTACATACACGGCCCATGCCGCGGCTCGGCGGGTTATCCGTCTATCTCGGTTTGGTGGCCGGCTTTATTGTCGTGGCCCTGTTTGACGGTTTGGCGCGGCAGTATATGGGCTTACTGGCCGGCGGAACTTTAATCTTTGCCATCGGGGTCCTTGATGACACCCGGGGCCTGAGCCCGAGGTTGAAGCTGCTCGGCCAGATCCTCGCGGCAACAGTGGTCATCCCCTTTGGGATTGATATTCCCTTTATCACCCACCCTTTAAAGGAGGGGTTTTTATTACACCTGGGTTTTTGGGGCATCCCGGTAACAATTTTTTGGATTGTTGCGGTAACCAATGCGGTTAATCTCATCGACGGGCTCGACGGCCTGGCTGCAGGGGTAAGCTGTATCGGGGCCTTCACCCTTGCAACGTTGGCTGCCGTGGTCGGTGATCACAACGGCGTCCTGCCGGCTTTAATTTTGGGCGCCGCCCTTTTCGCTTTCCTTCCCTACAACTTCTTTCCGGCCCGTGTCTTTCTCGGCGATTGCGGGGCGATGCTCATCGGTTTTATCCTGGCGTGCGGCGCAGTGGTGGGGGTAGCGAAAACAGCCACTGCGGTTACTCTTCTGACGCCGGCGATTATCCTCGGGATTCCCCTTTTCGACACTTTTTTTGCAATCCTGCGGCGTTACAAAAACGGCCGGCGAATCTTCCGCGCCGACCGTGAACACCTTCACCACCGGTTGCTGGCAATCGGCTTGACTCACCGCGCGGCAGTGCTTGTGGTTTACGGTATCAGCGCCGTTTTGGGCCTTAGTGCGATCATTCTTACCCGCCTTACTACGGCCCAGGCGGGGCTTCTTCTTTTCGTAGTGGCTTCTTGCCTGCTTATTCTTGCCAATAGGTTCGGGGTAATCGGTTTCCGCTGGCGCAGGCGGTTTATCAGTGCGGAGGAAAAAGCTAAAGGCCAAAGCGCCAGTCTTTGAATGTTAGGACTTGATGAGGGGAGGATAATATGAGGGTAAAAAAGGCGGTGATTCCGGCAGCGGGACTTGGCACCCGTTTTCTCCCGGCCACAAAGGCGCAGCCGAAGGAGATGCTTCCTCTTATCGACCGGCCGATTATTCAATACATCGTCGAAGAAGTTGTTGCTTGCGGGATAGAAGACATCCTGATCATTACCGGCCGCGGCAAACGCGCAATCGAAGACCATTTCGACCGGTGCCTGGAACTCGAATACTACCTGCGGGCAAAGGATAAAGAGGAATGGCTGACCGAAATACAGCAGATCGCCACGATGGCTAACATCCACTATGTACGCCAGCGTGAGCCGAGGGGACTGGGGCACGCGGTATTATGCGCCCGCAGTTTCATCGGCGAAGAGCCCTTCGCCGTCCTCCTGGGAGATGACATTGTTAAGGGGGACAGATTGTGTTTAGCGCAAATGTTGGAGGTGTTTGCGGAAGTCAAAGCTACGGTAATCGCCGTACAAAAGGTGCCGCTCGCGGAAGTGTCCAAGTACGGGATTATCAGCGGCCAGGAGATAAGACCCCGCGTTTTTGCCGTGCAGGATCTTGTAGAGAAGCCAAAACCGGAAGAGGCACCGTCCCGGTGGGGTGTTACCGGCAGGTACATTCTCACCCCCCGGGTTTTTGGCTTCCTGGAGCAGACCAGTCCGGGTGCGGGCGGTGAGATCCAACTCACCGACGCCCTCAAGGTGCTGGCCAAGGAGGAGCAGGTCTTTGGCTACGCTTTTACCGGCAGGCGCTACGATGCAGGAGATAAACTGGGGTATCTTAAAGCAACGGTGGAGTTGGCCTTGGAACGCGAGGACCTGGGGCCTCCATTCTTCGAATACCTCAAGAACTTGTTAGTGGGCCGGGAATAATGCGGGTTCTGGTCACCGGAGGTGCCGGGTTCATTGGGTCGCACGTTACGGAGGCGCTGCTTGAGGCCGGCGCCCGGGTTGCCGTCGTAGACAATCTGAGTACCGGTTGCCGGCAAAACGTATCCGCCGAAGCCGTGTTTTACGAGGCGGATATCACGGCACCCGACCTCGGCGACATATTCACCTTCGAGAAACCGGAAGTGGTAGTGCATTTAGCCGCCCAGGCGGTTGCGCCCGTTTCCCTTGCTCGCCCCTGCTTTGACGCGTCGGTAAATATCACCGGGACCATAAACCTGCTCGAAGCCTCGAGGCGCGCGGGTGTGCGGCGCGTTGTCTATAGTTCATCCGCCGCCGTCTACGGCGCCCCTGTTTATCTGCCGGTCGATGAGGCTCATCCGGTACAACCGATTTCACCTTACGGCGCCTCCAAATACGCTGCCGAGGTTTACCTCGCCGCCTACCGGCGGCTATATGGTATTGAGTGGGCTGCCCTCCGACTCGCCAACGTTTACGGGCCGCGCCAGGATGCCGCAGGGGAGGGCGGAGTGGTGGCCGTCTTCTGCCGCAGGTTGCGCGAGGGTGCACCGCCGGGAGTATTCGGAGACGGTGAACAGACCCGCGATTTCATCTACGTAAAAGATGTGGCCGCAGCCGTCCTCGCCGCCCTGAAAAGCGGCGGCGGAGAGGCGCTTAACATCGGCACCGGCAAGGGTACCAGCGTAAAAGAACTGCTTCAGGTGCTGGAAAGAATCAGCGAGCAAAAAGTATTGCCCCGCTACGGGCCGCCGCGGCCCGGCGACATCCGCCACAGTGTTTTGGACCCCGCAAGGGCGCGGGCGGTACTAACCTGGCAAAGTCGCTACAGCCTGGTGGAAGGCCTCAAACAGACTTACTACGCTGCGGAAGAAACCCCAAACGCGAAATAGCACTTGCAAATGAAGCGCCTGTTTTGGACCTCTCGCCCTTCCTCCCGTTAATCAACACCCTGGTAAAACCATTGACTGGTTACGCTGGTTGCCGCCGGTGCATAACCGCTTGGGCGAGTGTAAATTTTATAAGTGTTACGCGTGAGAACTGAGGTGCGGCATGAATCCTTACCTTGAAATTGTCATCCGGGCCGCGGGAGCGTTTGCCGGGGTTGTTTTCATTACCAGAATGATCGGGAAGTCGCAGGTAGGGCAACTTACGATTTCGGACTTTGTAAACGGTATCGTTATCGGTTCCATCGCGGCGTCCATGGTCACGGAAGTTGACTTAAGTCCGTGGTACTACGTCACAGGGCTGGCGGTCTTTACGGGACTCACCGTTTTGGTGCAGTACACCGGCCTTAAGTACCGCCCCGCCCGCAAGTTTTTCGGTGACGAACCTACGGTCGTAGTTCACAATGGCAAGATCCTGGAGCGGAATATGACCCGGATGCGTTACAACGTGGACGATTTAACGATGCAACTCAGGGAAAAAGGGTACTTCAACATCGCCGACGTCGAATTTGCCATCGCCGAGCCTAACGGTGAACTCAGCGTACTGCCGAAATCACAAAAGCGCCCCCTGACACCCCAAGACCTCAACCTTCCCACCAGTTACGAGGGAGTGCCTTCCGAACTGATCGTCGACGGGGTTATTATTCAGCAAAACCTGCAGCAGAATCATCTGACCGAGGAGTGGCTGTTAAAAGAACTTGAAAGACAGGGGATCTATTCACTCCAGGAAGTTCTTTATGCCAGCCTGAGTTCCGACGGCAAACTTTACATCGATAAGAAACAGGATACCATGGACCACCTTACGGACGTTACAGACAAACTTCCAGAGCAAACAGGCCAGTAATCAACCTGCCGCGCGGCATTATCGACGAAAGACGGATTTAAACGGCAATCCGGTTGCGGGGTTTAGCAGGATATTAGACGCCGGTGTTGAAACCCTGGCATCATAGTCCGGTAAAAGCGTAAAGCCGACGAGCTTAGGAAACGTTTCAAAGCAAGTTCAGATGGCAAAGGGTTCTTAAATCGCCATAGCCTTAAACACGAAAGCGTAAAATACCACTACAACACCTTTAAACCCTGGGAGGGAGCCGTTTGGTAGGCATTAAATTCGGCACTGATGGCTGGCGCGGGATAATCGCCCGTGATTTTACGTTTGCGAACCTGGAGTTAGTGGCAGAAGCAATTGCGGCGTATCTTAAAGCCGAAGGGTTGGCGGACCGGGGGGTGGTGGCTGCATACGACAACCGGTTCCTCGCGGATCAGTTCGCGGCTGCGGCTGCGGCGGTACTGCAGCGTTGGGGTATAACGGTCCATTTCCCCGGGCGCTCTCTACCCACGCCCGTGGCTGCTTATGCCATCAAGCGGCTCAACGCAGGCGGCGCCGTGGTGCTTACTGCGAGCCACAACCCGCCGGAATATTGCGGGATCAAGTTCATCCCCGAGTATGCCGGCCCGGCTCTTCCCGACGTAACCCGGAAGATCGAAGCACTCCTCGGGGGGGGGGCCGCCGCACCTGACGGGATGCCGGCGCCGTTAACGGAACTCGATATCTGGGAGGACTATTACGCGCATGTTTCGGGGCTTATTGAGGCAAAGGAGATCAGCCGGGCGGGACTAAAAATAGTCGTCGATCCAATGTATGGTGCCGGCATCGGCTACCTTGATTCCATCCTCGCCCGGTTGGGGGTGGAAGTGACGAGCATAAACAACCACCGGGATCCTCTCTTTGGCGGCGGACTCCCGGACCCGACGGAGGCCAGACTTGGTAAGCTGCGCGAGGTTGTGTCGGCTACCGGCGCTCACCTTGGGCTTGCTTTGGACGGTGACGCCGACCGTTTAGGAATCATAGACGCCGACGGGAGTTATATTTCACCAAACCAAATGCTGGCCCTCACATGTCACCATCTGCTGGAGCGCCGTGGTTGGCGCGGTACGATTGCCCGCACGGTGGCGACCACGCACCTGGTAGACCGCATCGCCAAGGGCTACGGTGTACAAATCCGTGAAACACCGGTGGGGTTCAAATACGTTGGTGAGTGCCTGAGGGAAGCCGGCTGTATCTGCGGGGGAGAAGAAAGCGGCGGACTCTCCATTAAGGGACATGTTCCCGAAAAAGACGGGATCCTGGCGGGTCTTTTGGCAAGCGAAATCGTTGCCGCGAGCGGAAAGCCGCTCAAAAAGATACTTCAGGAAATCTTCGAACGCTTTGACCGGGTGGTGAGCGTTCGGGTGGACCGCCGGACCACGCCGGCGGAGAAAAACCGCATTTTGCAGCATCTAAACGATTTTCAACCCCAAATGATTGCCGGCGAAAAAGTCCAGTCGCTTAACCCAATCGATGGGCTGAAGATAGAACTCTCCAGCGGCAACTGGGTGCTGGTGCGAGCTTCCGGTACGGAACCCGTCTTTCGGGTATATACGGAAGCGACAACGCACGAAAGGGCGGCCGCTATTCAGGAATCTATATGCCGGGAGCTACAGCTCGGTTGTTAAACGCGTGACCTTTTTGCACCTGCCTGCATACCATAGGCGGGGAAAGCAGGAGGTGAAAGGTTTGTTCAAGGTTTCCGAATTGGCCAGGCGGGACTTCATTAACGTGCTTGACGGGCGGCGTCTTGGCCCGGTTAAAGACATGCACATCGACCGGAGGGGTAGGGTAAGAGCACTTGTTCTCCGCAACGGCAAGAAGTACTTCGGGCTTTTTCGTGCGGGCCGGGACGTGGTAGTACCATGGGACCAGATAAAAATCATCGGCGTGCACGCGGTACTTGTCGAAGTCGGAGAACAGGCGGCGGTTGACGGTATTTACTTACAAGAACGGTGAAGAGTTGACTCAATAAGTCCGGCAAGCCTTACTCTTGATTTTCATAGAAACCGGTTATCCTCCACTTCGCCGCAGCCCCCTTTGGTCGTTTGTTGACAGGCTTGGCGGGGCTTGTTAAAATTAACGTAATTTTTTTCAAGATTTTAACCTTCCCACCTATAAACAATCAAAGCGGAGCGACGATTGATATATAGTTAAATTTTAGGAGAGAGCGATATGCCGAAACGTCTTTTTACTTCCGAATCCGTCACTGAGGGACATCCAGACAAGGTTGCCGACCAAATATCCGATTCGATCCTGGACGCCATGCTGGCCAAAGACCCGGAAGCACGAGTGGCCCTGGAAACCCTGGTGACTACGGGGCTTGCTTTCGTGGCGGGAGAAGTTACGACTAAGTGCTACGTGGACATACCTACGATTGTCCGCGAGACAATAAAGGAGATAGGTTACACACGCGCAAAATTCGGTTTTGACAGCGAAACCTGCGCCGTGATAACAAGCATTCAAGAACAATCACCGGACATAGCCCAGGGGGTGGGTGATGCGCTGGAGGCTCGTTCCGGGCAAGAGCGCGATCCTTACAGCGCTATCGGCGCCGGCGACCAGGGGTTGATGTTCGGCTACGCGACCAATGAGACGCCGGAATTCATGCCGCTCCCAATTGTTCTGGCACACAAACTCGCACGCCGGTTAGCTTCAACAAGGAGAACAGGGGAAATCCCGTACCTTCGGCCGGACGGTAAGACCCAGGTTACGGTCGAATATGAGCAAGATCAACCGGTCCGGGTCCGGACGGTATTGGTATCCGCCCAGCACCACCCAGACATTGAACCGCCGGCCGTCAGGGAAGACATACTGACGAAAGTAATCCGCCACGTTATCCCCGCACATTTACTGGATGGAGAAACCCGCTTTCTGGTGAATCCCACCGGCCGCTTCGTCATCGGCGGCCCCCAGGGGGATACCGGCCTTACCGGCCGGAAAATTATCGTAGACACGTACGGTGGCATGGCCCGCCACGGCGGCGGTTGTTTCTCCGGTAAAGACCCGACGAAGGTTGACCGTTCCGGGAGTTACGCTGCGCGCTATGTCGCCAAAAACATAGTTGCAGCGGGGTTAGCCGACCGGTGCGAGGTTCAGATTTCTTACGCTATCGGCGTAGCCCGGCCGTTGTCCGTGAGCGTTGATACCTTCGGGACCGGGAAGGTTTCGGCAGAAAAGCTGGTTGAGTTGATATCCGGCAACTTTGATCTTCGGCCGGCGGCGATCATTGCCGGCTTCGACCTGCGCCGGCCGATCTATAAACAGACGGCCGCCTACGGGCATTTCGGCAGGACCGACGTGGACCTCCCGTGGGAACGAACGGATAAAGCCGAAGCCTTACGGGACGGCGCCTGAAAACAGATGTTGCACTCCGGAAACCAGAGACCGGATCTAGGAAGGAATTCGCACCGCTAATTCTTTCTTTAATTCTTCCAACCTCTAACCTCTTGCCTCTAACTTCCTAAAATAGCGCACGAAGTGCGTCTATTTTATTTTTACCGGCAGGGGCGGGGAAGACTGCTGTCGAATTTTATCGTGGAGGGATAAGGTGCGTCCAAAGGGTATTTTATATATCCTTTTCACCTGGTCTGTGATTTTCACCGCCGTGCTTATTTTAGCCGCCACAGCGGGTGAACTGGACCTGGATGTCAGCCTCGAGCTGCTGGTAATGGCCTCTCTCTGGCTGGCCGCGGAAGGGCTTGCCGTGTCTTTGCCCCAGAGCCAATTGTCCGCGGGGTGGGCGGTTGCGCTCACGATTTTTTTTACGCACGGCCTACCGGCGCTGGTCTGGACGGGCGGGATTACCACCATGCTCGGCCAGCGCCTCTTTGGGCGCGGAGATCCCTGGCGGACTACCCTTTTTAACGCCGGGCAGTGCGTTTTGGCCTTTTGGTTTGCGAATTTAATCTACCTCCGGGCCGGGGGATCAAGTGTTGAGAAGGCGGCCCTGGCGAACATTCTACCGATTTTGGCCTTTACGGCCACCTACTTTCTCGTTAATCACGTGCTGGTTTATTTATACCTGTTGCCGCGGCGGCGATATCACCCGCTGGTACTATGGCATGAAGCCTTAAAGTGGGATGCGATCACGTACCTTTTCGGTCTTCCCCTGGGTTATGTCATGCTCTTCCTCTGGCAGGAGATGGCCTTTTTAGCCGCCGTCTTGTTGTTTGTACCTGTGCTCATTCTCCAGTTCGTGCTGCGTCTCTACGTCGTCCTTACCCTTACCAACCGCGAATTGTACGCCCTTTATCATGTCGCCCGCCGGCTCGGCGAGAATATTTCCCTGGAAAAAACACTGGAGTTCATCCTCGGAACGGTCAAACAGGTAATATCATTCCGTACCGGAGTCATATACATCTGGTCCGACGTGCGCCGGGCTTTTTTGCCCGCGGCGGTCAGAGGCCCTTTTGCTAAAACCGTCAAGGAAAGCATAATAGGAAAAGGCGAGGGGTTTATCGGTTGGATCGCCGAGACCGGGGAATCGGAAATAGTATACGATACCCGGCAAGAGCCCCGGTTCAAAAACGAGTCCAGTTTTATAATCGCCGAACGCTCCCTGATTGCCATCCCGCTTGTCGCCGAAGACGAGGTTTTTGGCATCTTCCTCCTCGGCGAGCGACGGCCCTATGCTTTTGACGAGCGCCGTCTTTCAATTCTGACTATTATCGCCGGTCAGGCAGCGGTTGCGATCAGAAACGCCCGCCTTTTTGCCCAAATCGAAGACCTGGCCCGGACCGACACGATCACGGGGTTGTTGAACCGCCGTTACTTTCTGCTTCGCCTGCAGGCCGAGTGCGAGCGGGCGTTGAACCGGGATGAGCCGTTGTCCGTCATTCTGGCGGACATCGATAGTTTTAAAAAGTTCAATGAAACCTACGGACCTCTCGTCGGTGATGCCGCTTTGCGCGAAGTGGCACGAGTCCTTCAAAACGCCGCCAGGGGGCACGACCTTTTAGCCAGGTTCGGCGGCGATGAGTTTGCTGTGGTGTTGCCCGGGGCTGCCGAAACGATCGCCAGGGAAACCGCGACGCGTTTTCGCGAGGCGGTTGAGCGGCATATTTTTGGCGTCGAAGGAGTAGTTGAACCGCTGAAGTTAAGAATCAGTGCGGGATTGGCCGTTTTCCCGTCGGACGGTGCGACGCTTACGGACGTCCTCCAAAAAGCCGAGCGCGCACTGGATGCGGCCAGGGCCGCGGGGGGAAACACCGTGGTTGCGGCGGCGGGCGTCAGAAATATTACTTATTTCCGCTAAGCTTTTCATTAAAGCGGTTGCGGGATTTCCCGCTTTGGGTTTAATCTTGTTACCCCTTCTTTTAGCGCCATTAAGCGAAAGGATACTTTGCCGAACTGTGAACGTACGGTGGCTGTATAGGGGTTTTTTAAACCTTCTCTTTCCGGTACGCGGTTGCCCGCTTTGTTTTCGCGGGGTTGAAACCGTGCTTTGCGAGCGGTGCCGCCTTTTTCTCCAACGTACCTCACAGGAGCCTTACTGCCAAGTTTGCGGCCGGTTTTTTAGCGTGCCGGGTGCGGGGTTTTGTCTGGAGTGCGGGTCGAGGACATGGCCTTTTGTCCTTGTCCGTGCTGCGGCCCCTTATGAAGGCGTCCTAAGATCGGCGGTCCACCGCTTAAAATTCGGCGGCAAGCAGGCAGTGGTTGATTTCTTGGGTGGGTTGATGGCCGACGTTTTGAGGCGCGAAGCGGCGTACCGGGGAGTGAACGTCATAGTACCGGTCCCTTTGAGTGCCAACCGGCTCCGGGAACGCGGTTTCAACCAGGCCGAACTACTGGCCGGGGTAGTTGCGGAAGCCTGTGAGCTTGGTTTGAAACCGGCGCTCAAGAGACTGTCCGATAGACCACCGCAGGCACAGCTCCACAGACTGGCAAGGCGGGAAAATATAAAGGGGACGTTTTCGCTGGCGGACGATTCCATAAAAGGAAAGGCGGTAATTCTGGTGGACGATGTTTTTACGACAGGCAGCACCATGTCGGCGGCAGCAGAGGTACTTCTTGAAGGAGGTGCTACGGGAGTTTTGGGACTTACACTCGCTTCGGGGCGAACCTTGCCGAAATGACGGTGTGTTCGACAAGCCGCAAGACAAATTCGGCTCATTTCCACAGGTGAATCCCTTAGAACGCAAGTTATGCACAGATTTATCCACACTATCCACAGGTTTTTATTAAGAATGGCCGCTGAAATTATCCGCATATTGGTAAATAATTTCCCCAGTTAAGGCTTAATATTGGGGGCGTTTCAGCAAGTTTTCGACATCGGTCAAATTTCTTGAAGACCGCAATTCCGGCACAGCGGTAAGGTTTTGGCAGGGTACTTTAAACTTGCTGTGGGTAAACCACAGCGTCCTCTCCTGACAGGAAATGCGCTTGACAATGCTGTGCGGGTATGCTAACATAAAAATCCGAAGTCTTTGACGGTCTTTGAAAACTGAACAGTGGCGAGAGATTTGTGCGAGGTCAAGAATCCTTGAGTAAAGCCAGTAATAAGGTTAAGTAAGCAAGGAAAGACCCGAA
>QZIW01000034.1 GCA_003604985.1 Ammonifex sp.
TTCTGAATTCTGTTCCTACCCCCGTAGGCTATACCTTCTTCCACCTTACCCCTTCCGGGGTGTCCTCCAAAACAACGCCTATCTCTTTAAGCCCCTCGCGGATCTGATCCGCGACAGCCCAGTCCTTTCTGAGTCTGGCCTCCTGCCGTACGGCGATAATCAGGTCCAAAAGCCGCGCAGCAAAGTCATCGTCGCCCGCGGTCTTTTCGAACGACGGTTTCCCTTCTTTCTCCGGGAATATCCCGAGAACATGGTTGAAAGCGCTGAACAGGTCCATCGCCTGCTCCAGCA
Organism: Ammonifex sp.; assembly: GCA_003604985.1. GTDB lineage: Bacteria > Bacillota > Desulfotomaculia > Desulfotomaculales > Ammonificaceae > SURF-55. Next base: position 292 of record QZIW01000034.1, read on the forward strand.
CCTTTCTGGACGGCAGCGGCACCGCATGGAGCACGGTATTCACTTCCCGCACCAGGTCAAAGTAGCAGGCCAGGGCACGCGCGCTGTTGAAATCGTCGTCCATCGCCGCCCTGAACTCGGCGTCCAGGCCGCTCAAGCTATCCGCTAAGATGTCGCCCGCATCTCCGCCGGGTGTCGCCCTGGCAATTGCTTCAGTCAACAGGCCGAAGCAGTTCTTCAGGCGCTCGACACCGCGGACCGCGGCCTCGAGGTACTCCGGGGCGTAATCGAGGGGGCTCCGGTAGTGCGTGCCGAGCAGGAAAAGCCTTACCGCCGGCGCCGGGTAGCGTTCAAGCACCTCCCGGACCAGAAACACGTTGCCGATGGACTTTGACATTTTTTCCTGCCGCACGGTAATAAAGCCGTTGTGGAGCCAGTACCGGGCAAAAGGTTTCCCGGTCGCAGCCTCGGATTGCGCGATCTCGTTCTCGTGGTGGGGAAAAACGAGGTCGGCGCCGCCGCCGTGAATGTCAAAGTCAGCCCCGAGGTATTTGAGAGCCATCGCCGAACACTCGATGTGCCATCCCGGACGCCCTTCTCCCCACGGGCTAGGCCATTTCGGCTCTCCCGGTTTGGCCGCCTTCCAGAGTGCGAAGTCGAGCGGGTCGCGTTTGTTTTCCCCGGGCTCAACCCGTGCCCCGGCCAGCATCTCGTCCGGCGAACGGCCGGAGAGTTTACCGTAGTCCGGGTAACGTCTGACGCTGAAGTAAGCGTCGCCGCCGGCTGCGTACGCAAATCCTTTGGCCACCAGGCTCTCTATCAGGCTGATTATCTCCTCGATGTGCTCGGAAACCCTGGGGTGAACATCGGCCCTCAAGATGTTCAGTCTGTCGGCATCTTCGTAGTACGCCTCGGTATACTTCAGGGCCAAGGCGTGCGGCGCCGTTCCTTCCTCCGCGGCCCTCTTGATGATCTTGTCGTCGACGTCGGTAAAGTTTTGTACTAAAATTACCTTAAACCCGCAGTATTCCAGATACCTGCGGATTGTATCGAAAAGCACGAACGTCCTGGCGTTCCCCAGGTGGATGTAGTTGTATGTTGTCGGACCGCACACGTACATCCGTACACGCCCGGGTTCCGCCGGTATTAACTGTTCTTTCCTTCTGGACAGGGTATTATATACTTCAATCAACGTTTTCCTCTCCCGCAGTCAATAAGTACATGCAGATTAATCATTTCCCGTCCACCCGCTCCTCCAGTGCTTCTACCTGAGCCTTCAGGCGCGCCACTTCTTCCTCAAGCCTGGTCATCATTTCGGTCACCGGGTCGGGCAGCAGATCGTGGCGCAGATCTACAGCCTCGCGTATCCTTTGACCATCCCGTACCACCACTCTCCCGGGCACACCCACAACCGTACAGTTTGGCGGCACGGGCTTTAAGACTACGGAGCCGGCACCGATCTTGGAGTTGTCGCCGACCGTGAAGGAACCGAGGACCTTTGCCCCGGCACTGATGACCACGTTGTTGCCGATGGTGGGGTGTCGCTTGCCTTTGTCCTTCCCGGTGCCTCCGAGTGTAACGCCCTGATAAAGCGAAACGTTGTCCATGATCTCGGTGGTCTCACCGATTACCACACCGGCGCCGTGGTCGATGAAAAAGCCCCGCCCGATCTTGGCGCCCGGGTGAATTTCGATACCGGTCAGCAACCGGGCCAGGTGAGAAAGCAAACGCGCGGCTGTGAACAGCCGCCGCCGGTAAAGGCGGTGCGCGACGCGGTAAAACCAGATGGCGTGCAGACCCGGATAGCAAAGGAGTACTTCCAAAACGTTTTTCGCGGCAGGGTCGCGCTCGAAAACCACCCTGATGTCTTCTTTGAGCCGCTTTAGCACCGTCAGCCTCCCGTATCAGGAATTATAGCACCACTACGTTGCGGCGTAAACAACAGTGAACACGTGCTTACAGTAACGTTATCCTGGCATCACCGCCGCCGGTTCGCCTTTCCCGACCGCTTACTTTTGCCTCTCAGCTCACGTCCGGTGTAAGAGCGCCACGGCGTACGCCGCGATCCCTTCGCCACGGCCCGCATAACCAAGGCCTTCGGTCGTGGTGGCCTTAATGTTTATCCGGGAAGCGGGAAGCTCGAGAACGGCGGCGAGGTTGGCGACCATCCGGTCTGCGTAAGGCGCTATTTTCGGCCTCTGGGCGACCACAACGGCGTCGGCGTTAACGACTCCGAAACCGCGGCCGTTCACGATCTTGCGCACCTCTGCCAACAAGGTAAGACTCGATATCCCCCGAAAAGCTTCGTCGGTCGGCGGAAAGTGCCGGCCGATATCCCCGGCACCGGCGGCGCCGAGCAGGGCATCCATCAGCGCGTGGCAGAGCACGTCGGCATCGGAATGCCCCTCGAGACCTTTTTCCCAAGGGATCGTCACCCCGCCCAGGATCAGCGGCCTGTCCGTAACTAACCGGTGGACGTCAAAACCGTAACCCACCCGCAGCGGGGTGCTTTCACCGGCCAGCGCCGCAGCGACCGTAAAGTCTTCCGGTGTGGTGATCTTAATGTTTTCGTACCCCCCGTGAACCATCTGGACCGGTAATCCCCGGCGTTCAACCAGAACCGCATCGTCGGAACCGTAGAAGCCCTCCTCGCGCGCCCTGCGGTGGGCTTCGAAGAGAATGTCAAAGCGGAAAACCTGGGGCGTTTGCGCCAGATACAACCTGTCCCGCGGCAGGGTTTCGACGACCAGACCCGAGGCATCTACAACCTTCACGGTGTCTTTGGCGGGCACACCCACTACCACCGCCCCGTATGAAACGGCCGCATCAATGGCCTCTTTCACGATCTCCGGGTCTACCAACGGCCGGACCGCGTCGTGAACGATAACGATATCCGGAGGGCCGGGAAGGCATTGGAGTCCGGCCCAGACGGAGTCCTGCCGGTGCTCACCCCCGGCGACCACGGCCGCGACCTTCCGGCACCCGGCCGGCGCTACGATTTCTTTCCGGCAGTAGTCTTCATCGCCCGGCGGCACGACGAGAACCACGCTGGCGACCGCCGCCTCTTTTTCAAAAATGGTAAGCGTCCGGCTTACCACCGGAAGGCCCCCCAAAAAACGATACTGTTTCTTGGAGCCGCCTCCCATCCGGACGCTCCGCCCTGCGGCAACAATCACCGCGCCAACCTCAACCAACCGCGTTCACCCCGTCAAGCTTGGTCTGCCCTGCTTCTTCCCGCAGCGTCTTCGGCTTCGCGAAAATCATTCTGCCCGCTGTTGTCTGGAGGACGCTGGTCACCGCGACCTTGACGGGCTGACCGATATGTTTCTTCCCGCCGTCGACGACAATCATCGTTCCGTCGTCCAGGTAACCCACTCCTTGTCCTGCTTCCTTACCGTCGCGGACAACGTGGACCACCATTTCCTCGCCTGGAAGCACTATCGGCCGGAGCGCATTGGCCAATTCGTTCACGTTCAAGACCTTGACACCTTGTAATTCCGCGACTTTATTAAGGTTAAAATCGGTGGTGACAATCTTGCCTCCTATTCTTTTTGCAAGTTGGACAAGTTTCGCATCGACCTCCGCCAAGTCCGTAAGGTCTTGAACATTCTCGAGTACCTGCACCTTCACCTGAGCTTCTTTTCTGATCCGGTTTAATATATCCAAACCCCGCCGGCCGCGGTTCCTTTTCAAAATGTCGTTGGAGTCGGCTATGTGTTGCAACTCATCCAGGATAAATATTGGAATCACCAGCGTCCCTTCGATGAACCCACTTGCACAAAGGTCGGCGATGCGCCCGTCAATGATCGCGCTGGTGTCCAAAACCTTGACTTGCACGGGGACCCGGCTTTCTTTTCCGGATTTGTCCCTGGTAAGCCTGGGTAACGAGGCAAGCATCCCCCAAAACTCCTCGCGCTTCTTCACACCGATTGAAAAACCCAGGTAACCCAATAATACCGTCGCCCCAAGCCAAATTGCCTTCCCGACCCATCCCAAGGCACTCAGGATGGTACCGAATAAATTTGCAATTATAAGTCCGACAATCAACCCGAGAACTCCCGCCAAAAGGTCGGCAACCGGCATGCGCTGAAGATACTGCTCTCCCTTGGTGGCAATCCAGACGGCCCCGTTAATCAAACGGGGCGCAAGCAAAACGCCGGCTATTAATCCCAATGCGGTGAGCACACAAACGATACCGATTCCTACTAAAGCGGGGAAATCCCTTAACCGTAAAAACAAAAGGCCAAGGATAACTCCACCGGAGCCAAAAAGTAGAAACAAAATGGAAAATACCGCTCTCCGAATAAGAATATAGTTCACCTCCCTTCTTTAGGTAGTTATCTTTACGTTCTGCCCTAATTATACGGCTTGAACACGGCATCTTCAAGGATGGTTTCCGGAACGGCCTTAACCGGCCCCCGAAATAAAAAAACGCCAGTTTTTGCTGGCGTTTTCTCAGTTAGGCGAACGTTATGTCGAGAAGGCCTTTTGCTTTATCTTCTTCCAGTTCGGTCGCCAGGACCAGCTCGCTTATCAGGATCTGTTTGGCGTTTTCCAGCATCCGTTTCTCCCCTGAGGACAAACCTTTCTCCCGTTCCCTCCTGGCAAGGTTACGCACAACTTCGGCTACCGCGTATATATTTCCGCTCTTTATCTTTTCGAGGTTGGCGCGGTAACGGTGGTTCCAGTTAGTGGGCATCGCACTCCCGGAAGATTTCAAGAGTTTCAATACCTTGCCGACGTCCTGTTTGTCGATTACCTGCCGGAGTCCTATACCTTCACCGTTGGCGATCGGTATCATAACCTTCATGTTTCCGACCGGAAGCCTCAGCACGTAGTAATCCTTCTTTTCTCCAAGGACTTCTTCCTCTTCGATGGCCTCGATTACCCCCGCACCGTGCATTGGATAAACAACCTTGTCGCCTATCTTGAACAATTCGACACCTCCCTGAAGCTATGCACGCTCATAAAACAAATATATCACCGGCCGCCGGTTCTGTCAAGAGCAGAGCATTTTAACATATCCCTCTGCAGGTGTCAATTATTTTTGGCGCCCAAGCGAAATTTTACCGGTACCGGTCCTGCAACAGCTGATTCCAGTAACGTTTTAACCCTTCTTTGATCAACCGGGCCCGCGCCTCACCGATTCCCTCGACATCGTCGAGTTCTTCGATCGAAGCCTGAAGAATTCGGCTGAAGTTGCCGAAAGTGCGCACAATGTTCTCGGTAACCGGGAAAGGCAGGCGCGGAATCCGGCTTAAAATCCGGTATCCACGGGGAGAAACGACTTGCTCCAGGATCCCGGCCCCCCCGGAAAACCCTAAAACCCGGGCTATTAAAGACAGGTCTAAGAGGTCTTCAGCGGGCCAACTCCCGATAATACCGAGAATGTCTTTAGGCGGTTTGTCTTCGGCCACGGAATAGTCCTGAATGATCAGCAGGCCTTCGTTCTCAATATTGGTCACCAGTTCCTCGACCTGCATTACGATCAAACGGCTTTCGCTCCCCAGTTCCGCGACGTAAAGTTCTATCTCCTTGACTATCCGGAGGGTCATTTCGGTGCGCTGGATCGCCTTTGTGACTTCGAACAGCGTCACCGCATCTTCAAATTCGAGCACGGTCAGGTTGACAACCGCCTGGTTCAGCACAGTCCGGTATTTTTCAAGAGTCTGTACCGCCTGGTTGGCTTTGGCCAGAACCACTTCCAGATCGCGCAAGACGTATTTTGTGGACCCTTTATAAACCGTAATCACACCGCGCCGCTGGGAAATCGAGATGACCAGCGTACCGGTCTGTTTGGCGACCCGTTCCGCGGTCCGGTGCCGGATACCGGTTTCAGAGGACGGGATGCTTAAATCGGGAATAAGCTGGGTATTAGCGGCCACGATCCGTTTCCCGTCTTGACTTACGATAATGGCCCCGTCCATCTTTGCCAGTTCGTAAAGTCGCGCGGCCGAAAACTCCGCGTTCACCAGAAACCCGCCCTCGGCTATTTCCTTGACCTGGTCGGTGTCACCAAACACGATAAGCGCTCCGCTTTTGGAACGGAGGATATGCTCCAGGCCTTCCCTGAGCGGCGTCCCCGGCGCCACCAGGCGCAAAATCCTTACTATCTGTCTCTCCATCAAATCCCCCTCTAATCCGGCCATCGCACGTCGGACCCTGAAACCGGCATTTAGTACGGCGTTTGAAGTGCCTTAACCGTTCAATAAATCTTAGCCTCTATCAAATATTTGTGGCGAGCGACACAACCTTAAAAAATCCAACCTTAAATCTCCGGCCTTTTACCTCTATTCCAGGGCAGCCTCCAAAGCGTCGCCAAGGGTGTCCACCTGAACGGTTTCAAGGTAATCCTGAACCTCGCGTGCGGCGCAAACGACCGCCCGCCTGAAGCCCAACTTCGCCGCTTCTTTCAACCGGGCATTGAGCGCGTTGACGGGGCGTACTTCACCGGTAAGGCCCACCTCACCGACAACCACCGTACCCGGTAGCACCGCCGCCTCCCGGTAGCTTGAGGCCACGGCTACAGCTACCGCCAAATCGGCCGCGGGCTCGGTTATTTTTACCCCGCCAACAGCGTTTATGTAAGTATCGCAGTGCCCCAGTTTAAGTCCGACCTTTTTGTCGAGAACCGCGATTAACAGCGTCGCCCTGTTAACATCGTAACCTGTCGCCATCCTCCGCGGCATACCGTAAGGGTTCGCGCTCACAAGCGCCTGCACTTCCACCAAAAGCGGCCGTGTTCCTTGCAGGGTCGGTACCACCACCGAACCCACCACCGCCTCTTCCTGCCTGGCGCCGTGGAAAAGGGCCGAAGGATTAGGCACATCGACCAACCCTTCTTCCCGCATCTCAAAAACCCCTATCTCGTCTGTCGCGCCAAAACGATTCTTGACCCCGCGGAGAATGCGGTAGTTGTGGTGCCGGTCTCCCTCAAGGTAAAGTACCACGTCAACCGCGTGCTCCAGCAGCCTGGGCCCGGCCAGGATGCCGTCTTTGGTCACGTGGCCGATAAGGAATACCGGCGTTTCTGTGCCCTTCGCCACCTGCTGGAACTCCGCCGCACATTCCCGGACCTGGGCAACGCTGCCGGGCACTGCCTGGACTTGCGACCGCGAGGTCGTTTGGATCGAGTCGATTATCACCGCGGCCGGATTGAGCGAAGCGATGTGTTCCTTGATGACGTCCACATCGGTCTCTGATGCAATGTAAATGTTGGCGCCGCGGATACCCAGGCGCTTGGCCCGCAAAGAGACCTGCCGGGCCGATTCTTCACCGGTGGCGTAAAGCACCGTTCCCCGGCCGCAGAGGCATTCCGCGGTCTGCAGGAGCAAGGTCGATTTTCCGATCCCGGGATCGCCGCCGATGAGGACCAGCGAGCCGGGTACCACCCCGCCGCCGAGAACCCGGTCAAATTCGGTGATCCCCGTAGGCAAACGGGCGTCTTCCGCCGCCACCTCTGTCAAAGAATGAAGTGCGCTTCCCTCCCTGGCTGATTTACGGTTAGAAACTGCCTTTGCCGCGACGAAAGAGTCCCAGTTGCCGCATGCCGGGCATCGGCCAACCCACCGGGGTGACTGGTAACCGCAAGCAGTACACTGAAAATCGGTTTTGCTCATACCAAGCCCCCGGAGTTTAAAGAACTTAACCTACCCCTACATTTTAATAAAAAATTCAACAAAACAAAAGACCCGCGGGCGACCCGCGGGACTTCTGTTACCTGGCCTTTTTTACGACTACCTTCCCATCTTTGGCATCGACCACAACCTTATCCCCCTTGGCGAAAGTACCTTTCAGGAGTTCTTCAGACAGCTTATCTTCCACCATGCGTTGTATGGTGCGGCGCAAAGGTCGCGCACCGAATTTTTCGTCGATACCTTCCTGCGCCAGTAGTTCTTTAAGCCCTTCGGCGAATTCCACCGTAACGTTTTGCTCTTTAAGCCGCTTGGCAACGTCCTTCAGCATGAGACTGACAATTGCGTGAATGTGCTCTTGGGAGAGCGCGTGAAATACGATCATTTCGTCGACACGGTTCAGGAACTCCGGTCGGAAGGTCCGGTGGAGTTCTTCCGTAACCTTTTCCTTCATCGCCTCGTAAGCTTGCCTCCGGTCTTCCTCCGCCCGGAAACCAAGCGGGCCGGTCTTGTGAAGAAACTGGACGCCGACGTTGGAGGTCATGATGATCACGGTATTCTTAAAGTCGACGGTGCGCCCCTTGGCGTCGGTCAGCCGGCCGTCTTCCATCACCTGAAGCAGGATGTTGAACACGTCAGGGTGCGCTTTCTCGATCTCATCAAGGAGTATTACCGTATACGGCCGCCTCCTTACGGATTCAGTAAGCTGGCCGCCCTCTTCGTAGCCCACATAGCCCGGCGGCGCGCCGACCAGCCGGGAAACGGTGTGTCGCTCCATGTATTCAGACATGTCAATCCGTACCGTCGCGTCCTCGTCACCGAACAGAACCTCAGCAAGGGCCTTGGCAAGTTCCGTTTTGCCGACACCCGTGGGGCCCAGGAAGATGAAACTACCGATCGGGCGCCGCGGGTCCTTCAACCCCGCACGCGCCCGCCTGATGGCGCGGGATACGGCCGTAACCGCTTCATCCTGTCCTACCACCCGTTGGTGCAGCGTCTCTTCCATTTTCAAAAGCCGTTCGGTTTCCTCAACCTTCAGCTCTTTTACCGGAATGCCCGTCCAAGTCGAAGCGATCACCGCAATGTCGTCCTCCGCAACCTCCGGTACTCCCTCATCCTGCTTCTGACGCCAGTTCTGGCGGGCCGCTTCAATTTGGTCCCGCAACCGTGCCTCCTGGTCGCGCAGTTGGGCCGCTTTCTCAAACTCCTGCGCCGCTATCGACGCCTCCTTTTCTTTGCGCAACTCCTCAATGCCCTGCTCCATTTCCTTGAGGTCCGGCGGCGGCGTAAAAGCCCGCAGCCTTACCCTTGAAGCCGCTTCGTCGACAAGGTCGATTGCCTTATCGGGCAAAAAGCGGTCTGTAATGTACCGGTCCGAAAGTTTAGCCGCCGCTTCAATAGCGCCGTCCGTGATCCGGACCCGGTGGTGGGCCTCATAGCGGTCGCGGAGACCTTTCAAGATGGCTATTGTATCCTCCACCGAAGGTTCATTGATCATTACCGGCTGAAACCGGCGTTCAAGTGCCGGATCGCGCTCGATATGCTTGCGGTACTCGTCCAAAGTGGTCGCGCCGATACACTGCAGCTCGCCGCGGGCCAGGGCGGGTTTCAAAATGTTGGCCGCGTCAATGGCTCCTTCCGCCGCGCCGGCGCCGATAAGGGTGTGCAGTTCATCGATGAAAACCACTACGTTCCCCGTCGTTTTTATTTCGTCGATAATCTTTTTCAGGCGCTCCTCAAACTCGCCCCGGTACTTCGTTCCCGCAACCACGGACGCCATGTCGAGCGCCACCACCCTTTTGTTTGCCAGCACGTCCGGAACCTTGCCGCTCGCGATGTGATGCGCGAGACCTTCGGCGATCGCGGTTTTTCCTACTCCCGGATCGCCGATCAGAACAGGGTTGTTCTTTGTCCGCCTGCTTAAAATCTGGACCACACGCTCGATCTCCTGCTCCCGCCCGATGACGGGGTCAAGCCTGTCCTCCCGGGCCAGAGTGGTAAGGTCACGTGAGTATTGGTCCAGCGCCGGGGTCTTTTTACCCCCCGGCCCGCCCTTGGCGCCGCCACCCGTAATACCCGCACTCAGCGCCTCCGTTACTGACGCGCGCACGCGTTCCAGTTCCACGCCCGAAGCCGCCAGGACGCGGGCGGCGATCCCTTCTCCCTCGCGGATCAGTCCAAGAAGGAGGTGCTCGGTCCCTACATAGTTGTGTCCAAGCCGGCGCGCTTCGTCAATGGCCAGCTCCAAAACACGCTTCGCCCTCGGAGTAAGGGTCACCTCCTGTGCGACCGGGCCCTGGCCCGGTTCCACTAACTGCTGCACCTGAGACCGAACCGCGTCGGGGTCCACCCCTATTTCCGTTAAGACCTTGGCCGCCACTCCTTCGCCCTCACGCAGGAGACCCAGCAATATGTGTTCCGTCCCAACGAAAGGATATTGCATCTGGCGCGCTTCTTCCTGCGCTAAAAGCAGCACCTTTTGCGCCCGCCGCGTAAATCTGCCGAACATTTCTTCTACCTCCCTTAATCCGTATTGCCCTTCTTATTTCCTCTGCCCTCGCTACCCGCGCCCGTTCTCTTCCCCTGCAGCCGCTCGCGGATGAGTTGCGCCCGCAGAACGTCCCGCTCGGAGGGATTCAATTCCTTGCCGGCCAGCCTGATGAGAAACGCCGGTTGCGATAGCACCATCAACTCGGAGACAATACTCAACGGTAATTTTTTGATAATCTTAAGTGCCAGCCCGAGGCGCAAATCCGAGAGACTGCGCATGGCCTCTTCCGAGTTCAGCACCCTTGCGTACTGAAGGACCCCGTACGAACGAAAAATCCGGTCTTCCAGTGCCCCCCGCTGTTCCCGGTGAAGCCTCTGACGGGCCTCGCGCTCCTGGCTCACCAATCGACGGGCCAAAGCCGTGAGGTTGTTGATGATCTCTGCTTCCTGCCGGCCCAGGGTGATCTGGTTGGAAACCTGGAAAAGGCTCCCGGCGGCCCTTGTTCCCTCCCCGTACAGGCCGCGCACCGTGAGCCCGAGTTTGCTAAGACCCGAAATGACTTCATCGATCACCCTGGTCGCCACCAGACCGGGAAGGTGCATCATCACGGAAGCCCGGAGTCCCGTCCCCACGTTGGTGGGACACGCGCTGAGATAACCGAATTCCTCGTTAAAAGCATACTCCAGCGTGGCTTCAAGCGCGTCGTCAACCGCACCTGCCAATTCCCAGCATTCCTGGAGCGCCAGTCCCGGCATCAGACACTGAATCCGAAGGTGGTCTTCTTCGTTCACCATGATGCTTACCGTCTCGTCCTGGCGTATGACTACCGCCTTCCCCGCCGGGTTCCCCTTCAAAAAATCAGGGCTGACAAGGTGCTTTTCCACCAGGACGTGCCTTTCCACCGGTGTCAGTTCCGTCAGTCGCATAAACTCCATTTTCCCCAACCTTTTTGTCACTTCCGGCCGGTCCAGCGCAAGACGTACGGCGTGCAGGACCTCCTCCGCCTGTTCGGCACGGAGGCGGTGGGGAAAAGGGTATACCGCGAGGTCGCGGGCAAGCCGCACCCGGCTTGACACAACAACGTCCGCCTCGGGACCGCCGTCTTCCATCCAGCGGCTGCGGGGATCCGTCAGAATTTCTTTCAGCGCCATTTACTTTCCCCCTTTAAGGTCCTTCTCAAGTTCCCGAATCCGGTCCCGGAGTTCCGCCGCTTTTTCGAAAGCTTCCTGACGCACGGCCGCGTCAAGTTCCTGGCGGAGACGTTTCAGTTCATGTTTAACGCCAGCCATTTTACCGGTACGTCGAGGCAGTTTCCCCGTATGCTCGGCCTTGCCGTGGATTCGCTGCAAGATTTGGCCGACCGCCGGGCGGAACGCCGCGTAGCAGTCACCGCAACCCAAAAGCCCCCGCTGTGCAAAATCCTGTTCCGTGAGGCCGCACCGCTTGCACTGAGCGTAAGAAGGCTCAACCGGCGCCGGTGTTTCCTCGAACAGACCCCCCAGCAGGTTCTGCAGTACAAACTGCGGCATAATGCCTATACCCGTAATTCCCGCTTCACGCGCACACTCCTCGCAAAGACGTATCTCCTGTTTCTTGTTGTTGGTTATCTCGGTGTAATGAACGTTGGCGGGTCTTTTATTGCACCTCTCGCAAAGCAACGCTTCTCCCCCCTTTCGAGCTAACGCTTCAAGACCGCTCCGACAATGGCCTTAAGAAGAGCCGCCCGCATCCTGTTCCGCGCGGACGAAGCTCTCTGCACCATACCTGTTGAGAGCGCCGCTTCCACCAACACCGCCTCCCGGGAGGAGAGGAGTCCTTCCATCTTCAGCCTCTCGACAAGCGCTACAGCTTCCTGATGCGAAACGGCATCGCCAATGAAGCCGAATACTTCCCTGGCAAGGTCCTCACGGGTTCCCGACGGCAACCTTGAGATCCTGAGGAACCCGCCGCCGCCTCGCCGGCTCTCGACGCAGAAACCATGCCGGAGCGTAAAACGCGTCGCCAAAACATAGTTTATTTGGGAAGGCACACAGCGAAATTGAAGTGCCAGAGAATTACGCCTTATTTCTACCTGCCCGTTCGGACTCTCCGCCAACAGGGCCTTAATGTACTGCTCAATTTCGTCTGAAAGGCGCAATATAACCACTCCGGCACCCCTAAACATATCTGACCTTAACTTACTTTAACTTTAGCATAAAGAAAAAAATTGTCAACCGCAAAAGTCTTTATAAGTGATTTTTACCTTTTAGGCCGCCATTTAAACCGATAGCGCAGGTTATCTTCCTTAAGCAAACAATTTCGCCAGTAAACAGGATTTCTTAGTTGACAATCCTCTTCAGCGGTGCGCACCCCGTTTAACCCCACAGGCGCCTTTTAATGTAACCTTGGCCTTCTTCGCGGCGTAACCTGTAACGGGGGGATCGTATGGCTAAGAAATTAGGTTTGGCCCTCGGCGGCGGGTTCAGCCGCGGCGCGGCCCATATCGGTGTGCTCAAGATTCTGGAGGAGGCAGGCATTAAACCCGCAGTGATAGCCGGTACCAGCGCGGGAAGCATCGTCGCCGCTTTATACGCCGCTGGTTGGACTGTTCAAGAGATGGAGCATTTTTCCCGTACGCTGTCTCCCCGGGAGCTGATAGACGACCGGTTAACCGCAAAACTGTGGCGACTTTTAGTGCACGAGGTCCGCCACCGGTTGAGGCGGAAGCCGCGTGCCGGCGGACCGCTGGGCGTTCTCTCGGGGCAGCGCCTGGCCGCGTTCCTGGAGAGGCTATTCGGCGCGCGGCGGTTCGATGAGCTTAAGCTCCCGCTGGTCGTTACGGCAACGGATCTCGTGAGCGGCCGCAGGATCCTTTTTATGCCGGCCCCTCTGTGCCGTGACGAGTTCGTCCGTCTTGCCAGGATACCGGTTGCTTCGGCCATTCGCGCAAGTTGTACCGTACCCGGCCTTTTCGAGCCGGTGCGGTTGGAAAAGATGTTGCTGGTGGACGGGGCGATACGTGAAGCCATACCGGCGGAGGCGGTACGACTGCCCGGGATAGAAGCGGTGGTGGCGGTCGACGTCGGCGGCCGTACCGAAGAACGCCAGCCGCTGGAATTGTTTTCGGAGCTGGTGACCGAAGCCTGGGAGTTGGCGGTAAGCGAGGGCAAACGAAAGGAGCTTGAAACTTTCGCCGATGTGGTTATCGAGCCCGAGTTGAAAAAGACTCCACCCTGGGACTTCAGCCGCGTCAGCCAGTACATGCGGGCCGGTGAGCAAGCGGCGCGGGCCAAATTGGGAGAGATACGGAGAGTACTGGAATTAGACGTCCGCTGAGCCGGGATCGTCCAGGTTTATTACCACCGTGTCTACGGGTGGATTAAAGTTGGTTCTTTTTCGGCGCGGCGGAAGGCTGGCCGTTTTTACCGCCGCCGTTCTCCGAACCGGCATCATAAACCTTTCGATACTTGCCAAAAAAAATAAAGGGTCTCCGGCCGGGGACCCTTCACTCTCTTCTGGTGCGGGTGAGAGGATTTGAACCTCCACGGGCTGAGCCCACCAGATCCTAAGTCTGGCGCGTCTGCCATTCCGCCACACCCGCATTTCCTTTTTTAAATTATAGGGCTCTTGCCCACAATCGTCAATAAACCAGTGGCCCCACAGCGTAGGTCACCGTCCGTTCCTAAGCACTTTGTCATAAAATCACAATCCTCTAAAAATAAAGGAGGATTTTGGAACATAATGTCGTATTAATTAGTTCCGATATATGGGATTATAAGACGTCGTGTACCCGTTAACCAAGTTTCCTCCATAACGCAAACTCACCAAGAAGGGAGGATTTAGGCAACTTTTAAAGAAAATAATTAATTTTAGGCCTCATTTTGTTAGGAGGGATACGGTGCCGAAAATCGGCGTCTACCTCTGTCACTGCGGCGAAAATATCGCCGGCGCCGTCAACATCGAAGAAGTTAAAAAACACGCCGCAAACCTGCCCGGCGTAGCAGTGGTCAGGGATTATTTATTCATTTGTTCTGACCCGGGACAAGATTTAATCAAACAGGACATCCAAGCGGGCCTGGTTAACCGGGTGGTGGTGGCGGCCTGTACGCCCCGCACCCACGAGCCGATTTTCCGTAAGACGGTGCAGGACGGCGGCCTCAACAAGTACATCTGCGAAATGGCCAACATCCGGGACCAGGGCAGCTGGGCGCACTGGCGCGACAAGGAAGGGGCAACGGAAAAAGCCAAGAAACTGGTTATGAGCGCCGTGGCCAAGGCCGCTCTGTTGGAACCCCTGGAAGACAGGTTTGTCAATGTGACCAAGGCCTCTCTGGTGGTCGGCGCCGGTGTCGCCGGGATGTTTGCGGCCATGGACCTGGCCAACATGGGATACAAAGTCTACCTGGTCGACAGGAACCCTTCGGTCGGTGGGAACATGGCCAAGCTCGACAAGACTTTCCCCACCAACGACTGCTCGGCCTGTATTCTTACCCCGGTTATGGTTCAGGTAGGGACACATCCTAACATCGAGCTGCTGACGTATTCGGAAGTAGAGTCCGTGGACGGCTCCATCGGGAACTTCAAGGTCAAGATCAGAAAGAAACAAACCTACGTTGATTGGAATACGTGTACCGGTTGCGGTGAATGCATCGAAGTGTGCCCGAAAAAAGTCCCGAACGAATTCAACGAGGGTATGGGTACGCGCAAGGCGATTTACATCGAGTTTCCCCAGGCGGTGCCGAAGAAAGCCGTCGTGGACGGGGCACACTGCATCAACTGCGGCAAACGGACAATCGGCACCAAGCCGCGGCTGCATTCCAAGACCGGAGAACCTGTCCTTGCCCCGTGCGAAAAAGTGTGCAAAATAGGGGCATGCGACCGGTCTGTCGCGTACGACCCCGACGGTGAATTGGTCGAGCTTGAAGTGGGTACAATTGTTGTGGCCACCGGCTTCAAGGCCATGGATAAAACTCCCTTTAAGGAATACTCGCCCCAGTCGCCCAATGTGGTCACCGCTTTGCAGCTGGAACGACTTCTTTCGGCGACCGGTCCTACAGAGGGAGACCTCAAGCGCCCGTCCGACGAGACAAAGCCGGAAACCGTGGCCTTCATCTCTTGCGTGGGGAGCCGCGATAAAAACCACCACACCTATTGTTCCAAGGTGTGCTGCATGTACATGCTCAAGCAAGCGCGGTTGATTAAGGAAAAAAATCCCGGCACCAACGTGTTCATCTTCTTCATCGACGTCAGGGCCGGTGGTAAAGACTTTGAGGAGTACTACAGCTACTGCCGCGACCTCGGTATCAGGGTCATCAGGGGCCGGGTGGGTGCTGTTGACGAGTTGGCCGGCGACCGTTTGAGAGTGCGCGCCTACGACGTGGATATGGGCAGCGCCGTGGAACTGGAGTCGGACCTGGTGGTCTTGGCCACCGCCATCGAACCCGCGCCCGGTCTCGAAGAACTGGGTAGAAGGCTGGGCATCTCCTGCGGCGCGGAAGGGTTCCTAAAGGAAGTCCACACCAAGCTTTACCCGGTGGAGACCGCGGTAAGGGGGATTTACATCGCCGGGTGCGTTCAGGGACCGAAGGACATCCCGGATTCGATCTCCCAGGCGCGGGCAGCGTCATCGGCGGCGGCAGTCCCGCTGACCCTCGGCAAGGTTGTGGTCGAACCGCTGATTTCCGAAATAAATCAGGAGAACTGCAGCGGGTGCGGCATCTGCGTACCCCTTTGCCCCTACTCCGCCGTGGCCATGACGACGGTAGGCGATAAGCCGCGGGCTAAAATCGATGAAGCCCTGTGCGCCGGCTGCGGCGTCTGTACCGCAGCATGCCCGTCGCGCGCCATTAAGCTGCACGGCTTTACCGCGGAACAAATCGAGGCGCAAATTATCGCCCTGACGGCCGGCATTGGGGGTGTTTCTTATGTCTAGCACCCCGGAAGAGGAGCGTAAAACAATTAACCTGTCAACCGGCGATTCTGGTTTTTTAAGCGAGATAAAGGCACTGGGAGCGGGGGACATCCTGGAGTGCATCCAGTGTGCCAAGTGCGCGGCCACTTGCCCCCTGGTCCTTGCCGGTTTCAATTTCTTTAACAAGCGGATCATTCAAGCGATTTTTCTCGGCACGAGAGAAACGCTTTTGGACGACCCTTCAATCTGGGCCTGCCAGTCGTGCAACCGGTGCACCGAAGTCTGTCCCCGTAAACTTAAGCCGTTTGAGGTGATTATGGCCATGCGCCGGGTGGCTGTACGCGAGTTCGCCCTTCCCACGATGGCCATTGAGGGCATCAAGTCTCTTTACGACGTGGGACATGCCGTCTATCTGTCGCAAGCAGGACGGTCGAGGGCAAGTGTGGGGCTCCCCGAGAGGCCGTACTCCACGGCTTCGAACCCCCGGGCGCTCAAGGAACTCCAGGCTCTACTGGGCAAAACGGCTCTGGCGGACCTGGGCATTATCCCGATGGGTGGCCCCGATGTCTCTGGAACGTGTGAGGTGGGCCAATGAAAGTAGGGTTTTTTGTCGGCTGCAACACCGCGTTTAACAGGCCGGATCTTGAACGGGCTGTAAGATACGTATACCCGGCGCTGGGAGTCGAACTGGATGAGCTGGACGGCCAGTCCTGCTGCCCCACCTGGGGAACGATGCCTTCCATCGACCTTGCAGGCTGGTGCGCGGTAGGAGCGAGGAACTACACCATCGCCGAAGAAAAGGGGCTGGACATGGTGACGGTGTGCGGCAGTTGCTACGGCAGCCTGGCCGAAACCGCACACAAGATCAAATCGGACCCCGGGGTGAAGAGCCGCGTAAACGAACTTCTCGGGGTTATCGGCAAGGAGTTTAAAGGTACGAGCCGGATCAGGCACGCGGTCTACCACCTTTATCAAGAGGTCGGCCTCGACACGTTGAAGGAATTTATCAAGTACCAGCTCGGGGGGCTCAAAATAGCCGTCCAACCGGGCTGCCATTCCCTCTGGCCGAGCGACGCATACGTCGACGGTGAAGAGGACACGTTTCACCCCACGGTCTTGCGGGAACTCTGCGAAGCGCTCGGCGCTTCGGCCCCGTATTACAGCCGGTTACTGGACTGCTGCGGCATGGGGGGAATGCGGAGTACCGATATGGACAAGTCTTTCAAGCTGGTGGAAACGAAGCTGTCCTCCATGAAGGAGGAGGTCGAACCGGACCTGATCGTGACCGGTTGCAGTTCTTGTTTGATCCAACTGGACACCGCGCAGGATTTTCTCAAGAAGGACGGCAAGATCAACTACGAAATCCCGGCAATCCACTACGTGCAACTGCTGGCGATATGCATGGGCGCCGACCCGCAACAGGTTACAGGTCTTGCCCGGACAAAGGTCGACCGGGTCGTGAACAGGATTTTGGAGGGATAAAGAATGAGTGAATGGAAACCCAACATCGTGGTTTTTGCCTGCGATTGGTGCACGTACCAGGGAGCCGACCTTGCGGGTAGCCTGCGCTACGAATATCCCGCCAACGTCAACATCATCAGGGTGCCTTGCACCGGGCGGGTGGAACCCGAGTTTATCGTATCAGCTCTTAGTAACGGCGCCGACGGCGTTTTTGTGGGCGGTTGCCATCCGGGTGACTGCCACTACAAGGAAGGCAACTACAAAGCCATGCGGAGATTCACCCTCCTGAAGATGGTCCTGACCGGTATGGGATTCGAGGCCGAAAGGGTAAGGATGGAGTGGATCTCCGGTTCGGAGGGCAAGCGGTTTGCGGAAATTATGGCCGAGTTCAACAGGACCATCGAAAAAATCGGGCCAAACCCATTCAGGAGGGACAGCAATGCCGGATAAAGTGAAGCTCGCATATTTCCTCTCCGGCGGGTGCGGCGGCTGCGACATGGCGATCATCGACCTCTCGGAAACGCTGGTGGACGTCCTCCCCTACTTAGAAGTGGTCTTCTGGGCGCCGACGGTGGCCGATGTGAAGTATAAAGACCTTGAAGCCATGCCCGACAAATCGATAGACGTCGGCCTCTACTCGGGTATGGTGCGGCTAAGTGAGCAGGAACACATCGCCAGGGTTATGCGCCGGAAGTGCAAGGTCCTGGTCGCCTACGGCGCATGCGCCGCGCTGGGCGGCATCCCGGGTATGGGCAACATGCATACCAGAGAAGACATCTTCCAGACCGCTTACTTCGACACCTACAGTACGGACAATCCGGAGGGCGTGACCCCGCAGGTGCGGTGCGTCGTGGACGGTAAGTACGAACTCACGCTGCCCGAGTTCTACGGTTACGTCAGGCCGCTTCAGCATGTTGTCGACGTCGACTACTTCAGCGGCGGCTGCCCGCCGCATCATTCCTTCGTTGGCCAGGCGGTGGTCGCCGTCCTGGAAGGAGAACTGCCCCCCCCGGGCTCGTGGATCACAAGCGGCAAAGCGGTCTGCGACGTTTGCGACCGGAACCCGGCTGGCCGGGGCGAACAAAGGCATTTAATCCAGTCGGTCAAGCGCACTATCGACGGCGTTCCGGAAGAAGGGAAATGCCTCCTGCAGCAAGGCTACCTCTGCCTCGGCGCGGTGACTCAGGGCGACTGCGGCTCGCTCTGCCCCCAGGTAAATATTCCTTGCAGGGGCTGCGGCGGACCGATCCCGGGTGTAAAGGATTTCGGCCTGCGCGCCATCGGCTCCATCGCGGCGTCGCTGGAGAAAGAAGAACTGGTTGAACAAATCCCCAGCCCGGTGAAGCTTTTCTACCGGTACTCGCTACCCGCTTCGATGCTGGGCAGAAAGATAAAGTGAGGGATGAATCTTGACCTTAAAGAAGATCGAAATAAACCCGATGACGAGGCTGGAAGGGCACGGCAAAATCTCCGTTTTTTTAGACGAGCAGGGGAACGTGGACAACGTTTTCTTTCAAACCGTTGAGTTGAGAGGATACGAGCGGTTTCTCACGGGTATGCCTATAGAGGAAGTACCCCGGACGGTATCTACAATCTGCGGGGTGTGCAGGTGCGTGCACTTTACCGCAGCAGTGAAAGCCGCCGATGCTGTTTATCACGTCCAACCGACACCGACTGCCAGGAAAATCAGGGAGCTGCTCCTAAATGCCCACTACGTCGAGGACCACACGGCGATCCTTTACGCCCTCGGTTTCCCGGACTTCGTGGTCGGCCCCACGGCCGATGCCGGAGCGAGGAACCTGATCGGTCTCATCCAGGCGGTTGGCGCGGACGTGGGCAAGCTGGTGCTCAGAAAGAGGTACGCCGCCGTCAAAGTAATAGAAATGCTGGGCGGTAAACCGATCCACCCGGTGGCGGCGCTTCCGGGCGGCTGGTCCAAGAGAGTGACGGAACAAGAAAGAACAGAGATACTCGCGCTCGCCGACGAAATGGTTGAACTAGGGGAACTCACCCTGAAAGTTTTCGGGGACGTCGTGCTGAAAAACCAGGACTACATGGACCTGGTCACGGGCGATGTGTACAAGGTCGTGTGCAATTACATGGGCACCGTAGACGATAAAAACCGGGTGCAGTACTACGACGGCACGCAGCGGATTGTCGATACCGAGGGTAAGGAGATCGGTCGTTTTAAGGGCAAAGATTACCTGAAACACATCGCTGAAAGAGTGCTCCCCTGGAGCTACCTGAAGGTGCCTTACCTCAAAAACATCGGCTGGAAGGGCATCGTCGACGGCGAAGGGACGAGCCTATACAGTGTCGGGCCTCTTGCCAGGCTCAACGCCGCCGACGGTATGGATACCCCGCTCGCCCAGGAGGCTTACGAAAAGATGTACGCCACCTTCGGCGTCAAGCCGGTGCACAACATCCTTGCTTACCACTGGGCCCGGGCCATCGAGCTTTTGAATGCGGCCGAAAAGGCGCGCCAGCTCGCTTCCGACGAGAGCATTACCAGCCCCGATATCCGGGCCGAGCTCTGGGCGCCTGACGAGGGTGTGGGCGTCATCGAGGCGGTCCGCGGGGTGCTCATCCACCATTACAAAACAGATGATCGCGGCATCGTTCAGGAGGCCAACCTGATCGTGGCCACGACTCATAACAACGGGCCGATTAACGTAGCCGTAAAGCGGGCGGCAGAGCATTTCATCAAGAACGGGAAGGTTGACGACGGCATCCTCAACCTGGTTGAGATGGCCTACCGGCCTTATGACATCTGCCTGGCGTGCGCGACCCACACGCTCCCCGGCCGGCTGCCGCTTCAGTTGGATGTGTATGATTGCAAAGGAGAACTGTACAAGAGCCTGAGAAATTTCTAATAGACCGAGGGTTGGTGGGATGCGGACCGTCCTTGTCGGGATCGGGAACCCCGTTTTGACCGACGATTCCGTCGGCATTCAGATCGCGCAGCATTTTGAAGGTCTGGTGGATACCGAGATCCTTATGACTACCGACTTTAAAGTGCTCGATAAGATACTGGGGTACGAGAGGGCGATTATCGTGGACGGGGTGCGGCTGGGGAATGAGCCCGGCACGGTGGTGGAATTCGACTTTAAGGATCTGATTTTCACCCATACTTTTTCCGGCACCCACAACCTAAGCCTGCCGACCACGCTCAGCATGGGCTATCAGCTATTCGGCGAAGAGATGCCGAAAGAAATTAAAATCATCGCCGTTGAGGTGGAGGATGTCGAGACCTTTGGTACGGAGTGCACACCGCACGTGAAAGCGGCGATCCCTCGCGCAGTCGAATTGGTGCGAAGCCATGTGCAAAACCGGTAGGGCCCGGTCTTAATATCTGAAAAACTCCGGACCGCTGCTTGTGAGTGGTCCTTTTTATTGGCAGAATATGCGCAGGAACAATCATTACTAATGCTCGCGGGATACCGATGAGAATCTGGGATGTTTCCCCTGAGAAATTATGCCGTAAACATTTGCTTGCCGAGCACAGAGAACTTCACGCCGTCTGGTCGATATTGACCCGGGGTAAAAAAGGGTATGCGCAACATCCGGAAACCCTGCGTTGGAAAGGGAAGCTTAAAGCCCTGTATTTGAGGCACGAACAGCTTGCCAAGGAATTAAGGGCCAGGGGGTTACGCACACCGCAGCCCTCTTGAAATCGAGCTGGCCACCGGGGAGAACAAGCAAACGCAACTGATTGACTCACTTGCCGCGCAGATGAAGATCCTTAGGAGTAAGAATTGTGACTGCAAGTTCTGAATAGGTATTGCTCCCCCAAAATGAGCGTGCACGCCTCATTCCACCATGAGGGGAAAGCATTCTGCCCGCTGGAATAGTAGACTTTATCGCCGGCCCAGATGATAAAACACCAGCAGGTTCCGCTGGAACTTGAATAACGCGAAGTGTACCGCTCCTCCGCGTCTTTTAAGTACCCCAGCATTTTGCCAAGGGCGCCGGAAACGCGCTCTTTTTCTTCTGGAGTAGTGATATCGCGTTCGGATATGGTTTCCGCCACTTTACGGAACCGAAAAAAGGGGACGGGCTGCATGGCATACCTGACGCGCCTGGCGCTTATTCTGTCCGTTGTGACATTAAGCACTAAAAAGCCCTCTTTGGTGTTGCCGATTGCCGCTTCAAGTTCCAAAACCACCCACCTCCCTTTAAAATACGACTTGTTTTTCTATTAATATATTCACGAGGTCCTAAACAAATCTACTTTTTTCAGGCTCCAGGTTCCCTATGGAAAAAACCGCCTAAGAAAGCGGATTTGATCCTTGTATTAGATGGGCTTTTCCGCACAGGAGTAGAATCTGGTCGAGGCGTGTAACCTTTTGGCCCGTGGCGAATAAACTGATACCATAAAAAGGAAATAGTTACGCACTGCCCGCAGTGACTGGAGGTGAGACTTTTGAAGCTAAAGGGTACCTTGCTCCTGGCGAAGTTCGTTATGACCTTTGTTTTTGCCGGGGTCACCCTCGCATTATTCGGTAAAAACGCCCTGGGTTGGATCTTCTTACTGGCTCTTCTGCAAACCGCGCTCGGTTATCTCGGAGACTTGTGTGTCGTTGAAAAAGTCCGTAGCTTGGCAATCGCCGTCGGCAACGGTCTTACGGCCGCACTCATAGCGTACATCTTGAATATCATCGCGCCGGCTTTTCACGCAACCTGGGCTTCCCTGGTTATTTTCGGCCTGTTGGTGGCCGCGGGCGAGTACTTTATGCCCATTTGCCTTTCACGTTCTAAAAAGGCAACTCCTTAATGTCCCCTTACCGACCCCTCAAGCAGAAGATCCTACCTCCGCCCGGGTAGGGTCTTTTTTTGCGCCGTAGTTTTAACGAAAAGGCTTCCGTATCCCGAAAGCCTTGATAATTCTGGTGAGCCATGCAGGACTCGAACCTGCGACACCCTGATTAAAAGTCAGGTGCTCTACCAACTGAGCTAATGGCTCATATTTTGATGTGGGATGTGGAGGTTGGATGTTGGACTTCTTGTAGGAATTCGCTTCGCGAATTTCCTTCTCTTTTTCTAACCTCCAACTTATAACCTCTCACTTCTAAAATGGCTGGGGCGGCTGGATTCGAACCAACGAAATGGCGGATCCAAAGTCCGCTGCCTTACCACTTGGCTACGCCCCAGTTCAGAAGTCGGATGCAAGATACCAGACGTCTGAACCTTTGTAGGAATTCTGTAGGAATTCGCCTTGCGAATTCCTACCTCAACTTCCGACCTCTAACCTCTTGCCTCCAACCTCTCAAATGGGGTGGATGATGGGATTTGAACCCACAGCCTCCAGATCCACAGTCTGGCGCTCTAACCGGTTGAGCTACATCCACCATCCGCAAATGATATCTTAGCAAACGCCTTGCCGGTTGTCAAGAGACGCGGCAGCCCCGTCCCTACTTATTCAAGCATTTCCAGGAAGGCGTCGATTCTGACTCTCGTTCGCGCGTCAAGCGGCTCGGGCCTGTCACCCTCAATGGTTAAGACCGGAACGTCAAGTATCCGGCGGATGATCATGTCCTCGATCTGCCGGAAGCAGAAGCTCTGGGCGTAGTGAATGACGCCGGCTATCTTACGCCGCTTCAGTTCGCGGGTGATATCCTCCAAACGGTAGAAAATGCCGTAAGGATAAGTGTACAGGAGATACTGCTCCACGAGGTCAACTTTCTCAAAAGGCATGGCAAACTGACGCTGGACCTCGTTAAAAACTACCCGGGCACCGCGTTCTTCAAAATAACCGTAAAGATCGGTGAAAATGGGCGGTACGCCGATATACCCCAAGCGTACCGTCGCCGGCCGGGAAGGGCGTTTTTCCGCCTCTGCCAGAAAAGAGTCGACCTTCCGCCGGTATTCCTGCACATCGCCCTGAAAGTCGCTGCAGCAGACCTGATAAAAATGATTTTCAAAGCCTGTCACCCTATCACCGGCGTAAGTCAGGTAGTCAATCTCCCGGACTCGCTGCCGTACCGCGTCAAGCCTGTCCTTGGCGGCATTCACCGCCGCCTGGTCTACACCGAAGTGTTCCATCAGGCACTCGATCTGGGTCTCCAGGAGCCGGCGCTCCCTGTCGTACGGGTAAGCGAAAGGGATTATCCGGATACCCTCCAGTTCGAGGGTTTCCATGAGGGCGTGGGTATTGCTGCAGTCCCCCTGCGTTACGGCAACTACGGTCCTTATTTCCTGATCCCTCAAAACCGCCCCGTAAATTCCCTTTATCCAGCCGCAGACGTTGCGCGGGTAACCGGCCCGCTCCGCGACCTCGAGCAGTTCACCGGCGGTCTCGCTGGCGATGAACAAGTTGTTCAGGTCTACAGGCACCACACCCGCAGCGAACAGCACCTCAACCGGAATCGTAGTGGTTAAACCGACTTTCATTGCGTGAAACCCGCCACCCTCGAGTCAAAAGTAAATTTCCTGTAACTTTAAATTTCCACCTTAATCGCCCCCGGCAAACGCCGGGTAGACAGTAAACCTGCCAACCGATTAAACTCCTCCGGATCGCCGCTGGTATAAAATTCGTACCGTGGTTGGCTTTCGCCTCCCTGCATCCCCCGCTGCATTATCTCCCGCCTTGCTTCCGCGGTGGTGGCCACCGCCGGGTCCACCATGGCAACTTTCTCCCCGAGGATCTGGAGGATCGGACCCGCAAAAAAAGGGTAGTGCGTACATCCCAACACCAGCGTGTCTATTTGCGCTTCCCGAAAAGGCGCCAGATAAGCGCCGAGCGCCTTCTTCGCCTCGGGGGTTTCGACTCTGCCGCCCTCAACAAGCGGCACCAGCAACGGCGCCGCCTGGCTGAATATCTGAACCGCCGGGTCAATCGAGGCTATGGCTTCGGGGTAAGAACCGCTTTTAACCGTCGCTTCGGTAGCCAGGATGCCAATGCGTTTGTTTCTTGTGGCGGCGACCGCCGACCGCGCGCCCGGCCTCACAAGGCCGATCATGGGTACCGGGTACCTCTCCCTGAGAATCCCGATGGAAACAGAAGAGCTGGTGTTACAGGCAAAGAGGACATACTTTACCCCTTTTCCCATCAGGAACCGGATAATACGGTCACCCAGTTCAACAAGCTCGTTTACCTCACGCCCTCCATAGGGTACATTCGCCGTATCGCCGAAGTACACCACAGACTCCCGGGGAAGCATATTGACCACCTGTTCAAATACCGTGAGACCTCCGAGACCGGAATCAAAAAGTCCCACCGGACGGTTATCGTTCATTTCCGGACCTCCAACAAGGCAACTGAATTACGGGGCCCAACCACCTCGACATTTTCCTCAAAGCGGCGTAAAAGCGTTTAAAAAAACAAAAAGCACCCTCGACTCCCTACACAAATTCTTAGAGTTTTCCCCTAAAATAATACGTGGGGATTCTTAGAGTGCAAGAGTCCTGGTACTATTTATTCACCGCTTCGGCGGCGACTCCTTCTACGGGAGCGTCCTCGGACTCAACGGCTACAGGTAGTTTAATCAAGAAAGTTGTGCCTTTTCCCTCTTCGCTGAGAACTTCTATCCTCCCCTGGTGATCCTCGATAATCCGGTAACTGATCGCCAGCCCCAACCCGGTACCTTCTTCCTTGGTGGTGAAAAAGGCTTCTCCCAACCGCGAAAAGTGCTCGGGGGCTATGCCCAGGCCGGTGTCGGTAACCTCCAGCCTGACCCACCCGGGCGTTGTGTCTGTTGAGAGCCGAACGGTAAGCTTGCCTCCGCCGGACATTGCTTGAAACGCATTAAGGATAAGGTTGTGAAGCACCTGCTTGATCTGTTCAGAATCAGCCATGACACTGGGGGTATCGGCTGCGCATTCGCTCACGATTTCAATCCCCTTGAGCACGGCCTGGTTCTCCACAACCAGGAGTATGTCCTTAACCACCCGGTCGAGCTTTACGGGCACAGGCCGAAACTCACCTGAACGCGCAAGGTACAGGAAGTTGCGGATTATTTCGTTCACCCTGTCGATTTCGGAAAGGACCACATCCAGATATTCACGCTCCCGGTCCCCCGACGTCCCCCGTTTTTCGGCCAGAAGCTGGATGAAGCCCCTGACGGAGGTGAGAGGGTTCCTGATCTCGTGCAGCAGGCCGGCGGCAAGTTTACCCATCGCGGCCAGTTTCTCCGCCCTCTCCAGGGCGGCGGGCAAGCTCTTGTCGCCCTCGTAAACCTGCTCCTGGGGTAATGCCGCAGCGCGTATAAATTCCTGGTAGGCGATGTTGTACCGGTACGAAACCTCGCGGGAGAGGTAATCGGCTGCAGACTCCACCAACTGGCGCGCGGTAACCTTCTCTTTCCTTTGCATCAGGGCACGTGCGATCCCGGCATGTTCCCTGAGGAGCGGCACGCTTAATTTAAGCCGCTGCCCTATCTTTACCAACTCCCCGCTGAGGGGAATTTCGCCTACGCCGACCACAAGCGCCCCTAAAGGGTAGAGTACTTTGTGAAACTCGAGGCAGACCGGGCAGGCGTAAAGGGTCAATCCCCCCGGACAGGGGAGCATCACCGTCCGGCGTTCAATCGCCGCCCGTACGCTGGCAAGCCACCGCGTGTACCGGCAGGGTGAAACGCCGCTGATACGCACCGGCGACTCGGCTACGGTGCGACAGTACGGGGTACCCAGGCATTCAAGCGGTACGAGCCACCGTTCCTTGGCCAGCCAGGGAGGGAACGAACTAACGGGGATAAAAGAGGCGGTTGTGTTTAGGAGGCTTGCCAGCAAGCGAACAAAGTTTCCCGTCACTTCGGGGTCAAGTCCCGTTATCCCGGTCACCTGAAAAGGCGGTAAAAACCCCTTCGTACCAAGGAACTGCTTCCAGGCGCCGCTTTTGGATTCCCCGTTTTCCTTGCGCTGCCTGAAGTATGCGTTTGCCCCGGCAACCCTGACCAAATTTTCAATTCGGGCAACGAACTCCTCTTCCTGGGACGGGTTGAGAAGGTCGTCCACCCACGCCATTCTGACCGGCGGTTCCAACGGGCTTTCCTGGATCACCGCGACCAGTGCTCGCGTCTCTGCTTTCATCTCCCGGCATATGGACCAGTTGTCGGACTGAGCCTGGTTTTTGTGCAAAATCACAACCCCGGGGTCTTTCTCCCGCAGCGCCGCCCCCAACCCGGTTTCATCCACAAAGGAAAGCGGGAGTTTACTTAACGGCTGACGCCACGTCTCTTTACCGTCCGAAATCACCAGGACCTGTTCCTTTAAAAACACTGGGCCCCTCCGTCACCTTACTATTGACTTTGGCTGAAAAACGCCTCCAACCCTTCGATAATGCCCTTGGCCGTAGCCTGGCGGAACCACTCCTGGCTTAGAAGGCCTTCCTCTTCCCGGTTGGAAACAAAAGCCGTCTCTATCAGCGCAGCAGGCATCGCTGCTGTCCGCAACACCACAAAGTTCGCGGTGTAAAGTCCTAAATCCTTCCTGCCCAAATTTCTGACCAGCCCTGCCTGCAGGCACTGCGCCAGGAACTCCCGTTCCGTTCTCTGGAGCCCCAGCACCGGGTCGCTGAGCGGAGCGTACCAATAGGTGCTTGTTCCCTGCTGCTGCGTGGACCGCTCGCTGGCGTTGGCATGAATGGAAACGAAAGCAGAGGCGTCCAAAGAGTTTGCTTTCGCCGTCCGGGCATATAGGTCAACGTACTCGTCCGTTTCACGGGTGAGCCAGACCCTTGCGCCGCGGCCTCTCAGTTCTTGTGCGGCCAGATGTGCTACTGCCAGGTTAAACTCCTTTTCTTCCAAGCCGCCTGCCCCTAATGCTCCGGTCTCACGCCCGCCGTGCCCGGGGTCCAATACGATGGTTTTGCCCGCCACCGCGTAAGTTGAACTCGGTCTCAACCGCAGCCTCAAAGCCTGCCTGTCCGGAGAGACGTCCGCCTGCCAGTAGACGTTTTCAGCCGCCGTTTTTAAAGCGAGAACCACCCGCGCCACGGGCGGGTTTTCCTGCAGCCAGCCTACCCGAACCGAAGAAACCAGGTCCGATCCGACGGTTAGAGGTCCGGGCAGTTCTCCTGAGGGCAATTCGCTAACGTCAACCAGCAGCAGGCTCGGGTCAATCATCCTTTGAATTTTGGGCAAAACAGGCCGACAAAAACTAATGATAAATTCCGTCCCGCCTCCGGTATTTTCCCAGTTGATCACCACCGGCGCCCCGGTATTTTCACCGCGGCTGACCGGAAATGGTTCCTGGGAAAAGACCGGTACCTGACCTTGCGCCTCCGGTTCGGTCAACACCTCCGGCCCCTCCAGGGGGGCAGGTTTTTCAGGCAGCGAAGTCACCGGCTCGCCTACATCTTTCGTTAAATCGGGAGCCGCTACCGGTTCAGCGTTTATTTTTACCAGCCACCCGGCTATCCAGCAGAGCTCACCGCCGGCGAGGCGCACCCGGTACCAGTCGCCGGACTGCCCAGCAACCGCAAGCAGCGTTCCCCTGGGGACCTGTCCCGTCCGCGGGTAATCAGTTCCCGGCCCACTGCGCAGGTTTACCAAATCCCCCGTTACAGCCACCGACACCGCCGCTGATCCGGAACGGCTGGTGTTGCCGTCGGACCGTTTTTCCCCAGGCTTTACCAGCCACCCGGCTATCCAGCAGAGCTTACCGCCGGCGAGGCGCACCCGGTACCAGTCGCCGGACTTTCCTATAATCGTGAGCAATGTCCCTCTGGCGACCTGTCCTGTCTTCGGGTAATCGCTTCCGGGACCGTCACGCAGATTGACCACATCGCCCGTCACGATAAGGGACGCCGGCGCTGAACCGGAAGAACCGGCTGCGGCACCGCTGGACAGGCTCTTTTCCGGCTTTACCAGCCACCCGGCCAGCCAACCGATCTTGCCGCCGGCGAAGCGGACCCGCAACCAATCACCGGAACGGCCGATAACTGTCGCCGGAGTACCCCGGGGGATTTCAGTGAGCACTTTGTACCCGTTACCCGGCCCGCTCCGGACGTTCACAGAAGCCCGGTCTACAACCACTGTCTCCGCGGCACTTACCGCAGGACGGACAAGGAATAGAAAGCACAAGAGACCCAAAACCACCGTGGTGGTTATTGTTTTTCCGGCGTGTTGCAAGCGACGGCCCCCCATAAATCATCAGCCCTCGGTTATATATTCGTCACATTTCGTCAAAATCCTCCCAGGGTTGGGGGGAAATTGCTTGAAAAGTTAATAATGTGGAAAAAGAGGGTGGTTTCCCCTTGTAACAACCACTCCCGTTGCTTCCGGGAGAGTGTTGTAAAACTCCAAAACCGCAAGAAATAAGTTCATCCCGCTGTGAAAGGTAAACACTCTCGGAGGCCGTGAAAAACAGACGTCGGTCTTCGGATGTCGGACGTTGGAAAGAAAATCGTTTTCTTGGGTTTTTACTACTGACGACCGACGACTGACGACCGACAACTGTTATGTCAAGCGTAGTTTCGCAGCGGCCTCCCGGGGGAACGTGATCCCAACTGGAATTACCTGTAGAATTTGGACCGCATAACTTGTGGTCATGCAACCGTACACTACGAAGGATGAGGAGGGGTGACTCTGTTTGTCGCACTGCTTGCTCTCCTGTTGATTGTTTTTCCGTTCCCGGCCTCAGCGAGCCCACAACCGCTGCCGGTCACGCATCATATTTTTGCAGACGATGGAGGCCGGGACCCGGTGCCGGCGGGCGTGATTCCGGGCTTAAGGTCCTTAGCGGAAAGCGTTTCCCGCATACGGACACAGAATTTATTCCAGGTGTTCACCGCCCGGTGGCTGCCGGCTTTAACCCAAGAGCAGGAGACCTGCCCGGCAACGATACTCATTGACGTTCACCGCCGCAAACTCCTGCTTTTCAGCGACACCCGGCTCAAGGGCTCCTACCCCGTCTGCGTGGGTAAGCCAAAAACGCCCACTCCGGTCGGCAACTGGCAGATCAGCCGTAAAGCGTTGGACTGGGGCGACGGCTTCGGCACCAGGTGGATAGGTCTTAACGTCCCGTGGGGTATCTACGGTATACACGGGACCAACAAACCCTGGTCCATCGGTCGCTATGAGAGCGGCGGCTGCATCAGGATGTTCAACTGGGACGTCGAGGCTGTTTACCCCCAGGTGCGCCCCGGAACACCGGTGATTATCGTCGGCGACATCCTCCGGGGGCGTACAATAAGACAGGGAGACAACGGCTGCGACGTGATCGAAGTGCAGCGAGTACTGAACCGCCTTGGTTTTTACGAGGGGTCGATCGACGGACGGTTCCAGGCGAAGACAATCGCCGCCGTCAGGGAGTTCAGGAAGGCCCACGGGCTGCCCCTCCTTGACGACGCCGTTGACGATGATGTGTACCGTTTGCTCGGGCTTTAAGGTTATACCAGGGGGGCCTGTTTTTCCTTGCGCGTGAGGGGTGCCTGGGTTAAAGCTTAAGGGGGCTTTCTTGGGCGAGGGTGTTTCAGTCCTTCGGTGCGCTGTTTAAGACCCTAATGGAGGGCTTAAGCCCGATCTTTTCGATAAGGTCGAGGTAATCTTCGGGAGTTGCGTCTTCCCATTTTTTATTTAAAAGCGCCAAAAATACCGCTTCCATCACATTGGTACCGAAAGACCGTCCCGCGAGTTCCGGTGTGGTTGTAACCAGGAGTCTGGCGCCACGTTCTCTGAGAACGGCCTCGTCTTGCTTGGTGGTGGTATTGGTAAGTACGACTTTACCGGCGATTGACGCCGGCAGGTATCTCCTTATGTAGTGAAAGTCGCCGGCAATCACTTCCGCCCACTCATAATAACGCCCATACTTGGTCTTTTCTTTTTCCTGTTTTTGTCCCGTAGGGTAAAGCATCTTGAACGAGAGCCTCCCCAAAACGGGGAGAATGATCGCCGCCAGTACCGCAACGGTGCTCAGGCTTCGGATTGGAATCGGAATTCCCAGGGCGAAGATCAGGTCGCCGAAAACCACCTCGGCGCCGTTTTGCACCAGGGCTTCCGCCATGCCGAAGCGGTCGACCGCGCTCACCAACAGCACCCGCTGACCCCGCTTTAAGACCCCCTCCCGGAAAAGCTGGTCGACCACCTGTCTTTCCAGGGTGTTCTTCAAGCCGGAGCCGTCGCAGGCGGGGGTCGTTTTTAAGACGTGCAGGAGCTTCAAACCGTCTTTTACAGGGTACCGCCTGTTGCGGGCTACCAGGTAAACGTCGATCCCACCCAGACCGACGGCGTCAATTTTCCCGTCCAGTTCCTGAAGCAGAGCCAGCGCTTTTTCCAAATCGCCGTCGGTCCCGCGGCGGCTGATTTCAACCGTCTGGCCGAGGATTTCCACGTTTACCGTGTGGTCGCGCTTGGCAGAACCCAGACTGACGCTTACAACTCTTTTCAAGGCCGCCTCCGGAAATTATCCAAAAACTTCCCATCATTTTAGCCCAAAGCAATCCAAAAGGCAAGGTGCGGAAGCGCCCGCACCTTCGCTAACCGTCGATTATGGCCACGGCCCTCACGGGCGAACCTTCCGCTTTTTGGAGCTTGAGGGGAAAACAGCAAAATGTGAATTCCCTCCCCAACAAGCAGCTCAAATTACAGAGGTTCTCCACAATTATGATTCCTTTCGCCAATAATATCCGGTGGACGGGGAACCCCCCGGAGTGCGGCACGTCAACCGAAGGCGCATCGACACCCAGGCCGTACAGGTCAAAGTCGCCCACCCACCGGGCCCCGTCCGGCGACAGCACCGGAAACCCACCATGATACGCCTCTCTGCCCCACAGCCGGCTCCAGCCCGTATGCAGAATCACAAACCGGCTATCGCTGATCGCCCGGCGGTACGGCTCCAGGTGCTCAGGGGTTATGACCTCCGCGCGGGTGAAATCCAAAACTACGGCTCTGCCGCAAAAGTTCTCGATCGGCACGGTATCCAAAGTTTGGCCCCGGGGGAAAATGTGGGCCGGGGCGTCCAGGTGGGTGCCGGCATGCGAAGAAAGGCGCAGGGTCCGTTCCCTGAAACCGTGCCGCTTAATCGTAGCGGCGGCGGTAAATGCCGGCGGCTCGGTGCCCGGATATACCGGCATACCCGGTGATATTGGGTGGCTTAAATCAATTACTCTCACTTTTTCACCCGGCAAGTTCACAAACCAGTTTAAAACACCTGGAAGACGCCGCATTTGAGGTAGTAAGTTTCAGGCACCTCGGGCAGCACCGGATGATCACGCGCCTGGCGGCGGAGTTCAACAAGGCGCAAAGTACGGCGGGCGTCGCGGGCAGCGGCGGCAATGGTCTCCAAAAAAAGCGCCTCGCCCAGGTGGTAGGAACAGGAACAGGTCGCCAGGTAACCGCCCGGCACAAGCAGCTTAAGGGCGCGCAGGTTGATTTCCTTATACCCGCGAACGGCTCCCGCCAGTGCTTGCTTTGATTTGGTGAAGGCCGGCGGGTCAAGTACGACCAGGTCGAATTGCTCCCCTGAATCCGCAAGACCCCTGAGTTCGTCAAAGGAGTTGGCTTCGCGAAAGGTGCAACGGCCGGCCACCTCATTAAGCAACGCGTTCTGTGCGGCAAGTTCAAGGGCCGCCCCGGAAGAATCAACGGCCAGGACGGAACCCGCGCCCGCACGGGCGGTGCTGACGGCAAACCCTCCGGTGTAGCAGAAACAATCAAGGACCCGTGCTCCGGCAGCAAGTTCGGCTACCGCTTTTCTGTTTTCGCGTTGATCGAGGAAAAATCCTGTTTTCTGCCCGGCGTGGAGGTCTACCCGGTACCGGACCCCGTTTTCGCTTACTACCGTAAACTTCGGCACCTCGCCGTAAAGCGGTCCGGAAAAGGGCTGCAGACCTTCGCGCGCACGGACGCCGGCGTCACTGCGCTCGTAGATGCCCTCGGGGGTAAACATCTCTATCAGGAGTTCTATGACCGTTTGCTTAAAACGCTCCATTCCCAAAGCCAAAAACTGCACCACGAGGTAATTTCCGTAGCGGTCCACCACAAGCGCGGGGAGGAAATCTGCTTCGGCGTTGACAAGCCGGTAAGCGGTGGTATCTTTCACGACCTTTTTGCGGTAAGCGGCCGCGGCTTCGAGCCGCCGGCGGAAGAACTCCCGGTCGATGGCCTCATCCCGGCGTCGGGTTAGAAGCCGGGCGAAGATTTGCGAAGACGGGTTGGCATAGCCACGGCCCAAGAACCGGCCCCGCGCGTCGCAAACCTCAAGGACATCTCCTGCCGCAAACTCCCCCTCGACCTCTCCCACTTGGGTAAAGTACACCCAGGGGTGGCCGGAAAGCAGTCTTTTTTCCCTGCCCGGCAACAGAATTACCCTGGCCATAAAACCCCTCCTAACTATAGCTTCTCGGCGGCAAGCAAAGTACCTTTCCCCTATCTTTGCGCAACCATGAGCGTGGTATGAAAGCAAAAACGTGGTGGCCGGCAAATCTGCAATTTCCCGGGCCTGCGGCGGGCGACCCGGGATATTTTGCACCGCGGAGGTGCAGACTAAGCCAACGAGGAGGGAATCAAAAAAATGAGTTGTTCGGCGTTGCGTCACCGTTTCGAGGAGGAAAAACAGAAAGGAATCACCTTTGAACGAGCCCTTGAGGTTTACACCGACGTGGAAGGCTCCGTCTCAGCACACCGGGTGGAAGTGGAAGAACTCCGGCGCCAAGGTGCCGCACTTGAAGAGATAAGACATCTGGAGGCTCACATTGCGGACGGTGAACGCCTCCTCGACGAAATCAAAAGCCTTAACCTGAGTTGAGTTCCAGTCTCTTACAGCATTTGCACCTCTGAACTAAGAGCTGTAGGAACAGCGTTTTCCCTTTTCTTAGGGGTTGTTTCCCCCTTCGGGTTAACATCTAAGCCCCTTGTTGCTTCTGTGTGTCCGCAAACCGGGGAGAAAACCAAGCCGTTTAGCTTCGTGATGTCTCCTCTTATCTCTGAATTCCCGTTCCTCTTTGACGACCGGTACTCCAACCGCTCCCCTGCTTTCTCACCCGTTCCCTACTGCTCCTTACCCCGTTCCCCCCCAACCTCTAACCTCCCGCATCCCACTTCCATTCAAAGCAGGCTCCGCTCCTTAGGCTTACCTACGAGCCCCCGGGCTGACTCCCGCACGTTGTCCAGCACCGTCTCTACATTTACCGTAAGCACTTGTCCCGCATCGACCACGACCTTACCGTCAACCAGGACTGTATGCACGTCACCGGCCCGGGCGGCATAAACAATATGGGCAACGACGTCATGCGGCGGGTAAAAGTGCGGCTTCCTCAGATCAACCAGAACCAGGTCGGCGCGTTTACCGGTTTCGATCGTGCCGATCACCTGACCCAGACCAAGGGCCCGGGCCCCGCCGATGGTCGCCATTTCAAGAGCCGTGTAAGCGGGCAGGGCCATCGAATCTTCCCTGGCCACCTTCTGGAGCAAGGCGGCGGACCGCATCTCCTCCAGCATGTCCAGATTGTTGTTGCTCGCCGCGCCGTCCGTTCCCAGCCCCACGGTCACTCCCGCGCCTAGAAGGTCGGTGACCGGGGCGATACCGCTCGCCAGCTTCATGTTGCTCTCGGGATTGTGCGCCACAGCCGTACCTTTTTTCGCCAGAATCTCGATGTCCCCGGGCGAAACGTGCACACAGTGCGCCGCCAGCACTTGCACGTCCAAAAGCCCGCACCCGGCGAGTAACTCCACTGGTGAGCATCCGTGTTGCTTTCGTATTTCCGCTGTCTCCTGGCGTGTTTCGGCAACGTGGATGTGAACACCGACGCCGAGTTCAGCCGCCGTCTCCGCTACCTTCTTCAAGTATTCGGGCGGGCAGGTGTAGGGGGCGTGGGGACCGAGCATGCAAGAGACCCGGCCGCCGGCCTTACCGTGCCACTCCAGAATAAATTCCCGGCTTTCGGCCAGCGCTTCGCCGGCGTTGGGGCCGTACCCGATGAGACCGCGGGAGAGGGACGCCCGCATTCCGCTCTCCTGAACTGCCGCAGCGACCTCGTTCATAAAAAAATACATGTCCGCAAAAGTCGTGGTACCGCCCAGGAGCATTTCCACACAGGCAAGAAGCGTTCCCCAGTATACATCCGCCGCCTTAAGCCTGTTCTCAAGCGGCCAGATTGCTTCTTCGAGCCATTTCATCAGGGGAAGATCATCGGCGTAACTCCGGAACAGCGTCATCGCGGCGTGGGTGTGCGCATTGACCAGGCCGGGGAGCACAGCCGTTTCCGCCCCCCCAAAAATTTTATCCGCGCTGAAGTCGTTCAAGCCGTCCAATCGACCGACGTAAACGATTTCCCCGTCTCTCACGGCCACAACACCGTCGCGAATGACATCTTCGGGCCCGGTCACCGGGACTATCGTACCCTTGATTAAAATGTCCACGCTGAATCCACCCCCGTCAGCATAATCACCGGCGCTGCGATTTTTGCTATTGTTGCCCGTAGACGGTGAGGTAATCCTTCCGCAGTTTCAGGACCTCACCTCTGCTTAGGGCCACGGGCATACCCGCGAGGCTGGCCCAAAGATAAATCTGGGCGGCCTTTTCAACTATTTGACAAACGTTAAAAGCTTCGTCCAAGCCCTCGCCGACGCCCACCATCCCGTGGTTGGCTAGGAGCACCGCGTTGCCCTCTCCCAGAGCGCTTACCACCTTCTCCGCCAGTTCGCGCGAACCCGCGGGTCCATACTCCGCTACGGGTACCTCTCCCCCTACAAGCTGGGCTAAATCCTCCACCATGGGAGGAATGGGCATACGTGCCGCGGCCATCGCGCTCGCAAAGACGCTGTGTGTATGCATCACCGCGCAAACGTCGGGACGGGCCCGGTAAATGGCAACGTGCAGTTCCAACTCCGTCGACGGCTTCCTTTCACCCTCCACCACGTTGCCTTTCAGGTCGACGACAACAATGTCCCGCGGCATTAAAGCATCGTAGGGCATCCCGCTGGGAGTAATCACCGCCAAATCCTCGTGCAATACCCTGTACGAAACGTTCCCCCAGGTGCCGACGACAAGGCCCGCACGCGCCATCTTTGCCCCGGCCCGGGCGACTTTTTCCCGTGCTTTTTCCGCTCGAAGGATCACAATACCTCACCCTTCCAAGAACTAAGATATTCCTCCTGGTCCGCCCCCAGCTTGTCGATGCTGATACCCAGAGACTGAAGTTTCAGCTCCGCCACGCGGTTGTCTATCTCCACCGGCACGGGATAAACGTGACGCCCTAGATTTTTTCCTTCCGTCAAAACATATTGCGCGGTCAGCGCCTGCAGGGCAAAAGACAGGTCCATTATCTCCGCCGGGTGTCCGTCTCCCGCCGCAAGGTTGACCAGGCGCCCCTCAGCCAGCAAATAAAGTCTCCGGCCGTCCGGAAGGCGGTATTCTTCAATGTTCGCACGCACCCGCCGCCGGGATGCGGCTGCCTGCTCCAGGTCCGGCAGAGAAATCTCGACGTTGAAGTGGCCCGCATTGGCCAACAGTACGCGGTCCTTCATCCGCCGGAAGTGTCCCGCATGCAGCACGTCCTTGCAACCGGTGGCGGTGATGAAAACGTCGCCCCTTTCAGCAGCGCTCAGGGAATCCATGGTCTCAAAACCGTCCATGACCGCTTCAATCGCTTTAACCGGGTCAACCTCGCAGACCACTACCTTCGCGCCCAACCCTTTTGCCCGGAGACTGATGCCTTTGCCGCACCAACCGTACCCGAACACCACCACGGTTTTCCCCGCCACCAAAAGGTTTGTGGTACGCATGATCCCGGTCCAAACCGACTCTCCCGTTCCGTACCGGTTGTCGAACAGATATTTCGTCCTGGCATTGTTCACCGCCACCATGGGAAACAGGAGTCGGCCGCTGAGATCCAGGGCCTTCAGGCGCAGCACCCCCGTGGTGGTTTCCTCGCACCCGCCGATAATCCCCCGGCTGATGTCCATCAAATCGCCATGCAGGAGACTGACGAGGTCGCCGCCATCGTCGATAACGATGTGCGGCTTTATGCCGAGTGTCAAAGCCAGGTGCTCTTGATATTCCTCCGGCGTTGGATCATACCAGGCGAATACCCTCACCCCGGCAGCGTCCAGAGCAGCGGCTATATCGTCCCTTGTGGAAAGAGGATTGGAACCCGTGGCCGCCACTTCGGCACCCCCGGCCTTGAGCACAAGCGCCAAATAGGCTGTTTTTGCCTCAAGGTGAATGCTCAAGGCGATACGTACACCCTTAAAAGGCTGGGCCTGCAAAAACGTTTCCCGGACACTGTTCAAGACGGGCATATGGGCCGCCACCCAGTCGATCTTTTGCCGGCCCTCCGGTGCCAGGTCAGGGTTACGGATTAAGCTCGCCGCCAAGTTGAGACCTCCTCAATGTAGTCGTTTGTGGGATATTATGAAGTTCCAGTCATTTAAAAAGACCATAAAAACTCCCTTTCAACCTACACCCGTTGGTTCTTCCAACCACTGACTCTAACCGCCAAACTTATAAGGAGGGTGTATAACCCCCCTTTCGGTAATTATTGCCGTTACCAGTTCGCCTGGTGTGAGGTCGAAAGCAGGGTTCCAAACCGCTGTTCCCGGTGCAGCGACCGGTTCCCCCGCAAAATGGGTAACCTCATCGGCACCGCGCTCTTCAATCGGGATGCCCGCCCCTTGAGGCATAGCCGGATCGACGGTGGAAAAAGGTGCCGCAACGTAAAACGGCACTCCATGGTATTTTGCCAGCACCGCCAGGGAATAAGTACCGATCTTATTGGCCACATCCCCGTTGGCAGCTATCCGGTCCGCCCCAACGATTACCGCGTCAAGCCCCTTTTGGGCCATAAGGTATCCGGCCATCGAATCGGTGATCAGAGTCACCGGAATTCCGTCCTGCTGGAGTTCAAAGGCCGTAAGCCGCGCGCCCTGCAGGAGCGGGCGCGTTTCGCCGGCGTAGACCATTTTTATCTTTCCCGCCGCGTAGGCCGCACGGATTACACCGAGCGCCGTCCCGTACCCGGAGGTCGCCAGGCCGCCGGCATTGCAGTGGGTCAAAACCGCCGCCCCCCGGGACAAAAGCGCGGCCCCGTGCACTCCTATCGCCTTGTTTCCGTCTTTATCGGCCGTGAAAATCGCTGCCGCCTCTGAAAGCAGCCTCTCAACAATTTCTTGCGGGGCCCCAGCGCCCTTTTGTCTCGCAACCGCAAGTTGCCGCTGGATTGCCCAGTCCAGGTTAACCGCCGTCGGCCGGGCCTTCCCGATTTCGCCCGCCGCGGCCTCGAGCCGGGCCAAGAAGTTGCCCGCCCCTTCCCGCGCAAATTCCAGCGCCGCAAGCACCATCGCGTACGCCGCAGCCACACCGATAGCAGGCGCGCCGCGTACGGCCAGCCGGCGTATGGCCTGGATTACCTCCCTGTAATCTTTGACCGCCAGGTAATTCACCTTGCGCGGCAGCACCGTCTGGTCAAGAATATAAAGTGTCCCGTCCTCCCAGCGCAGGGTTTCCACGGTCACGCCTCCATGGGCCCGGAGAGCGCGCGTTGACAGGCGCATTCTCTGTCCCCATCAATCCACGCCACCGCCTGCATTAAAAGCCGCCGGATGTTTTCCCCCTGCGCCCGCATCATCTCAACAACCTCCTGGTGGCTTAAGCGGCAGGCGGCGATACCCGCGGCAAAATTAGTAACCATCGCCACGGTTGCGTAACAAACCTCCGCCTCTCTGGCCAATACGACCTCCGGTATCCCCGTCATGCCCACCAGGTCGCCGCCGAGGTGCCGAAACATTTTTATCTCCGCCGGGGTCTCAAAGCGGGGCCCTTCCGTGCACACGTAAACGCCGCCTTCCTTGGCGGGAAGGCCCAAGGCCCGCGCCGCACGCGCCAGTGTTCCCCTCAGTTCCGGACAGTACGGCTCGGTAAGGTCAATGTGCACCACTCCTTCGGGTCCGCCCTCGAAGAAAGTGTGCTTCCGCCCCTTGGTAAAGTCAAGAAACTGGTTCACAAACACGAACTCCCCCGGTTTCATTTCGGCGTTAAGCGAACCAACCGCCGCCGTGGCCATAATGGACCGGACCCCTATCTTTTTAAGGGCTGTCAGATTTGCCCGGTAATTAACCAGGTGTGGCGGCACGGAGTGCGCCGCGCCGTGGCGCGGCAAAAAAGCCACCTCCTTCCCCTGGTATTTGCCCAAGGTTACCCTGACGTCGCCAAACGGCGTCTCGACGGGCACCTCGGCCACTTCAGTCAAAAGATCCGGGTGGTAGACCCCGGTGCCACCGATAATCGCCACTGATGGCATTAATTAATCCTCCTACAATGGCACGAAACAACCTTCAACGTAGCAATAGCCGCTGCCGTTTGTCTCCAAGGGGACCTCTGCAGAAGCCGGCACTTAGGACGTGAGAAGTGGGATGTTGGAAGTGAGATTATTGAAGGGATTGGACGCAACCCAATTCCAACAAAGTCACACCTCTAACTTCTCACTTCCCACCTCCCATAACGTCGTTCGCTCCGAGACGAGCCGATGTCGCGTCGGCCTGGAGCACAGTGTCACCGGAAGACAAACCGGCAGTAAGGCGGTTTAATCCTTCGATGGCATGTCGGCATGGATGACTAATCAAAAATCGCCGCGGCGAATTCCGTAGGGTGAAAAGGTATCAAGTCCTCTACGCCTTCGCCGATACCCACAAACTTTACCGGGATCTCGAACGCCTTTTTCACCGCCACCACCACCCCACCCTTTGCGGTGCCGTCGAGCTTGGTCAGCACAAGACCGGTAACCCCGGCCGCTTCCCCAAATAGTTTAGCCTGGTTGACCGCATTTTGCCCGGTGGTCGCGTCCACCACCAGCAACACTTCGTGGGGAGCCCCGGGCACCTCACGTTCGGCCACCCGCCTGATCTTCTTGAGTTCCTCCATCAAGTTGGTTTTCGTATGAAGCCTTCCGGCGGTATCCACGAGGACAACGTCCACCCGGCGCGCTTTGGCTGCCTGAAGCGCATCATAGACGACCGCCGCCGGGTCCGACCCCTCCCGTTGTTTGATTACGTCGACTCCGGCACGCTTAGCCCATACCTCCAGTTGGTCGATCGCCGCCGCACGAAAGGTGTCCGCCGCCGCCAAGAGCACCTTTTTACCCTGTTCCCGGAAATAACAGGCCAGTTTGCCGATGGAAGTGGTCTTACCGGTGCCGTTCACCCCCACTACCATAATGACCCCCGGCGGCTCTTTGGGAAGAAAAAGCGGGGTCGTTTCCAGACCTATGATACGTAAAACTTCGTCCTTAAACAGCGGCTTGAGTTGTAAAGGGTCCTTCAGCCGCAGTTCTTTAACCCTTGCCCTTACCCGCGACATTATCTCCTGCGCTGCAGCCACCCCAACGTCCGCGAGAATAAGAGCGTCTTCAAGCTCCTCGTAAAGGCTTTCATCGATTTCACGGTGGCCGGAGACGGCGTTTTCGACCGCCTCGACTAAAGTCTTGCGGACCTTTGTAAGGCTGGAACGGAGTTTACCGAGAAAGCCCACGATTGGAACCCTCCATTCGCTCAAGCGCTTCTTTTGCCGCCCGCTGCTCCGCTTCTTTTTTCGACCGTCCATCACCCCGGCCCAGGCATTCACCCTGCCAGAAAACGCCGGCGGTGAAACACTTGGCGTGCGCCGGCCCCTCCTCTTTCAAAATCGCATAGGAGGCGTTTTCCCGCGAATGCTGTTGCAGAAGTTCCTGGAGTTCCGTCTTGTAATCAAGTTCCTGCCGGCCCTGCAAAACAGCTTCAACCATCGGTTGAAGCTTGGACAGGGCGAAGCGGACCGCCGCTTCCAGCCCCTGATCCAGGTACAGAGCCCCTAAAACCGCTTCGAAAGCGTCGGCCAAAATAGAAGGGCGCTGCCGCCCCCCGGAACTCTCTTCACCCCGGCCGATGAGCAGGGCCTCGCCCAACCCCAATTCCTGCGCCACCTTCACCAGGGAAGGTTCGCAGACCACAGCCGCCCTCAGTTTGGTCAACTCTCCCTCGCTTTTTCGTGGGAAGGAGAGATAAAGGTATTCACTTACCGCCAGTTGAAGTACGGCGTCGCCAAGAAACTCCAATCGTTGGTTGTTCGGAATTCCCGGATGCTCATATGCATACGACCCGTGCGTCAGCGCCTGGCGCAGGAGAGTCTCCTGTCTCCACACCACGCCTATTTTTGCTTTAAGTTCCTCGTAGATGTCCAAAGTCAGATACTCCCACGGCCTACCGGTTGTCTGGCAAGCTTTCAAAGGGCCGGAGCGCTGTAAGCCTTCTTGCCACCCCGCTCCCACAAGATTCCGGGCTCGAAGGTGTTCAGCTCCAGCCGCGGCCTAAATTAATTCCGGTATTATCCGGAGTATTCCCGGAAAATAAGTGTGGCGTTGTGCCCCCCAAAGCCCAACCCGTTGGAAAGCGCAACCTTTACCCGTGCCGCCCGGGCTGTGTTGGGAACGTAATCAAGGTCGCACTCCGGGTCCGGGTTTTCGTAGTTTACTGTTGGAGGAATAACACCGTTATTTATGCTCATCACACATATGGCGGCTTCAATTCCCCCGGCCGCACCCAGGAGATGCCCCGTCATTGATTTTGTGGAGCTTACAGGGATCCGGTACGCTGCCTCCCCGAAAACCTTTTTGATGGCCATCGTCTCCACCTTATCGTTCAATGGGGTCGAAGTGCCATGGGCATTGATGTAACTGACGTCTCCGGGTTGCAAGCCGGCCCCCTTAAGCGCCCAGGTCATTGCCTTGGCAGCGCCCGAACCGTCCGGATCCGGCGCGGTGATGTGGTAGCTGTCGCAGCTCTGGCCGTAACCGACGACTTCGGCGTAAATATTGGCGCGCCTGGAAAGCGCGTGCTCGAGGTCTTCGAGAATGAGTACCGCCGCACCCTCACCGATTATGAAACCGTCCCTTTCGGCGTCAAATGGACGTGAAGCACGCTCGGGGTCTTCGTTACGCGTAGACATTGCTTTCATGGCGCAAAAACCCGCAACAGCCAAGGGAGTTACGGCGGCTTCAGTACCGCCGGCCAGCGCCACATCAGCTTCGCCCCGCTGAATCAGCCGGAAAGCCTCACCGATGGCGTGGTTTGAAGAGGCACAGGCGGTGACCACCGTGCTGTTGGGACCGTAAAACCCGTTAATGATTGCAATATATCCGGCCGCCATGTTGCTGATCATCATCGGTACGAAGAACGGGCTTACCCGACCCGGCCCCCGCGTTACAATAACCCGCGCCTGTTCTTCAAAAGTCTCCATCCCACCGATGCCGCAGCCGAGAACCACACCGACACGGTCGGGGTCCAGACTGCCGGATTTGATGTTTGCATCCTCCAGCGCCAACCGGGCGGCCGCCACCGCAAACTGTGCAAACCGGTCCATCCGCCGCGCTTCTTTCTTTTCCAT
Organism: Ammonifex sp.; assembly: GCA_003604985.1. Lineage (GTDB taxonomy): Bacteria > Bacillota > Desulfotomaculia > Desulfotomaculales > Ammonificaceae > SURF-55. The sequence continues at coordinate 42,038 of QZIW01000034.1, forward strand.
GTAAGCGTCTGCGTCAAAGTCAATGACCTCGGCGGCTATTTTCGTTTTGAAGCCTTCGGTATTGAACCTCGTTATCGGGCGGACTCCCGACTTACCCTGGATGATGTTTTCCCAAAAAACGCCCTTGCCGGTACCCACCGGTGATACAACCCCTATACCGCTAACCACAACGCGTGGGACCAAAACCGCACCTCCTGAAAAAAGCACAGCCTCTTAGTCATATTGGAAGCGCGCTTTAAGCCTTTTCCTGAATGAATTTTACAGCATCGCCGACTGTGCGGATTTTTTCGGCCTCCTCGTCGGGAATTTCCATTTCAAATTCCTCCTCGAAGGCCATGACCAGTTCAACCAGGTCAAGCGAGTCAGCCCCGAGGTCATCGGTGAAGGAAGCTTCTACCGTCACCTCATTCTCCTCTACGCCAAGCTGCTGAACAATGATCTTTTTCACCTTATCGAAAACCGCTGGTGACATATTCCCGATTTCACCTCCTTCTCCGAAGTAAACTACAAGGCTGCTCGATTAAAGTACCATCCCGCCGTCAACACTGAGGACCTGTCCCGTAATGTACCGCGCCGCGTCACCGGCGAGGAAAACTACTACCTCGGCGACTTCTTCCGGCTCCCCGAGACGGCCCAGTATTATCCTTTCGCTTAACCGCTCCTTTACCCCTTCCGGTAGGCCGGCCGTCATTTCCGTTCGTATGAAACCGGGCGCCACCGCGTTCACCGTAATGTTACGGGGTCCGAGTTCCCGGGCCGCCGCTTTGGTGAACCCGATGAGGCCCGCTTTGGCCGCGGCATAATTAGCCTGTCCGGCATTACCCATCAGTCCTATGACTGAGCTTATGTTAATGATCCGGCCCCAGCGCGCTTTCACCATCGGCCGCGCCGCCGCCCGGGTGCAATTAAAAGCACCCCTTAAATTGACATTGACCACGGCATCCCAGTCCTCGTCCTTCATGCGCAGGAGCAAAGCATCCCGGGTAATACCCGCGTTGTTTACCAGGATGTCAAGGCGCCCGAACGACGAAAGGGCGTTTTCGATCAGGTTGTTCGCTTCGTCCGGGCGGGACACATCAGCCTGAAAAAGCACCGCCCGCCGCCCCATTGACTCTATTTCGGCCGCCACCGCCAGGGCATCTTCCGCACGGGAAACGTAATTTATCATAACGTCGGCCCCTGACGCCGCTAAGGCCTTGGCAACCGCCCTCCCGATTCCCCGTGAGGCGCCCGTAACAACCCCCACCTTACCACTAAGATACATTTTAGCCAACCCCTTTCCGTCAAGCAAGCAGCTTTACAAGGATCCTGCTTCGGCCGACCGGCTTCAAGCCGTTTTGCTACAGCTGCCTCCAACCTCCGGCCTTTAAGTTGAATTCCTGCCTATATTATCAGGCCAGCCCCGCGTGCCGTAAAACCTCCAACGCCGCGTTTAAGGAAGCTGTGTCTTCAACATTGCAGCACGCCGCTTCCGGTGCAATCCGCTTCAAAAGCCCGGTCAGCACCTTCCCGGGGCCGACCTCCATGAAAAACTTCACCCCGTCCTGAACGAGCCGCCGGATGCCGTCCTCCCAGAGTACCGGGCTGTAAATCTGCCGTACCAGAGCGCCTCGCACCTCCGGCACGGTCTTGACGTAATTCCCGGTCGCGTTGGCCACGACCGGAAACTCGGGTTTTTTGATCACACCTTTTATCGTCAGTTCGGGCTCAAAAATCTCGCTGGCCCGCCGCATCAGAGAAGAATGGAAAGGGCCGCTGACCGGCAAAATGACGGATTTTTTCGCACCGGCCGCCTTAGCCGCCGCCACCGCCGCCTCCAGCGCGGGCATCTCCCCGGCAAGAACCACCTGACCGGGGCAGTTGTAATTGGCGGCCTCAATTACGCCCGCCTCCCGGGCAATGCTAAGCACGGTTTCCGTCCGTTCGCTTCTCAGTCCTAGGACGGCAACCATTCCCCCGCTGCCCAGGGGTACTGCTTCCTGCATTAACTGCCCACGCCGGCGCACTATTTTGACCGCCGCTTTGAAATCAATCGACCCGGCCGCGACGAGCGCGGTATATTCGCCCAGGCTGTGGCCCGCACCGGCATCCGGCCTGACCCCGTGCGCCAGCAAAACCGCGAGAGAGGCGATGCTGGCCGTCAGCACCGCGGGCTGGGTGTTTACGGTTTTCTGGAGTTCCTCCTTCGGCCCCTGGAAGCAAAGGTCACTGAGCGAAAACCCCAGCGCCGCATCCGCCTTCGCAAAAACCTCCCTGACTTCGGCATACTGACGAAAAAACTCAAGGCCCATACCCACATACTGCGAACCCTGCCCCGGAAAAACAAAGGCCAGTTTCATAAACAGGCCCCCCTTTAATACCTTAATGCCAACGCGCCCCACGTCAGCCCGGCCCCAAACGCCACCAGAAGCGCCAGGCTGCCGGATTTTATTCTGCCGGTTGAAACGGCTTCGTATAAAGCGATGGGAATCGAGGCGGACGAAGTATTGCCGTACCGGTCGACGTTGATCAGGACTTTTTCGGGCGGCAGGCAAAGTCTTTTGGCGAGGGCGTCGATAATGCGCACATTGGCCTGATGCGGTATGAAACAGTCCACTTCTTCTTGTTTTAAACCGCCGCTCCGCAACGCCTCCGCCGCTGCTTCTCCCATAGCTCTTACGGCAAACTTGAAAATCTCCCGGCCGTTCATAACCAGATGGTGAAGCCCGCTTCGAGCCGTTTCTTCCGAGGTTGGCAGCCTTGACCCGCCTGCCGGCATCTTGAGCAGGTCCGCCCCGGAGCCGTCCGCCCGCAGGACAACAGAAAGAACCCCCCGGGGCGGTTCAACGGGCTGCAGTACAACTGCACCGGCCCCGTCACCAAAAAGAACGCAAGTGCTCCGGTCCCGCCAGTCGGTGATTTTGGAAAGCGTGTCCGCGCCTACAACAAGGACATTGCGGAGGCAACCGGTACTTATGAACTGGGCCCCTACCGCCATTGCGTAAATAAAACTGCTGCATCCCGCCTCAAGGTCGAAAGCGGCAGCACGTTTGGCGCCAAGCTGGTGCTGCACAAGACAAGCGGTAGCGGGGAAGAGCATGTCCGGGGTAGCGGTAGCCACAATTATCAGTTCAACCTCAGCCGGCTCCAGTCCCGCCGCATTAAGCGCCCTAAGTGAAGCCTCAAAGGCAAAACTGGAAGTGCTTTCGCCGGAAGCAGCGATGCGCCTCTCCCGTATCCCCGTTCTTTCCCTGATCCAGGCATCGTTGGTTTCGACCATCTGCTCCAAGTCGTGGTTTGTAAGGACCCGGCTTGGAACGCTCATGCCGAGGCCGGTCACCCCTGCTGTCCGGGTTTCAGGCATTTATCGTCTCTACTCCCTTACCGGTTCGGCGGGCAAACCCATCGGCGGTAGCTTGTACAAGCCCGCTTGCTACCGCTGCCACCGCCACACGGATAGCGTTCTTAATCGCTCTGGCCTTCGAACTTCCGTGCGCGACGACCACCACGCCGCTCACACCCAAAAGAAGTGCTCCGCCGGTTTCGGCGTAGTCCAAGTTCTCCAGTCCCGGGCGGGCCGCCATGCCAAAGGCCTGCGCCAGCCCCTCACCGGCTTTTAATACAACGTTGCCGACAAAACCGTCGCAGACGACTACATCCGCCCTGCCGTTGAAGACATCCCGCCCCTCGACATTACCGATGAAATTAACCGCTTCCTTTTTGAGCAGCGGATAAGCGCTCAAAGTCAGCTCGTTGCCTTTTGTCTCTTCCTCACCGATACTCAAAATCCCTACCCGTGGGGCCTGCAATTTCATAACACTTGAGGCGTAAGCTGAACCCATTACCGCGAACTGGGCCAAATGGTGGGGCTTAATGTCAACGTTCGCGCCGACATCAAGCAACACCGTATACCCGGATGTGTTTGGCACGAGGGCCATTAACGCCGGCCGGTCTACACCCTCCGGGCGCCCCAATTCCAACAACGCCGCGGCCATTACGGCGCCGGTATTTCCTGCGGAGACCACGGCATCGGCCGAACCTTCCTTAACCAACCGTACGGCCCGGACAATAGAAGAGTCCCGCTTGCGACGCACGGCCTTGACAGGGTATTCTCCCATGCCGATCACTTCGCGCGCCGGGACCACCTTTATCCTGCCGTTTGACTTGCCTTTTAACTCTGCCTGAACTGGGGCCTCGTCTCCTACCAGGTAAGTCTCGATACCGTATTCCTCAACCGCTAGTAAGGCCCCCGCAACCACTTCCGCGGGGGCGTAATCGCCGCCCATTGCGTCTACAGCTATTCGCAAAAAACACCCTCCTGCAGCACAGTATTCGCGCTAACCGGTTATGGCCGAATATAGGGCCCACTCCTTTAGAATGCCTGTTGCGACCTGGCCTGTAAGACTCAAACCGAACTTGGGGAAGACACCGGTCTTCGTGTTTATAAAAATAGGGTTTGGTCTGTGCCAAAACCCTGGACATTCAACTATTTTGTCTCTTCTACAGCGATTACCTTCCGCCCCTTGTACTGTCCGCAATTCAGACAAACACTGTGGGGTTTTTTTAAGGTCTTGCAATGCGGGCATGGCACAAGACCAGGGGCCGTTGCTTTTATCTGCCCCCGGCGCAAGCGCCGCCGCTGCTTTGAAGTCCTACTTTTCGGTACCCCCACCACCGCCACCTCCTTCTATTCCGCCGAATAAATCTTTCAAAACGGAAAGCCTCGGGTCACCCTTATCGACCTGGCAACTGCAGCCGCCGCTGTTCAGGTCTTTGCCGCAGTATTGACACAATCCCAAACAGCTTTCCCTGCAGAGCGGCTTCATAGGCAGGGACAAGACCAAGCTCTCGGTTACGTGACCGGTAAAATCGATCTCGTCGGCTGCATAGGGGATCTCCTTGCCCTCTTCGTCAGCCCCGCCGTGAAGGCGATACTTCTCTTCAAACCGTCCTGCTATTTTTTCGGCGTATTCGCCGATACACCGGCTGCAACTGAGGCCGATGGTTGCGGAAACTTCGCCGACAGCCCAAAGAAAGTCTCCCGCATTGGTGACCGAAAGGTCAAGCTCGACCGGTGAAAGTATGCGTACCGGCTCCCCGCCCGGGCCGGGGAAGGGTTCCACCCCGCCGGAAAGGAGGTAGCGCCGTTGCTGGGCCGGAGCATTTTTTAACCTTGCCACACTAATGGTAAACAAATCCCCACCTCAAATCAAGTAGTGATTATAATCGCCTGTCCTTCCAGTGTCAAGGTAATCCTGTCTTTGTTCGCCTTTGCGTGAATTGCTCATTGTTATCCTGGTTTAAAGGACAAAGGTGTTAGGAACCGGTGCGCCCACATAAAACGATAACGAGGTGAAGAGACCGTGCGTCCCAACCCCCGTAAGACAGTGCTGGCGGTTTTGATATTGGTTTTCTTTTTGTTGATGATTACCCACCCCGCGGCCATTTACCGCGGGGCCACCGGTGGCCTGGGCATATGGTGGCAGATAATCTTTCCTTCTCTACTCCCTTTTTTCATTACCACCGAAATCCTGCTCGCGCTCGGTGTGATCCAGTTCTCGGGGGCGCTTCTTGAACCTTTGACGAAAAAGGTATTCAGACTCCCGGGGAGCGCCGCCTTCGTATTGGCGGTCGGCTATACATCCGGATATCCGATGGGCGCCGCCATGGCCGCCCGCCTGACTTCCCAGAGACTGTTATCACCGTCCGATGCCTCCCGTTTGGCCGCTTTCACCAATAACGCCAGCCCCATCTTTATTCTGGTGACTGTCGCCGTGGGCATGTATCATAACCCGGGCCTGGGGCCGTTTCTGGCGGTGATTCATTACCTGAGCAACATTTTGAGCGGGCTCGTGTTCAGCTTCTTCGCCCGCCCTCTTCCGGCAACCGCCCCCAACCCCTGGCGGCACGCGGTGGAAACGCTGGCCCGGGCGCACCAGCAGGATCTCAGGAACACCGGACAGCTTGCCGGCGACGCGGTCCGCTATGCGGTTAACAGTCTCTTCACCATCGC
>QZIW01000001.1 GCA_003604985.1 Ammonifex sp.
ATTGTCAAACGGGCGGTGCAAAGAATGGGTGGTGAGATCTCGGTCGCGAGTTCCCCGGGCCGGGGTTCCGTTTTCACGATAACGCTGCCGCTTTTCATCGCTTCTTAAAAATAATGTAACATTACTGTAACAAGAGTTCATTTCTCCTTAACACTCTTCACGTAAAATGCCTATAGCTGCAGCCGACACTTAAAAAGGAGGTACGAAAATGTTTTTCACAAGTCCCCGCAAGCGAGTGATCGCATACGGCCTGGTGCCGGCGGTACTTTGTTCGCTGGCGCTGTTTTTCGCCGGGTGCGGCAGAGACGCCGACCAGAAGCCGGACGTCCGGGACCCCAACAACACAAAGCCGGACATCAGCGCGCGACCTGTAGAGTCAAAAGTAAAGGTAACCTTATACTTCAGCGATAGGGAGGCAATGTACCTGGTCCCCGAAGAGCGGGAGGCGGTGAAAGGCAACAAATCACTGGAGGAAGTAATCGTCAACGAGTTGATTAAAGGTCCGGAAAATGCAGCGCTCACAAGGTCGGTCCCCGAAGGGACCAGGCTGCTTTCGGTGAGCGTGGTCGACGGCATCGCTTACGTAAACTTCTCAAAGGAACTCCAGACGAAACACTGGGGCGGTTCGGCGGGTGAAACCATGACCGTGTATTCCATAGTAAACTCGCTTGCCAAGCTCGATGGAGTCGAAAAGGTACAGTTCCTACTGGAAGGCGAAAGAATGGACAGTCTGGCCGGGCACATAGATATTACGGGTCCGGTCGCGCCGCAATGGGACCTGGTTGAGTGAGAAGTGAGAGGCGAGAAGTTGGAAGTTAGAATTCGGGAGCCAGGATCGGGAAGTCAGGAAGGCAGGTTCCTGCATCCCACCGGCTGACATCTTAAACATGTAACCGGACAGCAAACCTGTCCGGTTATTCTTTGCCGTATTGATTCCTTCACGCTACCCACACCCGTTTCAGTCGCGTGGGCGGTGCAGCGGGAAAAGGATTACTTCGCGGATGGAAGGTACGTTGGCGAGGAGCATGACCAACCGGTCGATGCCGATGCCGAGGCCCCCCGCGGGAGGCATCCCGTACTCAAGAGCGGTGACGAAATCTTCATCGAACATGTGCGCCTCTTCATCGCCGGCCTGTCTTTTCTGAAGCTGCGTTGAAAACCGCTCCCCCTGGTCGAGCGGGTCGTTTAGCTCGGAAAAGGCGTTGGCGATTTCCCGGCCCGCGATAAAAAGCTCGAAGCGATAAGTCAGGCGCGGGTCGTCGGTTTTCCGTTTGGCCAGGGGGGAGATGTCGACGGGGTAGTCCACGACGAAAGTCGGCGCGGTGAGGTTCGGCTCCACCAATTCCTCAAAAACGGCGTTTAAGGCCTCGCCCCACAGGGACTTGTCCTCGACATGGACGCCGAGAGTCGACGCCGCCCGCCGCGCCGCGGGCACATCCAGTTGACTGAAGTCAATACCTGACTTTTCCTTGACCAGGTCGAGGTATGAAAGCCGCGGCCACGGGGCCGCCAAACTCAACTTCTCTTCCCCGCGGGTTATCTCATGGGTGCCGACAACCTGGTGCGTGACGGAACTGATAAGTTCTTCGGTCAGGTCCATCATGTCGTGGTAATCGGCGTACGCCTGGTAGAGTTCGAGCATGGTGAACTCGGGGTTGTGCCTGGTCGAGATACCCTCGTTCCGAAAATTACGGTTAATTTCGTAAACCTTCTCAAAACCGCCGACCAGGAGGCGTTTCAGGTATAACTCCGGTGCAATGCGCAAATAAAGTTTAAGGTTCAGGGCGTTGTGGTAGGTGACAAAAGGCCGTGCCGCAGCCCCGCCGGGAATGGGCTGCATCATCGGGGTCTCCACTTCGAGAAAGCCCCGGTCGTCCAGAAATCGCCGAATGGCGTGAATGATTTTGCTTCTCAGGATGAAAGTGGACTTGACTTCGGGATTTACGATCAGGTCGAGGTAACGCTGGCGGGAACGCAATTCCACGTCCTTAAGGCCGTGCCACTTCTCGGGCAGGGGCCTGAGGGATTTCGCGAGCAGCGTGAACGTACTTGCGCCGACGGTGATTTCCCCCATTTTCGTCCTGAACACAGTGCCGCCGACGCCGAGGATGTCGCCGATGTCAACCTTCTTGAAGACCTGGTAGTTCTCGGCGCCGACTTCGTCCTGGCGGACGTGGATCTGGATGCGTCCGGAAAAATCCTGGATGTCGCCGAAAGAGGCCTTGCCGTGTCCGCGTTTGCCCACGAGCCTCCCCGCGATTTTCACTTCCTTGCCTTCAAGTGTTTCAAAATCAGTGATGATTTGAAGTGCGCTGTGGGTGGTTTCGTAGCGGCCGCCGTATGGCCGGATCCCTAATTGTTCGAATTCATGGAGTTTTTCGCGGCGTATTTGGAGTAGTTCATCCAACTCGCCTTCAGGTTCACGCATATTAGCTCCTATCAGGTTGAATTACTTTCTTATGATATCGAGCACCATAAACTTGAGTTTACCGTCCGGAACCAGAACCTCGACCACCGCTCCCCTTGGCTGCCCTAAAACAGCCTGCCCCACCGGCGATTCGTTCGAGATTTTCCTTGCGCCCGGATCCGCTTCGGCGGAACCGACGATCGTATATTCATACTCCATTCCGTCCGCAAGGTCTTTGAGCTTCATGGTGGAACCAATACTGACCGCGTCGGTCCCGACCTCGGCGGCATCGATCACCCTGGCGTTGCGGAGCATCTTTTCCAAGGTAAGGATCTGCCCCTCTAAAAACGCCTGCTCATTCTTGGCGTCTTCGTACTCGGAGTTTTCGGTGATATCCCCGAACTCCACGGCCTGTTTGATGCGCTCGGCCACCTCGCGACGCCGGACGGATTTAAGGGTTTCGAGTTCCTCTTCGAGTTTCCGTAATCCTTCCGTCGTAAGAATGACTTCTTTTTCCTTCATCAAATCCTTCTCCTTAATAAGCCGTTATTCTCTCACCCGGTACAATATATCCATATATGTTTATCGGCAGCTATTATTCTGAAAAAAACCGTTCCCTGCGTAAAAAATAACTTGAGCACTGCGTCCGCCCAAAACAGCACAGTGCTTCCTTCATCCTTGGGCATCATTATAAAAATCACGATTTACATTTGTCAATACCGGCTTTTTTTCTGACGGCAGATCCCGGACTTTCCCGCACGTCTCAGGCCCGCAAACCGTGCTCGCCTGTTACCCTTACGCGCCGCGCCGTCCGGCTTTGCGGCCGCTAGATGCCGGATTGCAAGGAGCGTGATCGTCGCCGTCACCTAAGACTTTTGCAATACTTTCCTGGCCGCCTCCTTGACCTTCTCAATTTCCACTTCACCAAACGCCCTTTCAAAACTCCGAAAGCCGTCAAGTTTAAAACCATGTTTGCGGGCAAGACCGGCAATTTCTTCTACGCGCTCGGTCGTAAGCTCCCGGCCCAACGTGAAGGACTCGTAACGCCGCTCCAGGGCAAGGACCATGGTTTCGGCCATGCAGGCGTATGCGGTCTTGGGAGGAAACCCGAAGTTGAAGTTGAAATTCACATCGCCCGGAACCGCCACCACTCCCCCTTCGATCACCAGCACATCCGGGCGCTCTTCCGCCACCCGGCGCGAAACATCCCGGGGACGCGCTACGTCGCAAATCACGGCGCCGGGTTTCAAGTACTCCGGCTCGATAACGGCGTCCACCGCGCTGGTGACGGTAATTATGATATCGGCCGCTGTAAGGGTCTTCTTTAAATCCGTAGAAATTCTCGCCGCAAGTCCGGTTTTGTAAAGGATCCGGTCGGCCACCAGTTCGAGTTTCGGGACGTCCCGCCCCACGAGGGTCATGTTGCGGGTTTCGCGGCTCAGGAGTTCGGCGCACACCCGCCCGATCGCTCCCGTAGCCCCGACAATGGCCACCGAAGCCTCCGCGAGGTCGTACCCCATCAGGCGGGCCGCCTCCTTTGTCCCTTCGACGGCCGTGGCCACCGTATAACTGTTCCCTGTGGTGACGGGAATGTTCAACGCTTTAGCTACGCTCAGCCCCGCGTCGCCGACCACTTTGGTGAAAGCGCCCAGACCGAGAATCCGTGCCCCCAACCGTTCCGCAACTTGCCCCGCCTGCACCACTTTTTTCAAGACATATTCGGCTGGCAGACTCATTATCTGCCGGGCGGTCAGCGGGCAGGACACGAACCACCCTTCGGCCTCCGCGTACGCCGAACGGACGCCCGTGATGTGCGATACCTTTTTCGGAGACATGAGTTTCAACGCCCCTTCCACCACCTTCGGCGGCAGAAACCGGGTAAAAGAGTATTTCCGCGCCACGTCGGCAACGTCAAGCGGGTGAAACACAAAAGCGAATTTCTCCATCGTCACCCCCGGAACACCCATTAGCCCGCCCTGATAGAATATTGCTAAATCCAAACTACTAGAACGCAGTCAGCCTGTCAGTGCCGGTAAAACCTCGGAGGCCGCGAAAAACGAGCATGACGCGAAAGGCGAAGCCGGAGGCGCGGAGCGTACAGATAGTACGTCAGCACCGGACGGCGAGCCTGACAAAGTCAGGCGAAGTTTTGCAGCGGTCTCCTCAACCATATTAACAGGGGTTCCTCCTAACAGCAAGCTAAAAAAGCCGTAAGAACCACCTTGATTTCCTTGAGACTTCCGGCCCGGTAAAGCGATTCTCTTAACCGGGCCGCCCCTTTCAGTCCCCTGGTGTACCAGTCGGCCTGCCGCCGCATGCGGAAAAGCGCGGTTTCCCCTTGAATTGCCGCCAGCAACTCGCAGTGTTTGACGGCCATGGCCACGCGTTCTCCGGGCGAGGGGGGCTGCGGTTCCCGCCCCGTTGCCAGGTAGGTGCGGCATGCCGCGAATATCCAGGGATTGCCCCTGGCCGCGCGCCCGATCATTACGGCGTCACACCCGGTCTCTTTGAACATCCTGGCCGCATCGTGCGCCTGCCATACGTCGCCGTTGCCGATGACCGGGACACCCACCGCTTTTTTAACGGCGGCGATAATCTCCCAGTCTGCGCGGCCGGAAAAAAACTGGCTCCGGTAGCGTCCGTGGACGGTGATCGCATCGGCTCCCGCCGCCGCCACCGCTCGCGCCACCACCAAAGCGTCGGGGGACTCTTCGTCCCACCCGCGCCGTAACTTCACCGTCACCGGGACGTCGACGCGGCTCTTTACGGCGTCCACGATCGCCGCCGCCAGTTCCGGGCGCAGCATTAGCGCGGCGCCTGCGCCGCCTTGTACCACCCTGGACACCGGACACCCCATGTTGATATCAATGGCCGCGGCGCCGGCCTCCGCCGCAACCTCGGCCGCCGCCGCAACCTCAGCCGGGCGGCAGCCGAACAGTTGGACCACCACGCCGGTCTCGCCCGAAAGGTCGATTAATTCTTTAGTATAAGGTGTGGGGTGACACAGGACCTGCGCGGGTACCATCTCCGTCCACGCCAGCGCCGCACCAAACTCCCGCGCAATGAGCCGGAAAGCTTTGTCGCTGATTTCTGCCATGGGAGCGGAGAGTAACGGAAAGTCATCGGGACCGAGGAGTGGTTCAAATTTGCTGGTTGCGTTCATGTATCAGCCGTAACCCCGTTAGAGTCAGGAAAGGATCAACCCGTTGGATCGTCTTGCTCTGGCGCGCGATCAATTCGGCCAGCCCGCCTGTCGCCACCACCGATGGGTCCTCCTTGAGCTCAGCTTTAATGCGGCGCACAATCTCATCCACCAGGCCGGCGAAACCGAGAACAATGCCTGACTGCATGCTTTGGACCGTGTTCCGGCCGATGACCGCCGGGGGGGCAACCAGGTCGACGCGCGGCAGCCTGGCGGCACGTGCAAAAAGCGCCTCACAGGATATGCCGACACCGGGGGCGATCACCCCGCCGAGGTACTCCCCCTTGTCCGAGATTACGTCGAATGTAATGGCGGTACCGAAATCAACGATGATTAACGGGCCCCCGTAAAGCGCAAACCCGGCCGCGGCGTTTACTACCCTGTCGGCACCCACCTCCCTGGGATTCTCATATTTTATCGACACACCGGTACGGGTCCCCGGCCCGATGAAGAATACCGGCTGCTTGAAGTACCGCTGCGACATAGCTTCGACTACCGGGTTGAGCGGGGGGACGACCGAACAGGCCATCACGTCAACAATATCCTCGGGGTTGAGTCCTTCTTCGCGCAGGAACTGACGGAAAACCAACCCCATCTCGTCGGCGGTCTGCTCGCGCCTGGTCGCCAGACGCCAAGCCGCAATGAGTTCCCGTTCGCGGAAAACGCCCGCCGTAATGTTGGTGTTTCCGATGTCCAATACAAGAATCAATGTTCTTCTCCCCGGACCGTTATCTCGCCGGTGCTCAGCCGCATTTCTTCCCCGTTCCTAAGCGTCAATATTAGGTTACCGTCGCCGTCAACGTCCCTGACAAGGCCGTTCAGTGTCCCCGTGGGAGTAGCCGCCGACACCGTTTTACCAAGCAAGCCGAACCGTTCTTTATATGCTGCCCTGAAGGGCGGAAAACCTTTTTCACACCACCTGCGGTAATTATCCTCCAGCGCGGTTAAAAGAGCGCTCAAGAGGCGTGGACGGCATACCGCCCCGCCGGAATGCGCCTGCAAGGAGGTAGCCGTCTGTTCGATTTCCGGCGGGAAAGAAGTAAAGTTAGCATTGATACCGATTCCCGCCACGGCATAGTGTACCTGGTCCGCCTCGGCGCTTATCTCGGTAAGGATCCCGCCGACCTTGCGGCCGCCCAGAAGCAGATCGTTAGGCCATTTTAGGGAAGGGCTTATTCCCGGTAACTGCTCAAGTCCCTCGGCCGCCGCGAGTGAGAGCACAAGAGACAACGAATTAATTTCCGCAGGAGGCGTTTTAGGACGCAGTATCAGCGAGAACCACAACCCGCCCGGAGGGGAGTGCCAAAAACGCCCGCGCCTGCCCCGGCCGCCCGTCTGTTCTTCCGCTACAACAACCGTACCTTCGGGCGCACCCGAATGGGCGAGTGCCTTGGCCGTGTCGTTGGTGGAGGTGAGGCTGTGCCGGTAGTGATAGGGCTTTCCGAACCCGCCGGTAAGCAGCGGGTTTACCACCGCAGCGTAAAGTACGTCGGGAACGTCAAGGAGGCGATATCCTTTGCGCGGGCTTGCCGCAATCGCAAATCCTTCCTGTCTGAGCACCTGGATGTGCTTCCACACCGCCCCCCGGGAAATACCGAGATCAAGGCTCATCCGTGCTCCCGAAACGAAGCCTTGTGCCTCCATGAGTTTCATCATTAAACGTTCCCGCATAACAGGCATCCTGACCAGCCCTAAGCCGGACCGCTGTCCACAATGTCCAGTGAAATATCAAGCGCCCGCGCCGAGTGTGTAAGCGCACCCACGGAAATCAAATCGACCCCGGTCGCCGCCACCGCGCCGATGTTTTCCTCCGTGATCCCGCCCGAGGCCTCGATCAGCGCCCGGCCGGCGATGAGTTCGACAGCCGCGCGGATCATCTCCAGCGGCATGTTGTCAACCATGATCAAATCCGCGCCCGCGCTGAGGGCCTCCTCAACCTGTGACAGGCTCTCGGCTTCCACTTCGATTTTCAGGGTGTACGGCGCCCTCTCCCGGGCCAGCCGGACCGCTTCTTTTATCCCTCCCGCCAGCCTGATGTGGTTGTCCTTGATGAGGACCCCGTCATACAGTCCGAAACGGTGGTTTCGACCCCCGCCCACCCTGACGGCGTATTTCTCAAGAACCCTTAAACCGGGCGTAGTCTTGCGGGTGTCCACCACTTCCGCCCGCGAGTGCTGTAACTGGGCCACCATCCCTGCCGTCCTGGTTGCAATCCCCGACAGATGCCGGATGAAATTCAGCGCCACCCTTTCGCCCGTTAAAATCCCCTGCGCCAGCCCGTGCACCTGCGCGAGCACCGTACCGGGGTGTACTCGTGTCCCCTCGGGAACCCCGAAGACACATCGAATTTCCGGGTCAAGCCGCGCGAAAACCCGTTCCACCACAGGCAAACCGGCGACTACACCTTCTTCTTTGGTAAACATTACACCCCGGGCGCGTACGTTTTTCGGCACGATGGACAGGGTAGTACAGTCACCGGTACCGATATCCTCCGCCAAAGCCTGGTCTATTAACGCATCCAGCCCCGACAAAAACTCCCCCGTCATTGTTACACCTGCCGCCGTATAATTATGTGCTTTTTCCACCTTTGGCGGCTCACCGGGTAGTCCGACCGGTAATGCCCGCCCCGTGATTCGTTCCGCATGAGCGCCGCTTCGGTAATCAGTTCCGCCACGTCTATCATGTCCCGCAGTTCCATGGCATCGGGCGTTCCGGCCTCTTTGCCCCTGATCCAACCCCAGTCTTCGAAGCGTTTTAAGGCTGTTTCCAGGCCCGCCGCCGTGCGGACCGGGCCGACATGCTCCTGCATCAGCGACTGCAGTTCCTCCCTGAGTGCCGAAACGTGCACACCGTCAGGAGGGCCGAGGTCCCGGCCGACAACTGAAGAATCCGTAGCCCCGGGGAATGAAGCCCGCGCGTGCTCCACAATCCGCCCGCCAAAAACCAAACCGTCCAGAAGGGAGTTGGAAGCCAACCGGTTGGCGCCGTGCACACCCGCGCAGGCCGCCTCACCGCATGCGTAAAGCCCCCTTAAATTCGTCTCGCCGTGCAGCCCGGTCTTGACCCCGCCCATAAAATAATGGGCCGCGGGAGATACCGGAATCAGGTCGCAGGCCAGGTCCAGGCCGTTCCTCGCCAGTTGCTCCGTAATCGTCGGGAACCGTCCCCTGACCATTACCGGATCGAGGTGCCTGAGGCTGAGGTACACGCATTCCGAGCCTTCTGTTTCCAGTTCCCTTAAAATGGCCCGGACCACAACGTCCCTCGGTGCAAGCTCACCCTGGGGATGGTACCGCGGCATAAAGCGTTCGCCCTTGGCGTTAACCAGGATGCCCCCCTCACCCCGGACCGCTTCCGAAATTAAAAAGCGCCGAACCCCTTTCAGCGCCAGGACCGTCGGGTGAAATTGCACGAATTCCATGTCCATGACTTCAGCGCCGGCGCGGTAAGCCATCGCTATCCCGTCACCGGTAACCACTCTGGGGTTCGTAGTCTCGCGATAGACCTGCCCGGCGCCCCCGGTCGCGATTACCACAACCCTGGCGCGGAAAACCGTGAGCCGGTCGTGTGTCTTGTCCCAGGTGAGCACCCCCCAGCAAATCCCGCCCGCCGTCAGGAGGTCGACCGCAAAGTGGTTCTCCAGCACTTTTATCCGGTGGTTGCCCCTCACCGTTGTAGAAAGTACGCGCTGGATTTCGGCGCCGGTTGCGTCACCGGCGGCATGCAGAATGCGGCGCCTGGTGTGCGCCCCTTCCCTGGTCAGGTCCAACCGCCCGTTCGCGCGGTCGAATGCGGCGCCAAGCTCGATTAGTTCCTGGACCCGTCCGGGTCCTTCGTTTACCAGGATTCGCACCGCATCAGGTTCACAAAGGTCCGATCCGGCCAAAAGCGTATCACCGTAGTGAAGCACGGGCGAATCACTCGGACCGACCGCGGCGGCGATACCTCCTTGCGCTCTTTCCGTCGCCGTGTCGTCAATACCCCGCTTGGTCAATACGACCACGTCGTCCCAGAAGCGACTGGCCAGGTGTGCGGTGTAAAGGCCCGCGATGCCGCTCCCCAAAATAAGAAAGGCGCACTCAACCGTTTCCAGTTCCCGGGTATCGAAGTTCACCAGGTAGCGCCACGCCAAAAAACCCACCCCTAACTTATGGCAAGCATCCGCTCGACCGCCCGAACCGCCCTTTCCCGGACGGGAGACGGCACCTCCACCCGCGGCTCAAGCGTGACAAGGGATTTCAAGACCTTCTCCAGGGTAATTTTTTTCATTTCCGGACACACGAGCGCCGGCGAAGCAAGGTGGAAGCGCTTCCCCGGGTTTTCCTTCCGGAGTTGGTGCAGGAGACCTTCTTCGGTAACGATAATAAACTCCCGCGCCGGGCTTTCCCGCGCGTAACGGAGTATTCCGGAAGTGCTTGCCGTCTCGTCGGCAAGATCCAGGACTTCGGGGCGGCACTCCGGATGGGCCACAACCTTGGCTGCGGGGTTTGCTTTTTTGGCGCTGATAATGTCCCCCGCGCTGATCTGGTCGTGCACGTGGCAGTACCCTTCCCAAAAAATGAACTCTCTATCCGGGTTTTGTCCGGCCGCGTAATACCCCAGGTTTTTGTCAGGTACGAACAGCACCTTTTTTCCGGTCGGCAAGCTTTTGACCACCTTCGCCGCGTTGGCGGAAGTGCATACCACGTCACTTTCCGCCTTAACCGCCGCCGTGGTGTTGACATAACAGACTACCGCCGCATCCGGCACCTGGTTCTTCCTGGCTTGCAAGTCCGGCGCGGTCACCATCGCCGCCAGCGGGCACCCGGCCTTTACATCCGGTATGAGCACGATTTTACCGGGTGAGAGGACCGCCGCGGTCTCCGCCATGAAGTGCACGCCGCAAAAAACCAGTACCTTGGCGGGCGTGGATGCCGCACGGCGGGAGAGTTCAAGCGAGTCGCCGATAAAGTCGGCGATATCCTGAACCTCGGGAAGCTGGTAGTAATGGCTAAGAATAAGCGCCTCTCGCTCTTCTTTGAGGCGCTTTATTTCCTGGATAAGTTGTTCGTTATCTGCAGGCATTTTCCATCTCCTGGGAGACCACTGCAATACTGCGCCTGACATATTGGCGGTGAGAGGTGAGAAGTTAGAGGTTAGTATCTTTTGAGCTTTTGATCTTTTGCAGGAATTCGCCCAGCGAATTGCTTCAAGAACTCCCACTTCCAACCTCCGGCCTCCAACCTCTAATTCTGCACGCTCCGCGCCGTCCCTCAGCACTCAAAATGCTACCTGAAAGCAAAGGGTTGCTCGGTATCACATTGGAGATTTAAGCATTACCCTTTTCTTTAAGGCCTCCATTGCGTGCTGGGTTCCGCGCCATGCTTGTTTTTCGCGATCTCTGGGCCTTTAGCCAATGTTTGACATTCAGTATGGATAAGCTTAATTCCGGTACATTTGAGTGTTGCAACACTCTTCAAGTACCAGCGGACCGTTGGGATTAAGGATAATTCTAATTGCGCTGCTCTCGCCTGTCAAGGCAAGCCATTGCGAATATTCGGAAAACTTTGCCTGGGGCTAACTTCTGTCCCCGTGGACCTCCCCGGACTTAACGCTGATTAACCTGTTCTTTTCGTCTACCAACGCTACCCTGGGCCGGAGATTGCGGGCTTCTTCGCAGGAAACCAGGGCGTAAGCCATAATGATTACCCTTTCCCCCGGTTTTGCCAGTAAAGCCGCAGCACCGTTCAGACAGATCACGCCCGAATCCCGGGGTCCGGTGATGGCGTAACTTTCAAAACGTTCACCGGTATCGACGTTGGCTACCTGC
This sequence comes from Ammonifex sp., assembly GCA_003604985.1. GTDB lineage: Bacteria > Bacillota > Desulfotomaculia > Desulfotomaculales > Ammonificaceae > SURF-55. Next base: position 11,419 of record QZIW01000001.1, read on the forward strand.
ACCTTCTCTCCGGGCAGGATGTCGGCCGCCTCCAACAGCGCCTCGTCAATGGTGATGCTGCCGACGTAATCGGAGTTTGTTTCCGTCACCGTGGCCCGGTGTATTTTGCCGCGTAACATTGTCAAGAGCATTCATTCCACCTCTACGTCTACCAGTATATTATCAATCAACCGGGCCTTGCCGAAGTAAGCGGCAAGCGCGAGCAGCACCCGCCCCGGCCCAATTTTTTTTGTGATAATGCTCAGGTCCGGCCAGCTCACAACCTCGGCGTAATCCAGCCGCGCCGACCGTTCCGCCCGGATACCTTCCTCAAGCAATTTTATCAGCCGGCCGGCGTCCCGCTCCCCCCGTTCGACCGCTTCGCCGGCGCGTTCCAGGGTTCTGTAGATGACCGGCGCCGCCTTCCTCTCCTCCGGGCTTAAATACACATTTCGGGAACTAACGGCCAGGCCGTCCTTCTCCCGCACCGTGGGGTGAACCCTGACTTCCACGGGGAAGTTCAAATCTTGCGCCATCCGCTGAATGACCGCAACCTGCTGGGCGTCTTTAAGTCCGAAATAGGCATAGTCCGGCCGGACGATGTTGAAAAGCTTCGCCACAACCGTCGCGACCCCTTTAAAATGCCCGGGGCGGGAGCGCCCGCACAGCACCTCGGTGATCCCTGCAACCTCTACGTAAGTGGCAAACCCCTGCGGGTACATCTCTTCGACCGGGGGAACGAACAGGGCGTCTACGCCGGCCTGACGGCACAGTTCTTTGTCTCTGTCCAGGTCGCGCGGATAGTCCCGGTAGTCCTCCCTGGGTCCGAACTGGAGCGGGTTAACGAAGATGCTCGCGAGCACGCAGTCAGCCCCGTCGCTCCGGGCGTCGCGCATAAGCGCCAGGTGGCCCACGTGCAGGAATCCCATCGTCGGTACAAAACCGATCCGTTTGCCCTGGGCGCGCATCTTCGCGAGGAAGTCCCGGAGGTCCGCAACTTTGCCTAATACCTCCATGATTAGCCCCCTCCCCCTTTCAAAGTTCAAGGTTCAACGTTCAACGTTCAAAGTTAAACAGTTCGAAGTTCGAAGTTCAAAGTTACCTTATACTGATGGACCTTAAGGGTCCGTTCTAAGTTGTTTTAAGTTCTGGGTTCTAAGTTCTGTCTTCTATCTTCTATATTCTGGATTATGAATTCTGACTTCTATATTCTAACTCGTGACTCGCGACTACTCTTTAAGAAACTCCTCCAGTTCCGCCGCCGGCATGGAAAAAGTGTGCTCCGGACCGGGAAACTCTCCCCTTAGGACATCTTTCTGAAAACCGCCCAAAGCCTTCTTCATCTCCTCCACAAGGTTGGCGTAGCGTTTTACAAACTTGGGCGAAAAACCGCTGTAAAGCCCGAGCAGGTCGTGCGTCACCAGCACCTGGCCGTCGCAGTCCGGTCCCGCACCGATGCCGATCGTCGGCACGGCGACGGTGGACGTAATCCGTTTGGCCACCTCCGCGGGGACGCACTCCAGTACGATGCAGAACACCCCTGCGTCCGCCAGGCTCGCCGCGTCCGCAAGCAGCCGCCGCGCCGCTTCCGCCTGACGGCCCTGCACCCGGTACCCACCAAGCTGGTGCACGTACTGCGGGGTAAGGCCTATGTGGCCGGCTACCGGAATCCCGCTGGACACGATCGCGCGTACCGCTTCGGCCACGCCCTGCCCGCCTTCGAGCTTTACCGCGTGCGCGCCTGCTTCCTTCAGGAAACGGCCCGCGTTGCGGACAGCTTCTTCCCGGGAAACCTGGTAGGAAAGGAAAGGCATGTCGCCGATCACCAGCGCCCTTGAAACACCGCGGGCGACCGCGCGCGTATGGTGAATCATTTCATCCATGGTAACCGGAAGGGTTGATTCATAACCCAGCACCACGTTCCCGACGGAATCGCCGACGAGGATCGAGTCGATACCCGCCTCATCCACCAGCCGAGCCAGCGGAAAATCGTATGCCGTAAGCATGGTTATCGGCCGTTTCTCTTCTTTCCACTTGCGGAAATGAGCCGTGGTAACCCGTTCTTCAGCCATGCTGTTTCACCTCACAAAAGATTCTTTCTAGCGCCGCCGACGCTTCCGCTGCGAGTCCTCTCTCGCGCGCCAGCTTTACCGTGTACAGGCCAAGTATCCGATAGAGTTCCCACTGCCGGCTTCCCATGGCAAGGGCGTGGCGCCGGATCGTATCCGCGTCCCCCCGGGCAATGGGACCGGTCAGCGCCGCAGTCGGCCCAACCACGCCGACGTTGCTCAGGGTACCCTGGATCAGCGGCGAAAAAGCCTCGAAGATCGATTCCCGCTGCAAGCCGGCCTGCTCCGCCAAGTCGTACATGAAGTGCATAAGGCTGACCAGGTAATTGGAGGCCACGCAGGCGGCAGCGTGATAAAGCGGTTTAGACGCCGCGTCTATCCGGAAAAGGCGCCCCCCCAACTCGGCAACCAACCGGCCGGCAAGCGGCAGCGCCTCCGGGTCGCCCTCGAACGTGAAGTACGAGCCGGGTAAACGCTCGACGGCCAGTGCCGGTGTCGCGAAGGACTGCAAGGGGTGCAGGGAGAATATCGCCGCGCCCGCGTCCTTCGCCGGCTGTAGTACCGCCGCAGGCAACGCACCGCTGGTGTGGGCCACGAACTGCCCTGGACGAAAGCCTTCCGCGCCCGCGATCTCCTCTCCGGCGGGCGCAATGCTCCCGTCCGGCGTGGTTATAAAAACCAGTTCCGCTACACGCGCGGCGTCGGCGTTAACCGGACAGGCCTTTGCCCCGACTGCTTCCGCGAGTTTTTGCGCGGTGGACGGACTCCGGCTTGCGACCGCTACCACGGGGTAACCCTTTTCTTTCAAATTGAGGGCTAAAGCCGTCCCTACTCGTCCCGCGCCTATTACGGCGACTTTGTGTAGCATACCAACCCCTCCGAAAAAAACAAAAAACCTCCGGACGCGCCCCGAAAGGTAATTTTCCCACCTCCCGTCTCGGTCCTCTCCGGCTCCAAGCGGTTCGGCCACTTATAAAAAGGCGTCGGCACAAGGTGCAGCTCCCTTGGATGCTGCCCATCCGTTCCGAATCACTCACCGCGTTTATTTTAGCACACCAGCCTCCCGCTCGCAATAAAACCGGGTCAACATTTCGCCGGCCGGCGAAATATCATGGAGTGAAGGAGGCTGTGCTTATGTTGTATTTCGTTCAACCTGGCGATACTTTGTTTACAATAGCGCAACGGTTTGGTACGACCGTAAACGCGATACTGGCGGCAAACGTGATCTGCAACCCCGATCTTATTTTTGTGGGCGAGGTCCTGATCATCCCGGAACCGGGGTTGGATTTGCCCAAGGCGGGCGGCGGACCTTACTACGTGGTGCGGCGGGGAGATACTCTCTGGTGCCTTGCCAGGGAGTTCAACACAACCATCGGCGTTCTGGCGGCAATCAACGAGATACCCGACCCCAATCTGATCCAAGCCGGGGCCGAATTGCTGATCGGGCCCGATGTTCCAGAACCCGGCGCACTGAAAGAAACCTGGGAAACGACGGCCCTCGCTTGCGAGCAGTTAAACCCGCTCCAGATCCACGGCATCTACTACATCGGGTCCTTCCAGTGGGAAGCGCTGGGCCGGCGCGCCATACCGTTCCTGCTGCAGTTACTAAATAACCCCTGCGATGTAGTCCGCTTTTACACGGTGATCAGTTTCGGCAGGCTCGGGCTGGACCGGCAAGTAACGACCGCCCTGAGGGGTGTCCTTGGCGACCCCGCCGTCGCGGATATAGCCCGGCTGGCCCTGCGGCGAATTGAACTGGTGGGCAGGGGCCGGGTGAGAGTCCACCTCGTTACGGCAGACACCGAACTCCTCGCCGAGCCCAACCTGAGCGCCGCGCCAACACCCCTGCCGGCCGGCACTGAGGTTATAGCGCTCCGGTGGCACATTCCGAGCCCCACCGGCGAGGAAGGGCCGAGAGGGGGTATCCAGCTTTACGACCGGGTCCAGGTGACAGCCACGGGAAGGTCCGGGTTTTTACCGCGCGTGGGCTTCGATGAGATACTTTTGATTTAACACCGTGCGAACGTCTGCTGTTGATAAAGACGTTAAACATCAAACCGGCCGCACCGTAAGTGAGTGCAAATGGGCTTTGCCCTTTTTCGGGGTACGCCCTTTCTTATTTCTTCCTCAGCAAAAGGGCCGATTTTCCTTGCAACTTTTTCACTAACTGCAGTATACTCGGAACCAGGTAAACTAATATAGTCTACTTGGTTTCCCGGGAGGGCCTAAAATTGAGAAAAGTCCGCGGGGTTCTCATTTCCGCAATCCTTTTGAGCATGATGCTTCTCGGAGGATGCGCGTCGCGAAGCGGAGAACTGACCGCCAACGGCACCATCGAAGCAACCGAAATCAAGGTTGTCGCGGAAGTAGGCGGCCGGTTGAACGAATTACTGGTTAAAGAAGGAGACAGGGTCAAGGAAGGCCAACTTGTCGGCTGGATTGAAGACCAGCCGTTTCGTTATCAAGTAGACCAGGCCCGCGCCGGCGTTGCCGCAGCGAAGGCGGCTCTTGACGAAACAGGCGCCGGCGCCCGCGGCCAGGAGGTTGAAGCCGCCCAGCGGGAAGTCGACCGCCTGGCGGCGCAAGTGGCGGCCGCCCGCGAACAACTGTCCCTGCAAGAAGACAACTTGAAGCGGGCTGAAGCTCTTTTCGACGCGGAGGCGCTGCCGGAACAAGAACTGGTTGCCCGGCAAAGCCAGGTCCGCCTGGCCCGCCACCAACTTGAGGCAACCGAAGCGCAACTCGAGGCGGCCCGCTCCCGCCTGTCCCTCTTGGAGGCCGGGAGCCGGCAGCAAACACTTGAGCGCCTGGCGGCCGGGGTCAACCAGGCCGAGGCGAACCTTGCGCTGGCGCAATTGAACCTCGAGAAAACCAAACTCGTAGCGCCTGCGGCGGGTATGGTCGCGGCCCGCAATTTCGAAAAGGGAGAACTGATTCGCCCGGGTGCGGAAGTGATCACCCTGCTTGACGACCGCAACCTGTGGCTGAACGTCTTCGTGCCGGAAGACAGGCTCAGCCGGGTCCGTGTCGGACAGGCTGTCCGGATCACCGTAGATACGCATCCCAACCGCAGCTTCCCGGGCAAGGTGGTTTACATATCCCCCCGGGCCGAGTTTACCCCGCGCAACGTCCAAACCAAACAGGACCGGGTGAACCTTGTTTTCAGGGTCAAGATAGAGGCAACCGGCGGCCGGGACGCCCTGCGGCCCGGTCTACCGGCAGACGTCACCTTTCCCTTCTAAACCTGAGCGTCTTTAGGGAGGATAGTCCGGTGGAGGCTATGGCCATCGAAGTCCACAACCTCACCAAACGTTTTGGTGCCGTCCAGGCGGTCCAGGACGTAAGTTTTACGGTTCCGGCGGGCTCCATCTTCGGCCTGCTGGGGCCCAACGGGTCGGGAAAGAGCACGACCATCCGGATGCTCTGCGGCCTGCTCCGGCCCACCGCCGGAAGCGGGCGCGTCCTCGGCCTGGACATTATCTCCCAGGCGGAACAGGTAAAGGCCCGCATCGGGTACATGTCGCAAAAGTTCAGCCTGTACGAAGACCTTACCGTTTTCGAAAACCTGCGGTTTTTCGGCAGTGTGTACGGCCTGACGAATAGAGAACTGGATTTGCGGTGCAGGGAACTCGCGGCACGCATGAAACTTGAGGGCCGGGAGAACCAACTGGTAGGGACCCTGTCCGGCGGTTGGAAACAGCGGGTAGCCCTTGCCAGCGCATTCGTTCACCAGCCCCGCCTGTTAATCCTCGACGAACCGACCGCCGGCGTGGACCCTGTATCCCGCCGCATCTTTTGGGAACTTCTCAACGTCCTTATCGCCGAGGGGGTTACCATTCTCGTCACGACGCATTACATGGACGAAGCGGAAAACTGTCACCTGGTCGCCCTCATGGAGGGCGGCCGTCTTTACGCCTTCGGTCCGCCCGAGCGCTTAATGGCCGAAGAAGGCCTCCCTACCCTGGAGGACGTTTTCGTGCGGATGGCCACCAGAGGAGGACAACCATTTGCTTAGGCGTCTTCTGGCCATTATCAAAAAAGAGTTTATCCAGATCCGGCGCGATCCACCAAGCCTGGTGATGGTGTTTGTAATGCCCGTCATGATGCTCTTATTCTTTGGGTACGCGGTCAACATGGATGTCGACCATATACCTTTGGCGGTCTGGGACCAAGACCAGAGCCAGTTCAGCCGTCTCCTGACCGAGAATTTTGTACAGACGCGCTATTTCGATCTTTCCTACCGGGTGCAGAGCAGCCGGGAGGTTAAGGCCCTGCTCGACGGAGGCCGGGTACGGGCGGCGCTGGTAATCCCGCCTGGGTACGCCCGCGCGCTGCGGCGGGGGGAAATCGCCACCGCGCAACTCGTGGTGGACGGGTCGGACCCCCTGGTGGCCCGTACGGCCCTTTCGATGGCCGAACTCACCAGCCGCTATAAATCACAGGAAATGCGGCTGGCGGTCGTTGACGCCGAAGGTGTTCCCGTCCCGGCCGGGCCGGGGGTAGACATACGCGCCCGCGCCTGGTACAACCCGGGGTTGGAGAGCACCAAATTCAATATTCCCGGGTTGATCGGACTCATCATGCAGAACATTACCGTAATGCTCACCGCCTTTGCACTGGTGCGCGAGCGGGAGCGGGGCACGCTGGAACAGTTGATGGTCACGCCGATCAGGGGCATCGAACTGATGGCCGGAAAACTGGTACCCTACATCCTTATAGCCCTGGTAGATGTGGGTCTGGCCCTGGGCATCGGGGTTTTCTGGTTCAAAGTGCCGGTGGTGGGAAGCATTTTTCTGCTTCTGGGCCTCACCTTCCTGTTTCTCATATTCGCCCTGGGCCTTGGTATGTTCTTCTCCACCATCGCCCGGACTCAGTTGCAGGCCATGCAGATGACCATGTTGTTCATCTTGCCGAGCGTATTGTTAAGCGGTTTTATCTTCCCCCGGGCGTCCATGCCGCTGGTCATACAATACCTGGGCAACCTTATACCTCTGACATATTTTCTTGACATCCTGAGAGGGATCATGCTCAAAGGGGTTGGTATTGAGTACCTATGGGACGACGTCTTGCCGCTTGCGGTCTTCGGCGTCGCCATAATCACGCTGGCTTCCTGGCGCTTCCGCAAGCGGGTGGAGTAACCAGTAGTCAGTAGTAAGAATTTGGAAAGCAGAGGTTGGAAGCCGGAAGCCTTATCTCAACGGCCGCTGCCGTTTGTCCCCAAGGAGCGCTCTGCGCAAGGCCGCTTACGCGACACGGCGAAGGGGAGGATAGCGAACAGGCTCGCGAATCGCGCCTTATGAGAGGAAATTCTTTAAACGTGCACCAAGCATTCATATTTCCAATGGTATCTCATTTGTAACCGCCATATTTGGCGCTCTGAGTGAGCCGTGGTTCGCTCCGAACCAAGCCGATGTCGCGTCGGACTGGAGCACTGCGCTCCGGGGGACAACGAGCAGCACGGCCACGGCTGCGCAAGATATATCGGTTATTCGCGGAGGAGTCAAGTATATGGAAATCAGGGACCGCATTCTCCGGACGATGAAAGAGCTTGCCGCGAAAAAAGGGTTCCGCGCCGTAACCATGACTGAACTGGCCGCGGCAAGCGGGGTGAGCAAACGCACCCTCTACCGCCACTTCAGGAGTAAGAGCGAACTCGTCGAACTGGTGGTTGACGGCCTTTTGGCGGACGTGGAGCGGCGGGTGAAGGAGATCGTCACCGGTGCGGCTACTCCGCCGGAAAAGCTCCGCGGCGTAATGAGGGTCGTGGTCGAAGAAGCGAGCCGCTTTACGGGACCACGGGATTTCAGCGACCTTGAGCGGCACTACCCTCAGCTCTGGGATAAAATAGACCGCCTCCGCAGCGACCGCATCAAACATCTCAAGCAGGTGTACCTTGACGGATGCAACCTGGGTTACTTCCGGGACGTCAACCCCGACGTGTTACTCGCGGGCTATCTTGGTTCCCTGCGGGGGGTCATCAACCCCAATTTCCTTTCGAACAATGCCTTATCCCTGGAGCAAGCCCTCAATACCCTCCTGGACATCTTCCTCAACGGCATCCTGGAAAGGTCCTGATCAAAGCGCAAAACCTCCAACCCTTCCTGAAATTCTGGTCTGGTCTGGTCTTCCGTCAACCATCTTGCTTCCGGGCAGAAATAATTGTACGATAAACCTATATTTGGCACTGCCGTCCGTTTCTCAAAAAATCACAAGAGGCTGCCCGTGAAAAAAACCTTATTCCGTTTGGCCGGCATTACGATCATCGCCGCCGCAGTGTGCGTTCTCTCGGTTTACGGGTTTTCGCAACCTCATGAGACCGGGCTTTATGCGCCGATCCACGAAGCGGCCGGTGCCCAGGAGGACTCCGGCGGGGTGGCGCGGCAAGCCGCCGCGTTCGCCTCCCCTTCAGCGCTACACTTCCGGACGTGGATCGCCAACGGCAAACAAACGGTTAAAAGCTTCCAGCGGAAGGGCGCGCTGTGTTTCGGCGGCCCCCGGGATTATGCTGCCGTTCAGGGTGTATCTTGTTTCAGGGGTAACAACTACCGCGACTCCGCCGGCTACGGGACGGCGCCGGTTTCTCTTCAGAAGCTTAAAAAGGTGTGGGTCCGACCGGTAGGTCGCCTGGATTCCTGGACCGGGGTCGGTTGGACCGGTCAGCCCGCCATCGTTAAATGGGACGAGGGCTTGATAAAAAAAATGAACCTCTACCCCCGGTATCAAAACCACGACTTCAAGGAGGTCATCTACGGCGCGCTGGACGGCAAGGTCCATTTCCTTGACCTCGACACCGGCAAACCCACGCGGCCTCCGCTTGGTACCTTCGGCCCAATCAAGGGGAGCGTTTCGGTGGACCCGAGGGGGCTCCCGGTGCTTTACGTCGGCCAGGGAATAGACACGATCGACCAGCGGAAAATACCCATAGGTTATAGTGTTTACAGCTTGATTGACCAAAAAAGGCTTTTCTTTATCAACGGCCTCGACGGTTTCGCCCCCAAAGGATGGGGGGCTTTCGACGCGAGCGGGTTGGTGCACGCGGGCACCGATACCCTGATTCAAACCGGCGAGAACGGCCTGGTTTACACGGTCAAACTGAATACCACTTACATCCCCGATCACAACGTGCTAAAGGTGAACCCTGAGGTCGTAAAATACCGCTACCGCTGCTCGCTGAGCAAAAGGCTGGGAATAGAAAGTTCCATCGCCGTATACAAGAACCTGGCCTACTTTGCGGATAACGACGGGGTACTGCAGTGTCTCGACCTTAACTCGCTGGAACCCGTCTGGGCAAGGTGTGTGTCCGACGATACGGACAGCACCGTGGTACTTGAGGAGGCCGGCGACGGTGTTTTTCTGTATACCGGGTGCGAGGTGGACAAGCAGGTATACAACGGCCACGCTTACCTTCGCAAAATAAACGCTCTGACGGGAGCGCTTTTGTGGGAGAGAGCTTACGCGTGCGCCTACGACGAGAAAACAAACGGCGGGGTCCTCGGCACACCGGTAGTGGGCAAAAACAACATCGCCGACCTGGTTGTTTTCAACATTGCCAGGTGCAACGAGCCAAACGGCGACAAACTCGTCGCCCTGAGCGAAACCAATGGCGAAACCGTGTGGGAAATACCCTTTAGCCGCTACTCCTGGAGTTCGCCGGTTGACGTGTACACCCCGGACGGGAAAGGCTACATCATCTTTTGCGATTCGGGCGGCAACATGTTCCTCATCGACGGCCGGAAAGGGGTAATACTCGACAAGTTGTATTTGGGCGGCAACGTTGAAGGTTCCCCCGCCGTTTACGGGGACATGATCGTAGTCGGCACAAGGGGCATGCAGATCTGGGGAGTTAAAATAGAGTAAATGCGCTAATCCCCGGGCAGCATTTGCGGCGCGCTGTCGCCGCGCCGGGCCCGTTCCCGCATCGCCGTAAACCCTGGGCGCAACCACGCGGGCAGCGTTCCTTCCTCAACACAGGCGAAAGCGGCCTCCGCTTCGCCGAACCGCCCGAGCCTGCGGCAGAGTTCCCCTACCAGGTAGGACGCAACCGCCGCCTCTACACCGCAGCTTTCCTGAAGGACCTGCCGGAAATTTCTTACCGCCTGTTCCTGGTGGTAACGCTCCGCCGCCGCGTCGCCTTCCTGCCTCGCGCACCACGAACCGCGCAAGTGAAGGTGCGCCTGCTGCAGCACGTCCGTTTTTTTACGTCGCATCGAAATGGCCGCAAGCCGGTACTTCTCGCTCCCCGGGTAAAGCCGCCGCTGCCCCCGCAGAAACTCCCCCAGAACCCTCTGGATAGGATGGTAATGGCTGTACCGGGGAAACTCTCCCAGGAATACGAATTCCTCGTGGTAGGCTGCGAAACGGCATCCGGGACATACCACCACAAAGAAAGGGTAGACAAAAATACCGCCGGCCCGGTAGCAAAGGTCACTTTCCAGCACCCCGCCCGAGCCGGTGCTTTTTATTATCTCCGCCGGGAAATTTGTGTTGCACTCCGGGCAGCGCATACGGCAGAAAATCGGAACAAGAATCATCGCCCGGTCAGCCCGGCAGACTCCCCGAGGGATAGTTCCGTCTGTCCCGGTCTTTCGAAGCTACCGAACGCCGCCTGGGAGCGCGTGTCGGAACGTTCCGGCGGGCGCCCGGCCGGCGCGGCCTCTGTCCTTTTCACGGCGGCACCTCCGTTTTTACTTTCGGCGGTTGCGGCACGATTCCTTCACTCCCGAAGCCCCTGGCACCCGGTAAAATCCGTTCCCCGGACTACGTCCCCCCGTTTTTAGAGTAACCCTGCCGCCCGGAGCTTTTTCGCCACCGAAGGGTAAAGTGAGATATCGGTATGCGGGAAAAACCGGCTCCCGGTGAAGCGGGCCATGAATTCCGTACTCACGTTGAGTTCCAGGTAAGTGACCCGCCGGCGTATTTCCTCCAGTTCCCGCCGTTTGTCTTCCGAAAGGAGCGCCCGCCTTGCCCCTTCAAGCGAGGTGTTGCCAAGAAGTCTGATCCGTTCGCGCGGGAGGTCCGGGTACAGCCCTAAGGTCACGGCGGCTTCCACGTCCAGGTGCTCCCCGAAAGCACCCGCGGCGTAAAAATTCCGGATTTCCCCCGTGTTGATCCCCACGGCGCTCAGCAAGGTCTCTACAGCCGCGTTCACCGCGCCTTTGGTCCTGAGAAAATTCTTGATGTCCTGCCGGGTTATTACAACATCCTCTCCGTATTCCGCCTCGGATCCGGGAACAACGACGAAAGCTTCCCGCCCGTCGCAAAAGTGACCGCCCCGGTCTATGATACCTGAGAGCAACATCCCGGCCAGCACGTCCACGACCGCCGAACCGCACAGCCCCCTTGGTTTTCCGCCCCCCATCACCGTGTACGCCGCACGGTGCGTCCGCGGGTCGATCCAGACCCGCTCCACCGCACCCGGCCCTGCCCGCATTCCCTGCCGGACCACGCCGTTTTCGAAAGCCGGACCGGCCGCACCCGCCGCCGCCACCAGCCACTCCCGGTTGCCGACGACCATCTCACCGTTCGTCCCAATGTCCACAAAAAGCGACACCTCTTCCTGCCTGTGCAGCCCACTTACCAGAATGCCAGCGACAGCGTCGCCCCCGAAGTAACTTCCCACCCCCGGTATGCAGTAGACAACCGCCTCCGGGTTTACCGCCAGCCCCATAGAGCCCGCGCTTTGAACCCCCGGGCTGTTAACCGCCGGTATATACGGTTCGCGGCAAATCCAGGCAGGGTCGGCCCCGAGCAGGAAATGGGTCATGGTGGTATTGGCCCCGACCGCCACAGCCGTTATCTCCTGAGCGGCCACCCCCGCCGCATTCGCGGCTTCACCGGCGACCCGGTTTACGCTGTTCATAAGAACCGTGCGCAGCCTCGATACCCCCCCCGGTTCCCCGGCGGCGTGAAGTCTGGTTAAAATGTCTTCTCCCTCGCCCGCCTGCGCGTTCTCCCCTACCGCTGAAGCCAACACCCGGCCCGCAACAAGGTCGACGACCGACGCGCTGATCGTTGTCGTCCCGGCATCGACGGCCAGTCCAAATTGCCTTCCCGCCGAATCTCCCGGCTCCACCGCCTGTAGCATCCAACCCCCGTTTGTACGCCCGAGGGTCACCGTAACACGCCAACCGGCCGCGCGTAAAATCCCGGGAAGGCGCCGCAGCAGGTCAAGCGGTACTCCGGTTACTCTATGGTCGGGAAGCGCCGCTAAAAGTCGCTCGTAGTCCGCCCGGTTGTCTTCAAGCCGCGGCGGGGCAACCTCGATGTAAATCTTTTTGCTTAACAAGATTTTCCTCCGGTAAGTTTAACAGAATTGTAACACTTCATTCAAATTTCGGCCATAAACAGCCGGTATCCTAAAGGTGAAACACCGCAAAATATTTTCAGGAAGGAGGTGACCCCATGTTGAAAAACAAAAGCGTCATTATTGCCCTGTGCCTTCTCCTGGCTCTGGCCATCGCTATTCCTGCCCTAGCACAAGACGCGCCGGCGCCGGCATCACCGAACGTCACCATCGCACCGGAAAAGGCGCAGGAGATCACCGCGCTCCACAAGCAGATGCTCGAGCTGCGCAGCAAGCTTATCGATAAGTACCTTGAGGCCGGCGCCGTCACTCCCGAGCAGGCGCAGACCGCCAAGGAACGCCTGCAGGCCCGGCAGCAGTTCATCGAGCAAAATCCTAATTACGTACCCGGCTTCTTCGGGCGCGGCTACGGCAAAGGTTTCTGTGGCGGCGCGGGCCGGGGCGGCTGTGGCGGTTGCGGCTACTGGGGAAACGCAACGGGAACGCAAACTTAACACCGGTCATTTTCCGGGTCCATGGGGTCGGCCAAAAGCCGACTCCTTTATTTTTGAGAGCAAACGGGTGAACAGCCCTAAAAAAATTAGTGACCACCACAAACTACAGCGAAGGCGAAATGACCGGTATCATTGCCACAAAGCACGTCGGGTCTCTGAGGAGAACTCCCGGCAAACTGGTTCGGGGACAACTTGACCAAAGATACCTTGTTCTCATAACAACCAGAAAAAAGAATAAGACCACTTTGGTCGAGGAGCAGTCCATGCCGACCGAAGTCTAGTTTCAATCCTTACCCGGCGCTTCGACCAGGTGCTACAATACATGACCAGGAACCGTCCTTGTCCACGTTTCATGCATGACAAGGAACCTTCCCCTGTCACGTGTGAATTGTCTGCCGTTTGCAGGATTTTCACCGGGGAAAGTGTAATCCTCACTCAAAGTTAGCTGCAGAGGTGAACGATGGGTGGAGGGAAAACTAATCCGGGATCTCACCCTTATGCTTCTGTACCTTACCTCCTGGAATGAAGATACCTTTTTGGGCCAAACCCGCAGAAGCTGGAAGGGCTATCCCTTCGAAACGCTGAACCGGTTATCAGAAGAAGGGTTGATCAACGGCAGCCGGCGGGCAAAGTCGATATGGCTCACGGAGGCGGGAGAGGATGAGGCCCGCAGGCTGCTGGCACAGTACGGACTTATAACCGACGATAGTCATGAAACCGACAGTAAAGTTGTTCCTTCTCCGAAATAAGGAAGAAATAATCGAGTCGCCGGAGCTGAAAGAGTTGTTGATTCGAAATCGGCTCAAGACAAGGAAACAACCGTAAACCCCACCGTCGAACTCATAGTGGTGGCCGCAGGGCATTCATGTCTTCGTTGCCTTCGCCTTCCCGAAAGAAAGATCGTTGTCTTACGCGCGTCAAGATATAACGAAGTTGAAGGAGAAATCCTGAAGGTTCTGCCCCGAAAGATCATGTTCGATCCCATCACCGAAGCGGTGGAATACACCCAGGGAGGTGATCAAGACACCGCCTTACCCATTCTTCAGAAGTGCCTCGAACAAGACCTCCGCTGTATTGACGCTTATGCCCACCTCGGGGGCTACTACCTGGACGATTCGCGCTCAAAATGGCTAACACGAAAGGCTTTGAAGTGCTACAGTGCAGGGGTTGCGGTGGGCGAACGAGCCCTGCCCCACGGCTTTGATGGCCTGCTTCGCTGGTCGTGGGTCAATAACCGCCCGTTTTTGCGGGCGCTCACGGCCTGAGCCTCTGCCACTGGCGTCTTGGGGATCTTACGGCGGCGCGGAAGACCTTCCGGCGCATTCTGATGCTCGACCCTTACGATGCCCTCGGGGTGCGTTTTGGGGTAAAGGACGTGGAAACCGGCCGCGATTACTTTGATTCTGTGGCAGAAAAGGAAGACCTATAAAAGAGATTAGCGCCCTCTTTAAGGCCGGACGTCACTATTCAATCAATAAGGAAATCACCAATCCAGCGTATCTTTTCGCAACGCCCCAGCACCTTGGCGAAAAAGGTCCTGTCGCCCACCCACAGCGGCATACCGGTCTCCTCGGCAACGGCCAAGTAAGCTGCATCATAGGCAGCAAGGTCGTAGCTTAAAGCCAACTCCGCGATTCGATGCACATAGGGCGTAACCAACTCAACTCCAATACTCAGGAGGTCGTCAAGTGTAGAGCGCAACTCTTCTTGGGGCAGATGTTGCCGCCGCACGGCTACCCACAATCCGTTGACAATTTCGTAAATCCACAGAGTCGGAGCTAACAGCGGAAAGTTCAGGGGATCGGCCAGATACCTGTCACGTAAAACTATTGCCTGTTCAACAGCGTCCTGGTCATCCAGAGCCCATTTCAAAGCCACCGAAGCATCGATTACCGCACCGCTCACCTGTAACGTCCTTCCTTAACAAGGTCCGCTGTACTGATTTTAATGTGTCCGAGGCGTGACCGACGGGCGTCCAATCGCCTGGCCGCTGCCCAGGCAGTCCCCGAAACGTCTGACTCCTCGTGGGCCAGTTTTTCACGAATTGCCTCTTCACAAAAAGCGCTTATAGTGGTATCGCGCTTGGCCGCAGCCAGCTTTAAACGCCGCCGCAATTCGGGATCGCCGAGATAGATGCTCACTTTATAAGCCATTTTAATCACCTCAAAAAAATATTAACCCTTTAGCGCTTTAGCGTCAAGGCGTTAATAGCACACGGTTATAGAAATGATCTCCGATCTCTTTCAACATCACAATGTAAAAGCACCTTAACATCCGGCTTTAAGTATGCGATAACGTAAAGGAACCTTTACTAAGGCGGGGGGCGAGCTATGGCGCTACAGAATAAGTTAAATGCCCGGCGCCACATTCACCTATCGGATATTAACCCGCTCCCGTATAGTCTGCCAGATGGCCGGGTCTTCTAAGCCCAGACGCCACAGAGCCAGCCCGGCGATGTCATATTCCCTTATTAAATCCAGTTTTCTTTTCAGGCTTTCGGCATCTTCATACCATACTTCGTGCCGCTGGTTATCTGCGGTATAGGAGAAAAACGGTGTTTGACTGGTTACATCAAACAGCGGGGCAGCACCAAAATTTTTAACGCGTTGCATGGCTAATTCGTGCGACAAGTAGTCGTTTTTTGCGGTCTGCAGGTTAAAATCAAACCCGAAAACCGGTTCGGACACAATAATCTTGTGCGTAGGAATTTTATTTACGGCGTACTTAAGAACGGCGTGGTTAAAACCGATTGATGAAACAGGTCCGGGGCCGCTCCCGGGCCATCCATGTTCGTTGTACATCATCAGCACGACCAGGTCGGCGGCCCTGCCGATAGCTGAGTAATCATACGGGGCTGCCCAGGGATTATCCCAGTCACTTGATTTTGCCGGGACGGCAACAGTAAAAAGATATCCCTTTGCTCGCAGCCGGTCGCCTAACTCCTGGTAGAAAACAGATAGGTTATCCCGGTCGCTCACCCTGATACCTTCAAAATCCATGTTGACCCCGTCGAAGCCGTAAAACTCAATGAGCCAGGTAATATTGTCGATACATTTTCTCCTTGACTCCGGACGCGACAGCATCTCAGTTACCAGGTTCTTTGTAAGCGACTTATCCTCGTACAAGAAATTGTGGATTACCGGTATTACCTGCACGTTACGCGCATGGGCCGCTGCTACTATTCTACGGGCCTCCGATTGACTAAAGTAACCCGCAGTTTCCAGATCTGTAGGATCATACTGGTTCAACCGAAACCAGAATGGGGCGACATAGGACAGGTCGCTCATATGGACGATAGTTGACCAGGCAGAGGACGGCAAATAGTCTTCTTCCTCGGTATAGTAACCTACGATGAACGCATTCGGGCGCTCGTACCGCCCGCTGTTGATCCTGAGGAGTTGACCGACACGCAGAGAATCGTCAGGCAGGTTGTTGCCGGACACAATGGCGGAAACAGTCGTATTGTATAATTTGGCGATTCGATATAGGTTTTCTCCTTCAGCCACGATATGAACCGGTACCTGGTCGGGAATGACCAGCGCCTGTCCAGCATAGATCAGGTTGTTTTCCAAGCCGTTTAACTGCCTGATCGTCTCAACAGACGTTTGATGTTTTTGCGCAATTAAATAAAGAGTATCACCGGGCGCCACCGTATAAAGCGTCTGCGCGTAGACAGGTGGTTTCAAAAGGAATCCGGAGAATAAAAAAACCAGCGCAAATAGAAGACAGCGTCTTTTATAGTTTTTTTTCACTCCTTTTACCTCCCAAAAACAATAAAAACTAATTATAAACCATTCTATAATCCGCCTGAACA
Organism: Ammonifex sp.; assembly: GCA_003604985.1. Lineage (GTDB taxonomy): Bacteria > Bacillota > Desulfotomaculia > Desulfotomaculales > Ammonificaceae > SURF-55. The sequence goes on from QZIW01000001.1 coordinate 28,078, forward strand.
CAAAACTACATGGAATAGATGGTTCTATTAGAAATAGTTAGTTTGCATAATTCCGCCCACTTTGTACTCAACAACCGGAATCAAAAACCGGAAATACGAGACGAGAAGAATGGCCAAAATAAAAAGTTCGGTGTCTGGCACCGAACTTGCGTCCCCATAACAACTCAAAAACGACTTGAAAACTACCCCTGTTGAATCAGCCGCAGGGCTTCTCTCGGGAGTTCCCTGAAATACTGCTTTATTTCCTGGAGAGATTTTGCAAACAACGGATTTCTCCTCCCGAGAGGTTGTAAATATTCGCCATCATCATTGCCGTCGGGCGTGAGAGCCGCCGGCTGCTTTTCGTAACAGCAATAATATCCCTGGTGGTATAATAAGTTAATAAGTTTGGTGCCTGGCACCAAACTTATGCCCACCCGGCGCTACGGCCGGGTGCTACAGGTGTTAGCATGGCAATATATCACGTGACTTATAAGTTTCAACCCTCACCCGGCGCTACGGCCGGGTGCTACTTGTTCCGGCCAGAGACCTTGACGATCTTCTACAGGTTTCAACCCTCACCCGGCGCTACGGCCGGGTGCTACAGAAGCCGCAAGGGCCGACGGTTATAGACGTCGACGTTTCAACCCTCACCCGGCGCTACGGCCGGGTGCTACGCGATTCATTACGACAAGTACGGCGTGATGAATTCCGTGTTTCAACCCTCACCCGGCGCTACGGCCGGGTGCTACCTCCTCCTCTTGGTTGATCGGTATGCTACCAGGAGGTTTCAACCCTCACCCGGCGCTACGGCCGGGTGCTACTGGATAGACCTGCAGGCTGCAGGGGGTAAGCACCTTGTTTCAACCCTCACCCGGCGCTACGGCCGGGTGCTACATTTAACAATTGACCGACAAAAGTAAGACCCGCCATGTTTCAACCCTCACCCGGCGCTACGGCCGGGTGCTACGCGAATAACTCCTCCGCATCTGCATCCGGGTTGCCGGGTTTCAACCCTCACCCGGCGCTACGGCCGGGTGCTACTCCAGTACCTAAACACAGCCGCCGGTAACTCGCCTGTTTCAACCCTCACCCGGCGCTACGGCCGGGTGCTACTTACATGCATCGTGACCATAATCAATGTCACAGTCGTTTCAACCCTCACCCGGCGCTACGGCCGGGTGCTACCACGGCGGTGAGCGCCTCTCCTGCGGTGGCGGAAAGTTTCAACCCTCACCCGGCGCTACGGCCGGGTGCTACGAGTCGTTGCCGAGGTATATGGCGAGTTCGTGCGTGTTTCAACCCTCACCCGGCGCTACGGCCGGGTGCTACGACAACGTGGCTAACCAAAACGTATTCCGATAATTGTTTCAACCCTCACCCGGCGCTACGGCCGGGTGCTACGTTATTCGTATTCTTCAAGTGTATCTATAACTGCTTGTTTCAACCCTCACCCGGCGCTACGGCCGGGTGCTACAAAAAAGGTAGGTAATTTACTATGGAAAAAATCAAAGTTTCAACCCTCACCCGGCGCTACGGCCGGGTGCTACAAATGGGTGCGGCGAATGGAAGTCAAAAGGGTTATGTTTCAACCCTCACCCGGCGCTACGGCCGGGTGCTACGTATTCGTTCAACCGCATCAAAACCTGAGCCGCCTCAGTTTCAACCCTCACCCGGCGCTACGGCCGGGTGCTACCACCGGAACCGCGGACAATGGCGTCGTCAATCTTGTTTCAACCCTCACCCGGCGCTACGGCCGGGTGCTACGAGGCGGGTAGGGTGAGAAGAGGGACTGACCCAAAAGTTTCAACCCTCACCCGGCGCTACGGCCGGGTGCTACCTTAAGAGAAGCAGACGAAATGCGACTTCAACAAGAAAAGTTTCAACCCTCACCCGGCGCTACGGCCGGGTGCTACGGGAGGCCCTGGCAGCCGACACGGGAGGGGTGATAAAAGGGTTTCAACCCTCACCCGGCGCTACGGCCGGGTGCTACATCTGTGGAGCAAATAACCGTGAAGCCGCGTTTCTTGTTTCAACCCTCACCCGGCGCTACGGCCGGGTGCTACTATGTTAAATTCGGCCCCTGCCAAGCCGAAAACCATGTTTCAACCCTCACCCGGCGCTACGGCCGGGTGCTACCTACAGCCTCATAAGCAATAAATGCAGTAACTATGGTTTCAACCCTCACCCGGCGCTACGGCCGGGTGCTACTTGAAGTTGATGAGTATGCCGGTAACCATCAGCTTGTTTCAACCCTCACCCGGCGCTACGGCCGGGTGCTACTGGAACTCCACCGGCTTGCCCGTGGTGTCCCGCAGGTTTCAACCCTCACCCGGCGCTACGGCCGGGTGCTACTTAATGAGTTCAGCACGTTTGCGCTGCATTTCGCGTTTCAACCCTCACCCGGCGCTACGGCCGGGTGCTACGTTAGCTGGTCGTTAATGGTTCATTAAGTTTTGTCTGGTTTCAACCCTCACCCGGCGCTACGGCCGGGTGCTACACATCAACGAGCTCAAAAGCCGCACGAATGTCATTGTTTCAACCCTCACCCGGCGCTACGGCCGGGTGCTACTTGGATAGTTGGTCTTTTTCCGGCAACGAATATTGGTTTCAACCCTCACCCGGCGCTACGGCCGGGTGCTACCCAAATCGGCTGTCCGTCGATCCGCAGTGTGAACCGGTTTCAACCCTCACCCGGCGCTACGGCCGGGTGCTACCGGCGATGCCGAAGATAACGGCTCCTGCCATAGCGGTTTCAACCCTCACCCGGCGCTACGGCCGGGTGCTACACGCGATTACCTGCGCCTCAAGGGCTGGTTTGTTGTGTTTCAACCCTCACCCGGCGCTACGGCCGGGTGCTACCTGGTACACCGGACAGCGCCCGGCGCAGCGCTGGTAGTTTCAACCCTCACCCGGCGCTACGGCCGGGTGCTACTGGCGGCGGCGCTGGAAGATTACCAGCGGAAAGTCCGCGTTTCAACCCTCACCCGGCGCTACGGCCGGGTGCTACCTGAGCGGGTGCTTGGGGTGCCAGAATTATTTTTTTGTTTCAACCCTCACCCGGCGCTACGGCCGGGTGCTACGCGAACCGGGAAAGGTCCGCGCGCCCCGGCTTCCGGTTTCAACCCTCACCCGGCGCTACGGCCGGGTGCTACGCCTCGTTGCGTCTTTAAGAACACTTGTCGTCGTGCGTGTTTCAACCCTCACCCGGCGCTACGGCCGGGTGCTACCTCATAGTCGATGACCACGTCATTCCCTTTTTCTGTGTTTCAACCCTCACCCGGCGCTACGGCCGGGTGCTACGACGTTGCGCCGGACCTGGTCCACGACATACGTCCCGTTTCAACCCTCACCCGGCGCTACGGCCGGGTGCTACTCCATCTTGTTGTCCAAGCTGGACACGGCGCGGATGTTTCAACCCTCACCCGGCGCTACGGCCGGGTGCTACGACCGTTGGCGGCGTGGCAAAGACGGTTGGCATTGAGTTTCAACCCTCACCCGGCGCTACGGCCGGGTGCTACATGGAAATCACTAGTCCGCCGAGGTTGACCGCCGCCGTTTCAACCCTCACCCGGCGCTACGGCCGGGTGCTACGTGTAAATGATTACCTCATTGAGAAGCCTGTTTTTGTTTCAACCCTCACCCGGCGCTACGGCCGGGTGCTACCCAGCGGCGGAGCCGGTTGATCTTTCATCAGAAGTGTTTCAACCCTCACCCGGCGCTACGGCCGGGTGCTACGACCGGTACAGTTTCGCGGAATGCATCGAGCGAGATGTTTCAACCCTCACCCGGCGCTACGGCCGGGTGCTACAAGAACTAACAGACTTAAAAATAGCGGAAATGATGTTTCAACCCTCACCCGGCGCTACGGCCGGGTGCTACCACGTGCTTTCCAGACGTGACCGCAACGTAAACACTGGTTTCAACCCTCACCCGGCGCTACGGCCGGGTGCTACAGGTGTACTCCTGGTGCCGTTGCCCGGCGCACAACGAGTTTCAACCCTCACCCGGCGCTACGGCCGGGTGCTACAACGGGATACAGGGCTACTCAGTAATTTCCATGGCACGTGTTTCAACCCTCACCCGGCGCTACGGCCGGGTGCTACTTGGTGCTCCGTCTGCTTCAATAGTGTTGGAAATCCAAGTTTCAACCCTCACCCGGCGCTACGGCCGGGTGCTACCCCAGCAAGATATAAGTTGGACGGAGAATCCACCTGTTTCAACCCTCACCCGGCGCTACGGCCGGGTGCTACCAAGAGGGTGCGAATGCTTTCTTTCCCCTCTTCGTGTTTCAACCCTCACCCGGCGCTACGGCCGGGTGCTACATTCCACAAGCTGCTTTCCTTTCGGTATCCGCTTCTGTTTCAACCCTCACCCGGCGCTACGGCCGGGTGCTACCTACCGGCAACGGATCGTGTCCGGTGGTGTAATCAAGGTTTCAACCCTCACCCGGCGCTACGGCCGGGTGCTACTACTCCAGCAGCGTCTTGCCGTTCGTGCCCCAGACAGTTTCAACCCTCACCCGGCGCTACGGCCGGGTGCTACGAACTGGGACTCGCCGAACGTTGCCATTTAGCGCTGTTTCAACCCTCACCCGGCGCTACGGCCGGGTGCTACCCCCTTTTTCTAAGCACGGCTTGCCAGTCTTCTCGTTTCAACCCTCACCCGGCGCTACGGCCGGGTGCTACGCCAGGGCGAAGAGTTTCCGGGGAGTGCAGTGCCAGTTTCAACCCTCACCCGGCGCTACGGCCGGGTGCTACGGAATAATGCTGTTCTCATTTGCTCGCTATTTCCTTGTTTCAACCCTCACCCGGCGCTACGGCCGGGTGCTACCCGCCGCCACCTTGCAGCCATCGAGCTGGTCGCGGTTGTTTCAACCCTCACCCGGCGCTACGGCCGGGTGCTACAACTGCGCCCCGGCCATCTACGCAAGCTTTATGAGTTTCAACCCTCACCCGGCGCTACGGCCGGGTGCTACCTGGCCCGTGGCATGTCGGTTCTCATGGCGTCGATGTTTCAACCCTCACCCGGCGCTACGGCCGGGTGCTACACTTTTGCGATCCCGTGTTTATACGCGTAAGCCTGTTTCAACCCTCACCCGGCGCTACGGCCGGGTGCTACTCCAGTAGCGAATCCTTGGTAAGATCGCTGGCCGGTTTCAACCCTCACCCGGCGCTACGGCCGGGTGCTACGGCTCGAGCTGCTCACCTTTGTCGGTCGGTTCCGGCGGTTTCAACCCTCACCCGGCGCTACGGCCGGGTGCTACACCGACAAGCCGTGGGATGAGTTAACGGACGACGAGTTTCAACCCTCACCCGGCGCTACGGCCGGGTGCTACGCCCTTGTAGAGGTTGTAAACGAGATCGGCAAAAGGGTTTCAACCCTCACCCGGCGCTACGGCCGGGTGCTACAGTAGTGTGGAGACAGATACGACGGGATTTACGTGTTTCAACCCTCACCCGGCGCTACGGCCGGGTGCTACGGCCCAGATCAGTTCTCATTTCACCGAGGCGGAAGCGTTTCAACCCTCACCCGGCGCTACGGCCGGGTGCTACACCCGTTCCACCTCGCTTTGTAGCCTCTAACATCAAGTTTCAACCCTCACCCGGCGCTACGGCCGGGTGCTACTAATAAGCGCAATCTTCTTTTCGGTGTCGTAGTTGTTTCAACCCTCACCCGGCGCTACGGCCGGGTGCTACACCATTTCCGTCGGCCCCTCTACGCGCCTTAGCACGTTTCAACCCTCACCCGGCGCTACGGCCGGGTGCTACTTCTGACCACTTGATAAGGAAACCTCGACATCACCGTTTCAACCCTCACCCGGCGCTACGGCCGGGTGCTACCTGAGAAAGTTGTCCGATTAGGTTGTAAAACCGGCTGTTTCAACCCTCACCCGGCGCTACGGCCGGGTGCTACTGCTGTTTTATTGCTTCTTCATTCTGCTGCTTGCGTTTCAACCCTCACCCGGCGCTACGGCCGGGTGCTACATTACCAAACAGCGAAGCAAGCCATGTCCGAAGCAGTTTCAACCCTCACCCGGCGCTACGGCCGGGTGCTACGCAAAAACTTTTTTGCGTTTGCTGAGAAATAGCAAGTTTCAACCCTCACCCGGCGCTACGGCCGGGTGCTACTTGAGTGATAGAGATACTTTTATACAACAACGGGTTTGTTTCAACCCTCACCCGGCGCTACGGCCGGGTGCTACTTTTGTAGTGGTTCACGCTTTTCGCCCTCCTTCAGTTGTTTCAACCCTCACCCGGCGCTACGGCCGGGTGCTACAAGAAACTCTACGCTGGCAAGTACGAGACTGTAGAGGTTTCAACCCTCACCCGGCGCTACGGCCGGGTGCTACCATGCCTCGGAGTTGAGCGTGATGTCCGCGTCGTGTTTCAACCCTCACCCGGCGCTACGGCCGGGTGCTACATGACTGGCGAGAAGGCCGTGAAGCTGGCTTTAGAGTTTCAACCCTCACCCGGCGCTACGGCCGGGTGCTACTTCTTCTCCCGCCGGATAAGTTGGCCGTCCAGGTAGTTTCAACCCTCACCCGGCGCTACGGCCGGGTGCTACGCGAGAGCATGGACGTGACCTGGAAGCAGAAACAGTTTCAACCCTCACCCGGCGCTACGGCCGGGTGCTACACATCAACATTTGAGACTTGGCCTAATCCTTTTGGAGGTTTCAACCCTCACCCGGCGCTACGGCCGGGTGCTACCCAAATGTTTAGGCTCATTCCATAGCGCCTACGAGGGTTTCAACCCTCACCCGGCGCTACGGCCGGGTGCTACTTTTGAGACCTTCCGCATTTTCTACGTCAAAGAAGGTTTCAACCCTCACCCGGCGCTACGGCCGGGTGCTACTTACCCGCAGGTTGTCCGCTATCGAGGCCCAGGCGGTTTCAACCCTCACCCGGCGCTACGGCCGGGTGCTACACAAACTCCGTGGAGATACCGAGGCCGACGGTGCGTTTCAACCCTCACCCGGCGCTACGGCCGGGTGCTACCTGATTTTGCGATTACTCCTGGCCTTACTCCTAACGGGTTTCAACCCTCACCCGGCGCTACGGCCGGGTGCTACACCCCTCTACCGATAAAATACCCGGCCCCGTCCAAGGTTTCAACCCTCACCCGGCGCTACGGCCGGGTGCTACAGTACACCTCTAAAATTGCCTATTAAACCAAAGTCCATGATTAATTTACGCGAACCCATTGATAATGCACCGCCTACTAGGTGCCCGGCATAACCCAGTTCGTATAATCCTATTACTATGCAGTTTTCAAAGATCGCGAACCTCCCCTTATGTTTTCCACCGCTTTATGTTCGCGCTTAGAAAACAAGAGGCTCCTCTAAATCTATTGGCTGATTGATGCCAAAATGTTCGATATATCGCTCTTTGGGTTCTCGCAAACGGTAGAGCCTTAAACTATCTTCTTTTAAGTCGATAAACCTTAATAGCCGAGCCCGCAATTCCTCGTACTGAACCTGGTTAACGCTACATTCGAAAACCGACTTTTGGACCCGCTGACCAAAATCCAGGCAGACCTGGGCTACTTTACGAAGTCTTTTGCGCCCTTTCGCTGTATCTGTGGAAACGTCATAGGTAACTAACACTTGCATGACGGCACTTCCTTTAACGATACAAAAAAGGCGGGTACGCCTCGATATCACCTCTTAAAAACCGGGCGAGTAAACGCGCTTGTATATGAGGAATCAAGCCAAACGGTATTTTACGCTCTAAAACAGGATGAGTAAGTTCTTCTTGTTTGCGTTTTTGGTATGCAGTAATGACCTGTTTACGACCACCTTCGTTTAAATAAACCGCACCTCCGGGCCGTTCTTCGAAATCCCCAACAGCTATCTGGCGGCGGTTAATCAATGTTAATACTAAGCGGTCAACAAGGATAGGGCGAAGTTCCTCCATTAAATCCAAGGCCAGCGATGCGCGACCAGGTCTTAAAGCGTGTAAATAACCGACCTGCGGGTCAAGACCTACGCCTTCTGCAGATCCAATACAATCGTTCAAAAGCAGGGTATATAAGAAAGAAAGCAAGGCGTTAACGGGATCGCGCGGCGGACGCCGGTTCCGAGTTTCTAAACGAAAATTCTCACGGTCAGCCTTCACCATAAGACTAAAGGTTTCAAAGTAGGACCGGGCCGCGTCTCCCTCAATTCCCCTTAATCGGTCAAGATCCTCACACCGCGATAAAACCGATAACGAGTTGGCCAACTGCTTTGCGGTTCCCCCTAGTAAGGAAGCCTCATCTGGACTGTCTGTTTCCCGCGCTGCACGCATGATAACCTGCCGAGCATTTTGGATCTTACCTGCAACCATGTTACGAGCAATAGCGACTACGGTACCCGGGGTTGATAGAGCGCTATGCTGGGCACGCCGCAGTAGAACATTGCCTGAAACCGGTCCCTCTACCCGTGCACGAAATCGTCCATTGCTATCCAAGAGGACGAGTGTCCGGCCATCCTCGGCACACCGCGACATAAGCCCGGTGCTGACCAATACAGTGCCAAAACAAACTATAGCTCCCAAGTGGTGCAGCGGTACTTGTAATTGTGTTTTCCCTTCAACTTCGAGCCGTACCGTTTCATGATCAAGGCGTAAATATGCGCCCTGAGTCAATACATACAAGGTATTCAGCAAAGTTAGCACTGTTTCAGCCGTGCCCCCTTTAGGGTCAGACGTTCACAGGCACTGCAATAAGCGCCATAATTAAGAATCATGAACCTTAAACAACTGCGCCCGGAGTGCCTTAAGGCGTTTCCTTTCAGCGACAGCCCCCGGCAGACATGAATTAATCAGCGAGCAGTTGGGACAACGTTCGTCGTTAAAGGGTGGCGGGAGACGAGGTTCTTTTAACATTTTACGGACAGCATCCACTGTCTTGGCAACCTTATCTCGCAGCTCTACACTGAAGACAACCTCCCGGCGCCGACGTGAGGAGTGGTGAAAAATCGCCCCTTTGGGCACTGCTTGTCCGGTCATCTCCTCAAGACAAATCGCTTGTGCGCACAATTGGAGATCATCGTGTCGGTGTTTGCGCCGTGGCCCATGCTTGTACTCCACTGGATAAGGTGTATTACCGTAAAACTCAACAACATCAGCCTTACCGATTAGACCTAATCTCTCGGACCAGATAGGCAGGGCACGCTCTATGCGCACCCCGCCTTCTTGATTTGCGCATGGTTCATCAACCCGCTCGTGCAACCGCCGCCCACGCATCGTGTAAACGTTTTCGTCGAAAACTTGCTCTACATGGATCAGCGCACACTGCCGCGGGCAATAGCTGTAATGCTCCAGAGCGGAAACCATAACAAGGTCCTCCGGCGCCCAGTTGCCAAGAGTTGCTTCGGACATTCTACTCCCCACCTTAAGGCCGGAATGCTTCTACCCTACAAGGCGAGTGAGAGAAATCCCTTCCGGAAGGTCATCTTCTTTAACCGAAACCTCATAATCACTATACTTCCGCGGTGTTTCAACGCCTTCTTTTAATTTCACCGTCACGCGTTCCAACAGGGTATGAGCCGGAGCATTGCCCAGAGCGTTCTCGTGGCTGAAAACATAAAGCCCGCGGCAAGCCATCATCCCCCGGCTGGATGAACGGTCCAGGTCCCACATCTGCTGAAGGGCCTGCCAGAACAACGAAAGGTCTTCAGTTGAAAAGCCAGTATCCGCCGCAAAATGGGGATTAATAAATCCGTAGCTAATGTAAAGTCCATAGGGTACTAAGGCCTTTCGACCCATTTCTGTTGTCTTACCAGTACCCTTAGCATCGTCACCTTCAACAACCTTGGCGTCTTCGGATCGGGTAACGGCGACACGTGTAATCGAAAGGTCCAAGGGTACGATCTGATCGACTGAACGAGCAAAGGTTAACTGGACCGGTCCCCGTACCTGCCCGCAATTCACACCGGTAGTCATTACGGCACCAAAAGTACGGATGTCGTAGAAGTTATCACACATCCATTTGCGGGCTTTTTCAACGTCGTCACGCTTCTGTTTTGAACCGGTAGAAGTCAGCCCCTCAGCTTCATAGGCCCGTTGGTGTAAGTCGTTAAGAGCAATGCCTTTGTCTTGAATATAAATCTTAAAACGGGGTTCACTGCCACGGGTGAGATCAATCCAGTTCCGTACCTTGCGTTTCAAACAGACATCACTCACCAATCCCTGCATCGTCTCAGGGTCGACACGCGGTAGGTTCCCGGCATCCGGATCGCCGTTTGGATTTCCATCGATAACATCAAAAACCAGGACAAAGTCGTGACGGCGGTTGGGATCAATAATTATACTCACTTCTAAATCCTCCCTTTTTATTTAGGGTCTTTTATAGTCTTATCAAGACTCTGCTTATGAGCACGTGCAGCTGCCCGGTCCGCGGCCCGCTGGTGGTAGTATCCCAAAGCGAAAAGGCCCTGTTGTTCCAGTTTGAGTACCTTCGGAAACTCTGTGAGGTGCGCTTGAATTTCTTCTAACCGTTCCTGTAGGGCCTGGTATGTACCAGGTTTTGTCTTGCGTAGTTTGCTGAGGTGGCTTTGTGTACCGCGAAGAAGCCGACCGAAAACTGCAGCCGGCGCCGAAGAAGCCGTGCCAAAAAACCGATCTACGATTGTTGTGTTAACATCCGGCATCACCGCTCGTTGAACAGCCTCAAGTTCGGCTAACAGCCGTCCGCAAAGGTAGGCCGGATTTCTGTTTTCGGGATCCAATCTCTCCATCCCATCATCTCCCTCCGTTTGCCGTTTTGCACATATGACCATTTTAATAAGAGCCGCCCGGGGCCGAGTAACACGTTGTTCAGCCCTGTTCCGTTTTACAGCCTGGAACAATAACCAATCGGGTAAGGGACCACCCTGAAGTGCGACGTCAAGTAAAAGCCGTGGAACGTTGGGATTCATATCCCTGTTTGGTTCGTGGTAAAGGGACGCGGATAAGGGAAATAAAGCAATCGGGCGCCCTTCCTCGCCGCTGCTTTCAACGATGTTTTGTAATTTGAACCAACGAGCTATCTTAGTGCGCACGTCCCCTACCGTTGTTTCCAACCACTGGCGTACAACCAATCTGCCACCGCTGGCTGAAAGGGCTGTTGCGTAGAACGCATCCTTGTCAAGAGCTGTGTATTCTCTTCCGCGTTTCGCGGACATGAGTAAGTTTTTGACCTCTTCTGGGTCGGCTGTCCTAAAGAAGGATACAGGTGAAAAAGTGCCTTTTTTTGTCCAAAAAAGGTAGACGAGAGGCCCGATACGGTAATGCGTTTCTTCTTGCTCAATAAGGGTATTAATAGCCATTGCGTACCGTTCCGCACAACTCTGACAAGTCGGGGCGATTAAAGATCTTTCCAGACCGTAGGACTCAAATGCTCCGCTATTCGCCGAAACTAAGGCTATTCCTGAAGTCTGTCCTCCCGGAACCCCCTTGATATTAACCGGATGGGGATTAGCCGGCTGGCAAAGGTCACCACATATGATGCATTCAGTCTTTGAATCTCCTTGCGGTAGATTGTATCTAAGCCAAAAGCTGCGTATTGAAGGAAGATCGGTTACTAACTGGTCGTTAACCCTAAAAGTAACCCATTGGTTGGCAGCTATCTCCTTCGGAATGTCAATACTACCATTTTTGAGATCCTTAAGAAACTTAGCTACAACCGCAATGGATGGTTCACGGGTTGCATTCAGACATTCTTCAACAAGTGTGGTAAAAGCCCGTTGTCGTTCAGGAGAAGACCCGTCTTTATAGACACCAAGGGTGTACTCGGCCTTATCCGCTAATAAATTTGCCTTTATTCCGGACGTTCGGGCTCCCGGATGCGGTACAACAAATTCTTTTCCCCGGTCCTTTTTCTTGCCGCTGCTCGTTGAAACAAATCCCAGCAGACGACCATCCTCGTCAAGGTCAACCAACCAGGGAACAGGGACTTTTTTGTACATTGCCGGCGGTAAGTCATCAACTCGGTCGGCATATTCGCAAAGCTTGCGTAACAAAGTACTTATCCCTCCTTTCTTCGATAGAGGTTTGGAGGCACCCTGAGGATCCCATGCTCTAATCGGGCGCTAAAAAAAATCGGGTTGCCACGCCCGGACTCATCGGAGGTAAAATCCATGTCAAACAGCATCCGTCCCAGGTCATCCATTATTTCTACCGGTCTCTCGCTGCCATCAGGACAACCAAAGTGGGCCGAGAATTCGCGACAACCAAGGTAGGGTCTGTGGTGGCACTGCCCGCGGTTTACCCTCCGGCGGAACATATCCCGGTATTTGGCCACCTCACCACCAGTATGCGGTTTAAGTACAATGTCAGCCTTAATTAGATAGGCTACATCGCGCAGAGCAAGGGTGTGGCGTTGCGCCCGATCCTCATCGGCATAGTACCCTCCGCCGCGAACGGCCCAGCCTTTTGCCGATGAGACGGCAGCCTTAGCATTCACTTCGTTCCGCAGGATGGAGAAATGCCTAATCTCGTTCAGTACCCAGATTTCTCTAACCTGCCAAGAGAATTCCGGTTTCCACAAAATAGCCTCCAGCACCCCGCGTGCAGCGGAAGGAGTCATTACCGGGTACGAAACCCGCTCTACCTTCATTTCCGGGCGGGTAAAGCATGCAAACGGCCCCCAAACCTTAACCTCCAGCGGTGGTCCTCCACTCATTCATTTTCACCTCCTTCTTAAACCTGTTAGTAGATAAGATCATCTGGATTCCGGGCACCCTCGGTCAGCCCATATATTCGGTTATATCCTCCGAGCCACTCGTAAAGCCCATCGCAAAGTTCAAAAATTAATCCTGCCTGGCGCAAGCGGTTAACCTCCTTAGCATAGATGCCTACCAGATACGGTTGCAGCCTACGCATCAACTCACGGGACACGCCGCCCCGGAAACAAATTTGGGCTAACAGGTCATCCACTATTACAGGCCCTTCAAATAATTCTGCCGGCGGACGCACCACCACAGAAACTGTCGACTCCGGGATCATTCGAAACCTGGCATTCACCTCATCGAACCTTAAATGCCGCCGTAGTTCTTGAATAGCTTTTGCATCGGTTTTTACGTCACCGTAAAGACGGTTAAAATACCGCTTGTAAAGCGCCGGATTGTCAAGGTTGACATCTTCTTCCTTTAGCAGACTTTCTGCCTCGTCCATGCCGGAGCGGTAGGCACCTCGCGGCGAACCACCATCTACAGGATTGAAGATCACGACCCGCCCAGGTATCCGTTTTCCATCTTCGTCAGTTAGGCGGCCTTCACGGTTGCACCGGCCTGCTACTTGAACGATACGGTCAAGAGGTCCTAAAGCCCTGAAAACCACCGGAAAATCCAAATCAACACCGGCTTCCACCACCTGCGTGGACACAAGGCGGCACGGCTCTCCGGCGCGCAACCGCCGGTGCACCTCATTAATTACCCAGCGCCGGTGCGCCCCGCAAAGCGATGTAGAAAGATGTAACGCGTCGGGGTCGTCAAGCGCTTGCAGCAACCTTCGAGCGTCCTTTTTAGTGTTGACAACGGTTAGGCATTGAGGGCTTGTCCCCATCTCCGCTGCAACTCTTTCCCATGTCCATTCCTCGCCATGGACCGATATTACATAATTGACCCTTTTGAGAATAGCAAAATAACGGGAAGGTTCCAGAATAATCTCGTGCAGGTTCCGAAGTCCTTTGAGATGAAGGCTCTCTTCTAATGCCGGCTGGGTTGCGGTACACAGGATTACGGTGACACCGTAGTAATCAACCAAATCTTGAAGCACATCAAGTATAGGTTCCAAAAGTTCTACAGGAAGCGTCTGGACTTCATCGAGAATAAGGACGCTGCGCGCAATGTTGTGGAGTTTCCGGCAACGTGATGGACGATTAGCAAAAAGGCTTTCAAAAAGCTGAACGGTGGTAGTAACGATAATCGGGGCATCCCAGTTTTCCGCAGCCAAATGGGACCATATCTCAGCATTTGAAGGCCCTTCGAAGGTTTCTATAGCCGCTAAAGCGCTATGATGCTCCAGTACAGCCTCGTCTCCAAAGATACCCCGGTAAATATCGGCCGTTTGCTCAATGATGCTGGTATAGGGAATAGCGACTATAACTCGATCCAACTGATGTTGTAAGACGTGCTTTAAGGCAAAGGCCATTCCGGAAAGCGTCTTACCACCGCCTGTTGGAACCGTTAGACGAAAAACACCCTGGGGCTTCTCAGAAGCTTGAATACAAGCGATATAAATTTCGTGTCGCGCCTGATTTAACGGGTCGTTAGAATGTCCACTGAGCTTTGCTTGATGTGCCTTGAAGGACTCCCATAAACCCTGAAAATCGAATACCCGCTTCCGAGAACTACTCTTGTCCGGTTCAAAATGAGCTTCAGTGTCCAGAAAATCCGCGTCTACCAGGGCGGAAAAAAGCATCCGCAAAAAGAATTCGCAGCGCAAAGGATCTTGCAATCGTTCCGGTAATTCTTTTAACAAATTGTCGGGAGTATCGGGGACCAATTTTTTAATTGCTCCCCCGGCGCAGCGAAGGGCTTCCTTTATTACAACATTGTCTTTTTTATCATGCATGCGTTGTTTCAGAGCTACAGCATTAGGCAAACCACCATGGTGGCCGGTTAACGGAAAGGCCAATAGCCCCCAAAAGTCCATCGCATAAACAGCGCCTGCGCTGGCATGATCCGGCCCCCTTCTCCTGTAATCCGGGCTTGTTTCGCAAGCCTCAAGGTAAGCTTGAAAATCGGGATTAAATTTGCCAAGATCATGCCAAAGTCCCATCCAGTGACCAATCTTACTAGCACCCCATTTGCCTGCAAAGTCAGCCGCGAGGCGTGCTACGCTGCGTAAGTGTTCTTCCAAGCTATGTCTTTGGCCTAAAGGGTTCCTGGAATGGGCAAACAAGTTTAGACCTCCCCAAGTTAAAACCTATTATACTTTGTTGTTATTATAGTTCCGGCCATTGTCAAGATAGAATTTCCTGAAATACTATTTTCAAGAACCATCTTTCCTTTTGAAAAATCTTTCCGACGCCTCCCTAATGCTACTACGCCCCCTGTTTTCGCAGCTTGATTTTGGTACTTCGACCGGCTGGCCAACCAGACCACCAGTTCCCAACGATCCCAAAGGCCGTTACCGTTTGTCCGCAAAGGCGCGGTCTGCGCAGGGCCGGTAACGCGGACACAGCGAAGGTAAGGTTAGTGAACAGGGTTCAAGAATCGCGCCGGCTAAACGCGCATACCCTCGAACGTTGCGGCAGACTTCCACCCCGCTAATCCGTTTACAAAGAGACTGTACTAACAGGCGCTTATGAACGAAGCCGTGATTCGCTCCGAACCGAACTTTTCTCCCTGGAGACCGTTCAAAAACAAGAATGGCGCGAAAGGCGGCGGCGGATAGAGCGGAGCGTACTCGATTGTACGTGAGCACCGGTCAGCGTTGCCTGGGGGGCAAAATGGGGACAGGGTACTTTTTCCTCCCGGTACCTACCCCCTCACCACTCCCCTAAAAAAGATCAGAACTCACCAGGCACTGACGGGAAAAATAGAATGCATCTCAAACTTACCTTTGACGTAAGCCACCGGTATAGAAACAACTTCCTCCCTATAGCGCAGCGCCGCGGCGGATAAGGCCATTTTGTTTTCTCCTGTCCTCCAACCCCCAACATTCACCCTCCAAACCCGTGAACACAGCAACGCCATAGCTCTTTTTGCGACGTCCGACATCCGACATCCGAATGGACGACCTACCCTGCTCCCGGATGATGATCACGTTTTAAAGCTCTTTTGCACCGGCTCGATGTCCAGGTCGTTTAACCACTCGCGTATGATTTCGGACAATGCGGCCAGTTTCGTATCGAACCACCGTTCGCGCTCTTCCGGATAATCGCCGAGGACGCGTTTAAACCGGCCGAAGGCGCCCCTGCCGTCCAGGGCCACCGCCAGCTTTTCCCGCAACCGACGGTTAGTAACGGTTTCGGTAAATTCAACCATTAGGTTGTAAACCTTATAAGACGGGACCCGGGGTATGGGTTGGTACCGGTCGCTTTCGTCCTGTATCTCCTGAACGATCGGAACAAGATCGCGTTCCCATTTGGGGAGTTTCGCAATCTCCTCTTCGTCGAAAGACTCAAGGGAGCTAAGCTCATAAGGAATGACTTCTACTTCGCCGGTATGAGTATCCAGGTAGGACCGGTTGTACCCCTCCTGTTCTTCCATTGCCATTGCGATTTCCTCGAAATCAACCGCAAGTTTTCGCATTAAACCACCTTTTGAATATTGGGAGGGCCTGTCTTGCCCTGCCAATAATTTAATTTTGGTATAAAATTTGATATCTGGTCCGCTTTACCTGCTTTACCAAGGAATATTTTGTCTAAATTTCATTGAAGTACGGACTCGCATTGAGTCGCTTTATTCACGATATGTATCACAATAGCGGGCACTCTGTGGTTCCCGTTGCAGAAAGAAAGCGGATTTTATTATCTATTATGGATGTTATCGGTTGGTTGTAGGCGGTTTTTGTTGGTGGTGTGTTACTTTGTGGTTCCCGTTGCCGGAGGGGGGCTTTTTGACCTCAATCAGCAAATGCGGGTACGACAAGCGTCTGCAGGCCGCAGTCGGGCAGCGTTTCGCGGATCAACTCATAGTGCCGGTCGTGGTGGACGAGTATACAGGAATGCGTGATGGCGAAAGCGGCGATTAAGGCATCAATCAGGGGTATGGTGCGGCCCTTCCGCCTGAGGTTGAAGGCGAGACCGGCCGTTTGCTCGTAGACCTGGTCGGTGGTTGAGAGCTGCGGCAGGGCGTCCAGTTCTCTCTTCAGCGCGTCATAGTGCGCTTTATCTCTGGAGCCGAGCAGGAGTTCAACTTTTACGAGCGGCGCCATGATTACCTTTTCCTCCGCAAGAACCTCGCGCAGCCAGGCGGCCGCTTCGGGTGAGCCGTCTTTTCGCAAAGAAAGAACCCACGTCGAAGTTTCTACGAGAAAACAAGGTTCACCGCTCACCGCGCCACGCCTCGACATCTTTAAGAGTAACCGCCAGATCCTCGTTGCCGAGTCTTTTCTGCAGCAATGCCACCCGACGCCGCCGGATAAACTCTTTCAGCGCCATGTTCAGCACTTCGCTCTGCCTTTTGCTTCCCGCGAGCCTCATTGCCTCTTCCAGCGCTGTCCGATCAATGTTAACTGTGGTACGCATTTGCATCACCTTTTTGCATTAATTATATGCCTTTATTGACCATCAAACAAGAACGTATTATGATGCCGCTGCGGGTTTGTGGCGGCAACTCAATTTCCGGCCAACCCTTCGAAACCTAAGATTTTCCGTAGCCAAGTAAAAAGGGGGTGTTATTAATCCACCCGGTTCACTTCCGCCGCCCGGCGGTGCTCCGCGGCCAACTCTTCCCGCAGCTTCGGCGGCGCCAGCACCTCCACGCGGCTGCCGTAGTGGAGCAGCCA
>QZIW01000025.1 GCA_003604985.1 Ammonifex sp.
TTAACTTCGAACTTCGAACTGTCTAACTTTGAACTTAGAACTTTGAACTTACTTAAGATGGGGGCATGTTGTTCTGGAGTTAAAAGGTAAGAAAGTTCTGGTTGTCGGCGCCGGGAAGAGCGGCGTCGCTGCGGCGCGGTTTCTTCGCGCCAAAGGCGCGGTGGTCAGCCTCACCGATATAAAACCTGCTGCGGCGCTACCTGAGGCTGCAGCGTTAGAGGTGGAGACCTTTTTTGGCGCCCACCCGCCGGCAGTGGGGTACGAGCTTCTCGTAGTCAGCCCCGGGGTTTCTCCGGCGGTCGCACCCGTAGCCGAAGCCCGGGGGCGGGGAATTGAAGTAATCGGGGAACTCGAGCTGGCCTACCGCTATGCCCGGTCGCCGATTGTGGCCATTACCGGGACCAACGGGAAGACCACTACCACCGCCCTTGCCGGAGAGATATTCCGCGGGGCCGGGTGGCGCGTCCTGGTGGCCGGTAATATCGGCTTGCCTCTGGTGGAGGTGGTCGAAACCGACCGGGCGGATGTGATCGTTGCCGAGGTTTCGAGCTTCCAACTTGAGACCACGCGCCATTTTCGCCCGCGTGTAGCGGTCATCCTGAACGTGACTCCGGATCACCTTGACCGGCACGCAACGCTCGCCGGGTACGCGGAGGCAAAGGCACGGATTTTCGCCAACCAGGGGGAAGGAGACGCTACCGTACTCAACGGTGACGACCGGGTGGTGGCGGCCATGCGGGGCCGGAGCCGTGCAAGGGTATTATTGTTCAGCCGGCGGCATACGCTTGACCGGGGAAGCTTTGTCCAAGGCGGCAGGCTGGTGCTTAATTTACACGGTGCTCCGACCGACGTGTGCGGGGTTGCCGAAATTGCCATTCCCGGCGCGCACAACCTCGAAAACGCGCTTGCGGCCGCCACCGCGGCAGCTTTCCTGGACGTTCCGGCCCCCGTGATCGGCAACACCCTGCGGGAATTCAGAGGGGTGAGTCACCGCCTTGAGTTCGTGGCCGAGGTCAACGGGGTAACGTACATCAACGATTCCAAGGGCACGAACCCCGATGCGGCGATCAAGGCCCTGGAAGCCTACGACCGGCCGGTGGTGTTAATAGCCGGCGGCCGGAACAAAGGAAACGATTTCGGGTTGTTTGCCGCGAAAATCAAGGAAAAGGCAAGAGCGCTCGTGGTCTTGGGCGAGAGCGCGGAAGAAGTTGCGGCGGCCGCGGCACGAGCCGGGGTTAATAAAATTGCCCGGGCAAAAGATTTTGAGGAAGCGGTTTACCTGGCGCGGGAAGCGGCACGCCCGGGCGATGTGGTTTTGCTTTCGCCGGCGTGTGCCAGTTGGGATATGTTCAATAACTACGAGGAACGCGGCGAGCTTTTCAAGACCATCGTCCGTGGTTTCGCGGGAGCAGGTAAGGAAAAGCTGGAACACGCGGCAGCAAAGAACAGCCGTTAACGTCGAGAAAGGCTCGCTGCGCCGTACCGAATAGCAGCGGCAATTCCAATTCGGATCCGGGTTTGACAGGGGGAAAATGTAGGTGCGATCCCGTATTCGGGCCACGAAACCACCCGACTTCATCCTTTTTCTATGCGTACTCACCCTGTTGAGCATCGGGGTGATCATGGTCTTCAGCGCCAGCGAGTATGCTGCCCTGGTGCGCTACCATGACACCTTTTACTTTTTCAAACGTCAGTTTTTTTACGCGCTCCTGGGAATAGCGGGGATGTTTTTCTTCCTCAGGTACGACAGCCAGAATTTCAAACGTCTCGCATCTCCCCTGCTGGCGATTTCTTTTCTGCTCCTTGTCATTGTGCTTCTTCCGGGCGTTGGACACGCTTCGCACGGGGCGCAGCGATGGATTGCCATCGGCCCTGTGACCTTCCAGCCTTCGGAGATTATCAAATTCGGCATTGTTGTCTTCACGGCGTACGGCCTGAGCCGGCAGAGAACCCCGGTCAGGGGTTTCCGCGGTCTGTTGCCTTACCTGGGCCTCGCCGGTTTGGCGGGAGTACTTGTTCTGCTCCAACCGGACCTTGGTACGGCCATAGCGCTTACGGGTACGGTCTTCATGATGCTCTTTTGCGCCGGCGCGTCGCTGGCGTCCCTTAGTTCCATCGGTGTCTGTGCGGTTGCCGCGGTGGGGGCCGCCATTGCCATTGAACCCTATCGTATGCGTCGTTTTCTTGCCTTTCTCGATCCCTGGAAAGACCCCCTGGGCAGCGGTTTTCACATCATACAGTCGCTCTACGCACTTGGTTCAGGGGGGCTTTTCGGTATGGGCCTCGGGCAGGGGAAACAGAAATTCCTGTACCTGCCCGAACAGCATACGGACTTTATTTTTGCGGTAATCGGCGAAGAGTTGGGTTTAATCGGAACGGTGCTGGTGGTTTCCCTGTTCCTGGTTTTCATCTGGCGCGGGCTCCGGATTGCGCTCTATGCCCCGGATACCTTCTCCAGTCTTCTTGCCGCCGGGATTACCTCGGGCATCGGGCTTCAGGCATTTATAAACATCGGCGTGGTCACGGGGAGCTTGCCGATTACCGGCATTCCCCTGCCGTTCATCAGTTTCGGCGGCACTTCGCTGGTATTCACGCTTGCGGCTGTAGGAGTGCTCCTTAACATTTCCCGCCAAACGGTCAGGTGAAGTAATGGCAGAGTTGCGGTTCGTCGTAGCCGGCGGTGGAACGGGGGGGCATATATACCCGGCCCTTGCCATAGCGCAAGGCCTGGGGAATACCTTTCCGGGATGCCGGGTGCTTTACGTCGGCACGTCGCGAGGACTGGAGGCGGACATTGTCCCGAGAGCCGGGATCCCTTTCAAACCGATCAGCGCCGCCGGGTTTAAAAGGCGCCTCACGGCAAAGAACCTATGGGCTGCATGCCTCGCCTTGCGTGGCGCGGCGGAGGCCTACCGTCTGGTGAAGTCCTTTCGGCCGCAGGCGGTGATAGGGACCGGCGGTTATGTTTCCGGCCCGGTGCTTCTGGCCGCCCAATTATTGCGCGTTCCGGTCCTGGTCCACGAGCAAAATGCGTTTCCCGGACTCACTAACAGGATCCTGGCGCGTGTGGCCGGCCGCGTTATGCTCACCTTTCCCGAATCCGCCAGGTACTTGCCGCGCGGCGCCAGGGTGAGGGTGACCGGCCTGCCGGTCAGGGAGGAAATCAAACGCGTTGACCGTGAACAAGCCAGACTTGGGTTGGCTGAAGGCGCCGGGACCGTGATCCTGTCGTTCGGCGGCAGCCGTGGGGCCGAGAGGCTTAACCAGGCCATGGTCGACGTGGTTGAGGCTTTTCGCGGGAGGCCGGACGTAAAGCTTTACCACTCCACGGGAACCGCGGGGTACGAGGATTTTCTGCGGCTTTTAAAGTCGAAAGGTATAGACCTTCCAGAGCAGGGGAACGTTACCATTGCACCCTATTTTTATCAAATAGCGGATTACCTTGCGGCGGCCGATCTCGTCATCTGCCGGGCGGGAGCTGCAACCATAGCGGAGTTGACGTACCTCGGGCGGCCGGCGATTCTCATCCCTTATCCGTACGCGGCGGCCAACCACCAGGAGTTCAACGCTATGGCCCTGGGTAAGAAAGGGGCGGCCGTCGTGATTAAGAATGCGGAGCTTTCGGGGGCGCGCTTGCTGCGTGAGATTAACGCGCTCTTGGCCGCACCGGAGCGGCTGCGCCGGATAGCGGAAAACAGCGGCCGCCTTGCGAACCCGGATGCGCTGGAGGAGATCATGGCATGTGTGAGGGAACTTGTAACACCCGCACGAGGGCGAGCTTGAACGAGCGGCTTCTCACCGCAATCTTCAGGCGGACAAGCCCGGTGACAGGCTGCTGTGAAGTTGCATAAAATACCGTGGATGCTAAGGCGGGAAGGAGTGTACAGGTGAATGATGGTTAGAATACCGAAAAATGTTCATTTTATCGGTATTGGCGGGGCCGGCATGAGCGGTCTGGCCGCGCTTCTCCTGTCCCGCGGGCACCTTGTGACGGGTTCAGACATGAAACCTTCCCCCGTTACGGAACGTTTACAAGGTATGGGGGCTGTTTTTTACACGGGACACGCCGCAAACCATCTGGGCGCCGCGGAACTGGTGGTTGTTTCCACGGCGATCAAGCCGGACAATGAAGAGGTTCTGGAGGCCCGAAAGCGCAGCATTCCGGTGATGAAAAGGGGAGAACTCCTGGCGGAAGTAATGCGCGGTTACCGTGGCGTTGCGGTTGCCGGTGCGCACGGCAAGACCACGACTACGGCCATGGTGGCAACGGTGTTGTCTGCGGGCGGATTTGACCCTACCGTTCTGGTCGGCGGCGAATGGCCGGCGATAGAAGGGAACTTCCGTTTAGGGCGCAGCGATTATTTCGTTACTGAAGCGGACGAAAGCGATGCTTCCTTCCTGCTGCTTTCACCCGAAGTGGCGGTGGTAACCAACGTCGAGAACGACCACTTGGACTACTACGGTGGCATGGATGCCCTGGTGGCGGCCTTTCGCGAGTTTGTGGGCAGAGTTCCGGACAACGGCCTTACGGTAGTCTGCCTCGATGACCCAAAATATGAAATGATTGCGGGTCGGGCACAAGGAACGGTGGTCACCTATGGGGAAAAACCGAAAGCGGACTTTCAGGTTAGGGATATGGAGTTAAGAGGCCTGGTTTCCACGGGGGGGTTGTACTTCCGGGGAAGATTCATAGGGCGCTTGACACTGAACGTCCCCGGTCGGCACAACCTGCTCAATGCGGCCTGCGCGGTCGCGGTCGGCCTTCATTTCGGGGTAACATTTGAAAACGCCGCTGAGGGATTGGTTTGCTTCAAACCCGTAAAACGTCGTTTCGAAAGGTTGGGGGAAGCCGCCGGTGTCTGTGTTGTGGACGATTACGCTCACCATCCGACCGAAATTACAGCGACCATCCAGGCGGCGCGGCAGCTCAATCCGGGACGGGTTGTGGCGGTCTTCCAGCCGCACCGCTACACCAGAACGGCCCTGCTGTATGAAGAGTTCGGAAGGGCTTTTGGCGCGGCCGACCTGGTAGTGGTCGACGAAATATATGGTGCCGGGGAAAAGCCGCTAAGCGGTGTCAGCGCCGACTTGATCCGGGAAGCCATCGCCCGGAACGGGCAGGAAGCGCTCCGGCTGCCGGGCGACGGCGGTGCCGCTTACCTGGAGCGCATCGTCCGGCCGGGCGATGTGGTATTGACCCTGGGGGCCGGCGACATTTACAAGGTCGGCCAGGATTTGGTCAAACTAATGGCACAGCGCTTCTGACCGGCCTCTTACGGGATATCGGTTTCCGGAAAAGCGCGTCCGTCCACGGAGGTCCTCGATTTTTCCCGCTGATGTTAATAGACCGTACTTTAAACGGCTTGCGCAGCATGTCTTTGGAGGAAAAACAGCAATGTCTTATCTGCCGCAGAGGGTTACGAGCAGGATTGAAGGAAAGATACTCTACAACGAACCTTTAAGAAATCATACCACCTGGCGTATCGGCGGTCCGGCCGATGTGTTCATAGAACCGGCTTCACGCAAAGATATCGCGTTGCTCCTCGAGTTTGCCAGGGAGAACAACCAGCCGGTTACGGTAATCGGGAACGGTTCGAACCTGCTTGTAAGCGACAACGGTTTAAAGGGGGTGGTGATCAAAATCGGTGACGCACTGGGGCACGTGCGCATCGTTGAGGAAAAGCTGATTGCGGAAGCCGGAGCAAAACTGGGGCGCGTCACGGCTATCGCCCAGGCTGCCGGGTTGGGGGGACTCGAGTTCGCCGTAGGGATACCGGCCAGCATAGGCGGGGCGGTTACGATGAACGCGGGGGCCAACGGCGCTGCGATGGCCGACGTTGTGGATACGGTAACGGTCATGGACTACCAGGCCCGGGAGCATGTTTTGAGCGCCGCCGACCTCGACTTCGGTTACCGCACCTCAAGACTGCAACGTCTGGAGGCGGTAGTCGTGGAGATCGAACTCCGGCTGGCGCCGTGCGACCCTTTAGAGATAAGGCGGCGGAGCGAGGAGTATCTCAGGCGGAGGCGCGTTACGCAGCCATTGGATTCCCCGAGTGCCGGGAGTGTTTTTAAAAACCCACCCGGCGAAGCCGCCGGGCGCTTGATTGAACTTGCCGGGGCGAAAGGCCTGCGGGTTGGAGACGCGGTGGTTTCCGAAAAACACGCGAATTTCATCATTAACGCGGGAAAGGCGAAGTCGGAAGACGTACTGCTGCTAATCGGGAGAGTAAGAGAAATGGTGCGGGATAAGTTTGGCATTGAGTTAGAACTCGAGGTGAAAGTAATTGGCAATAGCGGGGCGGGATGGCTGGATGCGATTTGTCATCAAGGGTCCAAACCGCTTGCAGGGAGCGATTAAAGTAAGCGGCGCGAAAAATGCTGCACTTCCAATTTTGGCTGCGACTTTACTGTGCGACGGGGTAAGTGTAATCGAAGGAGTTCCTCGATTAAACGACGTAGATGTAATGTGCGAAGTAATGAAGCCGCTGGGAGTAGAATGCCGGTGGCAGAATGAAAACATTCTGGTAGACACTACAAAGATCAGGCTTGAGGAAATTTCCGAAAAGTTAATGCGGCGGATGCGAGCTTCCTGTTTGGTTTTGGGACCACTTTTGGCCCGGTTCGGGCACGTCAAAATTTCGCAACCCGGGGGGTGCAATATAGGTTCACGCCCTATTGATCTCCACTTAAAAGGGTTGAGGGCCCTCGGGGCCGAAATAACGGAGCGGTCGGGGTATCTCATTGCTAAGAGCAACCGGTTGAAAGGCGCGGAGATTCATCTTGATGTTCCGAGCGTGGGGGCAACGGAGAACCTGATCATGGCTGCTGTTTTCGCGGAAGGCACAACAGTGATCAGGAACGCGGCCAAGGAGCCCGAGATCGTGGACTTACAAAACTTTCTAAACCGCGCAGGGGGCCGGATCCGCGGTGCAGGCACTCCGACCATCAGGATCGACGAGGTAAAGTCGCTGGTCGGGCCGAAAGGCCATCGGGTAATCTCCGACAGGATCGAAGCCGGCACCCATATCATCGCGGCGGCACTCTCGGGCGGCGACGTGGTCGTACAAAACGTGATCCCGGAACACGTGGAACCCTTGCTCGCAAAACTGCGAGAGGCGGGGGTCGGCATTGAATTACACGGCGATACGGTCCGGATCTGGCGGGAAGGCGGCATCAAAGCGGTGGATATCCGGACCATGCCCTACCCCGGCTTTCCTACGGACCTCCAGGCACAGATGTGCGTGTTGCTGGCAGTCGCCGAAGGTACCAGTGTGGTCACGGAGACTGTCTTCGAAAACCGTTTCAAACACATTCCCGAACTCCGCCGGATGGGAGTGGATATCTATATCGAAGGCCGGACCGTGGTGATTCGGGGCGTCGAGAAACTTAGCGGGGCTCACGTTGAAGCACCCGACCTGCGTGCAGGGGCGGCGTTGGTACTGGCGGGTTTAATCGCCGAGAACAGTACGGTGGTCGATAATATCGAGCACATCGACCGCGGTTATGAGGCTCTGGAAGAGAAATACCAGACCCTGGGAGCTTCCATTGAAAGGGTTAGCTAGTTGTCCAAAACGTTTACTTCGGGGAGCGCACCCCAGTAAAAAGGCAATTGCAGTCGTTTCCTATCCGAAGGGACGGCTTTTTTTCTATTGTATTGGTGGACAGGTACTGGTTATATTGTAGTTAAGCGAGGCCGACACTTGGTGGGAAAGCCCGAAAAACCCAAAAGCAATACCCTTGAACGAATCTGCATCTTATTACTGCTTCTGTTTACGGGGTTCGTTTTGTTAAATTCCTCCTTTTTTTACATAAGCGAGGTCACGGTTACAGGAAATAAATCTCTAACACCGGAGGAAATTACCAAGGCTGCTGGAATTCCTATAGGTGAGAACATTTTTCGGATAAACCTGCGCGACGCTGCCGCACGGGTGAAAGCAATTCCTGCCGTTAAAGACGTACGGCTGGCCCGCCGCTTGCCGGCGCGGGTGGCGATCATGCTGACCGAAAGGGAAGCGGTGGCCTTAGTCTCCGGGAGGGACGGCTTTTACGGTCTGGATGAAGGTGGGGTGTGCATCCGGAAGGTTAACGCCGCCGATCCCCTTCCCATCTTAACCGGTGTTGGTATTGCGCCTTTGCCCGGAGGAGATCTAACAACGGAAGGATTCCGTACTGCGGTTTTGGTCTTGAAATCCCTGGATGGGGACCTCATTTCAGGACTTGCAGAAATACACATTACTCCTTTAAGGTCGGTTGAAGCTTACACTACCGAGGGAGTGAAAATCTGTTTCGGCCGGCCGGAAGAACTGGCGGAGAAGGGAAAAATGCTTTGCGGCATACTCAAGGAAGTTGAGGACCGCAAAGTGGTATACATTGACCTGAGTGTCACTAAACGGCCTGTGGTTAAGTTTGCAGGCCAGGGGGTACACGAGAGTGCGGATAATGCACCTGTCAATGCTGCTGGTGGCCCTCTTTCTGGGAGTGATGCTGGCGGTACAGTTTCGGTTGTCCCGTGACATCGAACGTACCGTTCCGATCCAGAGGGTACAGCGTCTCACTACCCAGGTAGCATCGGCGCGAAAAGAAAGAGACAAGTTCCAGATTCGGGTGGCGGGGCTGAGGGACGAGCTTGATGCGGTTACCACCCAGGCCGGGCTTAAACCGCTGAAAGAAAAACTCATTCAGTACCGCATCGAAGCCGGCTTGATTCCGGTCACCGGGCCCGGGGTCGAGGTGAGTTTGAATGACAGTAACACCGCTCTCCAGCCCGGGCAAAACCCCAACCTTTACGTGTTGCACGATGAGGACGTGTTGCGGGTGCTGAACGAACTGCGTGCCGCCGGCGCCGAGGTGATGGCCATCAACGGGGAGCGGTTGCTTTCCACTAGCGAAGTACGGTGTATAGGGCCCACCATTTTAGTGAACAAGGTAAGGCGGGTTGCCGCGCCGTTTGTGATCACAGCTATCGGGGAGCCCGATACAATGATCAGCGCTTTAAAAATGCGCGGTGGTGTGGTTGACACCCTCCAGCAGTTCTGGGGTATACAGGTTTCGGTTAAAAGGTTGAACCAGGTGACTATTCCGGCGTACAGAGGAAGCCGTGTATTCACGCATGCCAGGGAAGTTGGGGGGGGGCAATAGGTGTCCAAACGTTATACGATCGGTCTGGTAGCGCTCGTGTTGGGCCTGATGTTGGCGCTGCAATTCCGTACCACGCAAAATACCGAGCCGACCGTACCGTATGACCGGGCCAGCGAGTTGACTGCGGAACTCAGGGCTTTGGAAAAAGAGACGACCGGACTGGAGGCTGATGCCGGCGATCTCGAGAGAAAACTCTCCCGTGCGCGTATGGGATATACCCAGGCGGAAGAAATCTTAAGAGCGGAAGTAAAAGACGCGGCGGTGATTGCCGGTGTGGCCCCTGTCGAAGGGCCCGGTGTAAGGGTAAGGATTAGCGATCCGGGAGAGCGCGGAGCCCAGAGCGGGATCTTCACCGTCCGCGATGAAGACCTCTTGAAGCTAATAAACGAGTTGCGTGCGGCAGGAGCTGAAGCGATGAGTATCAACAGACAGCGTATTGTGTCTACCTCGGAAGTGCGTTTGGCGGGCTCAGTCATAAACGTTAATACGCAGAAGATTACCCCGCCGTACGAAATTCTGGCTATAGGAGGGCCCGCCGC
The DNA here is from genome assembly GCA_003604985.1 of Ammonifex sp. GTDB lineage: Bacteria > Bacillota > Desulfotomaculia > Desulfotomaculales > Ammonificaceae > SURF-55. The sequence goes on from QZIW01000025.1 coordinate 9,681, forward strand.
GCTCAGGAGCAGCCTCGAAATCAGGAACGGACTGGTTGAAACCCTCCGGGACTGGGGGATGGAGGTAACGGTGGAGGATAAGGATCACATTGTCATTCCGGCATATAGAGGGTCCTTGAGGTTCGAGTTTGCACGGCAGGCAAGGGAAGGTTAGCCTGCCCCTGCCGCTGCGCCATCGGCAGAAGGAAAACGGCCGTGCCGCGCGGTGTCCCCCGAAGCGCAGTGTTGCGGTCCCGCCGGTTGCGGCCGTGGTAAGATTCGGTTATCTACGAGGAGGGCTTCGCAATGTGGGTCGGTGTCTGGCTGGCGGTAATTGGTCTGATAATAGGGGTGGCGGTCGGGCTTAAAGTGCCGCTTGTTTTCCCACAAGCCTACGGGAAATACATGGGTTTGGCGGTGCTTGCGGCCCTGGATTCGGTCTTCGGCGGGGTGCGTGCGTCTATGGAAGAACGCTTTGACAACGTAATTTTCTTGAGCGGTTTTTTCAGCAACGCCCTGTTAGCGGCCGGACTGGTGTTTATCGGCGACCGTCTTGGGGTTGAACTTTATACGGCGGCGATCGTTGCTTTTGGTGTGCGTTTGTTCCAAAACTTGGGCATAATCAGGCGCTATCTGCTGAAAAAATCTAATAAATTAAAAAAGTAAAATTGTCGTTTTAGGAAAAGGGAATACGACTGTGGCGTGGAATCTTAATAATTTAATATCCAGAGAAATGGGATTGTACTCGGACCTGAAATGTTCCCAAACCTGGAGATTGCCCTACAACCGCACACGGCCAAAAGGCCGCGCCGGGTGAAGCCGGCCATCCAGGTCCTAAAGTGTGAGCCCGGCGAGGTCATATAAAGCCAGGCATAATTTTTGGAGCAGTCTCTCATGTTACCTGAATAAGGAGGGGAGCTAAGACGGTGATTGACGTCGAAATCGATCTGGAGAAATTTGCAAACATCAAGGTAATTGGTGTCGGTGGTGGTGGAAACAACGCCGTAAACAGGATGATTGCCGCGGGGGTTAGAGGGGTAGATTTTATCGCTATCAATACTGACGCGCAGGCATTATCTATGTCCCAAAGCCCGAACAAGATCCAGATCGGTGCGAAGCTCACCAAAGGATTGGGTGCAGGCGGGAACCCTGAAATAGGGGAGAAAGCGGCGGAGGAAAATAGAGAAGAGGTAGCTGCGGGTATAAAGGGCGCGGATATGGTGTTCGTGACCGCCGGTATGGGCGGCGGCACCGGAACAGGGGGAGCACCCATCATTGCGGAGTTGGCCAAGGAGTTGGGGTCGCTCACGGTGGGTGTGGTGACCAGGCCCTTTGCCTTTGAAGGACGGAAAAGACAGATACAAGCGGAAACAGGTATTACCAAGTTGCGGGAACGGGTCGATACCCTAATTACTATTCCCAACGACAGGCTGCTTCAAGTTATAGACAAAAACACCTCGATGGTGGAAGCCTTCCGCATTGCCGACGACGTTTTGCGGCAGGGGGTGCAAGGCATCTCGGACCTTATTGCGGTGCCGGGGCTGATCAATCTTGATTTTGCTGACGTTCGTACAATAATGAAGGACGCCGGCTCCGCCCTGATGGGCATCGGTGTAGCGCGGGGGGAGAGCCGGGCGGTGGAGGCCGCGAGGCTGGCCATCTCGAGTCCCCTGCTTGAAACGACGATCGAAGGCGCGCGGGGCGTGCTCCTTAACATGACCGGTGACGCTTCAATGAAGTTACTCGAGGTTAATGAGGCGGCCCAGATAATCGCTCAAGTCGTTGACCCCGAGGCCAACATCATCTTTGGTGCGGTCATCGACGAGAGTCTGAACGACGAGGTCCGGGTGACGGTCATCGCAACCGGTTTCGAAAGCCGAATCTTCCGCCAAACTACGGAGATTGACCTTAAAGCCACCAGCCAGCACGAGGACCTTGACATTCCTATGTTTCTGCTCCGCAGAGCTACTAAGTAAACTACCGGGCAAGACCTGAATTAAATAAGACAATAACCATATTTTTACAGACTTTGCGGCCCTGACTTGATAAACTGGAGTCAGGGCTTAATTTTTTCCGCCCCTTGAGCTTGCCGGGTGTCTTTCATAATTCCTGGGTTGCGAGCATACTTTTTTAGAAATTCCTGGAGAACGGACGGGTCCCCATGGCCGGGTATACTGTGTACTTGGATGAGCTTTTGGCAAATAATCTGATCATGAACTACGCCGTCTTGCACCTGACGGCCAAGTTGGCCGGGGTGCCCTACCGCTTTCTCCGGCTGCTATCGGCGGCACTCGTTGGGTCACTTTATTTCGTTGCCGTATTCTTTCCTGAGGCCGGGAACTTTTACAATCTGTCCGGCAAGTTCCTGGTTTCCATTCTGGTTGTGGTCGTAGCGTTCGGCTTCTTACCCTGGCGGCGGTTTCTCGGCGTTTGGGCTTTGTTCTTCGGTGTTTCCTTTGCGGTGGGCGGCGTGGTTTACGGGATCAACGGCCTGATTGCCGACCATGGGGCCGATGGTGTGGCAGGTTACCGGTACGTGTTGCCGGGGGTTGTTGCCGCCCTGGTACTTGTCGCGGTCTTGGGAAAGAAAGGGAGGATTCTCCGCCGGCGGATTGCGGAAGGCTTCTTCCGGGTTCCACTGGCCATCCAGATGGGGGGCAAGAAAGTGGAACTTGAGGCCTTGCTGGATACCGGCAACCAGCTTACCGACCCGGTAAGCCGGTGTCCGGTAGTCATAGTTGAATACGACTCAGTCTGCGACTTTTTGCCGCTTGAACTTCGGAAGGTCCTGGAAAGCAGTTTCGAGCCCGATTTCACAGCTATCGGTACCAAAATCGAAGACCCGAAATGGGCGACCCGCCTGCGGCTGATTCCGTACCGTTCCCTCGGAAAAAGCGGCGGGCTGCTCGTCGGTTTCAAACCGGACGCGGTGGAGGTGGTCTACGGGGGGAGGGTTGTACGGGTCAACAGGGTGGTCGTCGGTATCTACCGCCAGCGCTTAAGTCCGGAGGCCAAGTACAATGCGCTTTTGCACCCGCGGCTGGTTGAAGCGCTTCTCTGATCAACGTTCTAAGTTCTAAGTTGAGCTTAGGCTGATGGACCTTTGGGGTCCGTTCAACGTTCAAGGTTCAACGTTTTAAGGTTCTAAGTTCAAAGTTCTAAGTCCTCAGTCCTGAATTCTATCTTTGGACTTTGGACTTTAGACTCGGGACTTTGGACTCGTGACTTTCGACTTCTGGCTTCTGTATTCTTACTATCGACGACCGATGTCCGACGACTGACGACCGATTGAGGGAGGGGATGTAATTTGTTCGAAAGGCTGACATTCCGGTTAAGGCTTTTCATCGCGCGGTGCCTGGTCCGGCTGGGTTGGCGGCGCCCCGGGTACTACGTGGGCGGCCCGGAAATACTGCCGCCGCCGCTAAGCGTCGACGAAGAAATGCTCCTCTTAGATAAGCTCGAGGAGGGGGACTTTTCCGTCCGCAATACGCTCATCGAAAGGAACCTCAGGCTGGTGGTATACATCGCGCGCAAGTACGAAAGCACCGGCGTAAACGTTGAAGACCTGGTTTCGATCGGCACCATCGGCCTCATTAAGGCGGTCAACACCTTCAACCCGGAGCGCAAGGTTAAGCTCGCCACGTACGCTTCGCGGTGCATCGAAAACGAAATCCTGATGCACCTTCGCCGGCAGACAAGGATACGCCAGGAGATTTCCTTCGACGAGCCCCTGAACACGGACTGGGACGGCAACGAACTGCTCCTTTCCGACATCCTTGGAACCGAAGAGGATATCACTTCCAGGGGGGTGGAGGAGGAGGTCGACCGGAAGGTGCTCCGCCTTGCGCTGGAACGTCTGAACGGGCGTGAGCGGATCATTATGGAACTTCGCTTCGGGCTGCAGAGCGGGGAAGAAAAAACGCAGAAGGAGGTCGCGGACCTGTTGGGCATTTCCCAGTCGTACATATCGCGCCTGGAAAAGCGGATCATCAAGCGTTTGAGGAAAGAGATGTACCGGCTTGCTTGAAACCGCTTGCTTTTAAAAAGCAGCCGATGTCCGTAATAAAACCCTCGTCCGGCGCCCATCACCGGGTCTAAACCAGGCTTACGGAGACCTCCAGGAACCAGTAACCGTCCCGCAGCACGGGTTTTTTCTTCTCAAGCCTGACCGGGGAAGAAAAGATTGGACCGCTGGTCACCACCGTATGGTACTCTCCGCCTTCCCCAGACGGGTCAACTCCCGCTTTTTCCATTTCCCGGACTGCGTTTATGTCCGGCGTCCTGCCGAGGAACCGATTGTCGAGCACACCGTCTTTGACCGCAATGATTCGCAGCCTGCTTTTGCAGCAGGGCTAACGGGAGGCCGTTTTCAATCTCCGGCCACAAAGAGGGTCATCATCCATTCGCCGTTCTTTTTCGAAAACTCGGCCCTGTAGTCTACGGGGCTCCTGATGAACTTCCTTTTAACGTACCCGGAGTCCGGCCCAACCTGGATTTTCACCCAGGAATCCGCTTCGTTCTGGGCCATCTCTTGCGGTTGCCTTACAAGTTTTACGATGTTATAGTTCAGCCTGGTTAAAACCCTCGAGTCGGCATCAGGTTCGGTATAGACATCAACATTTTTGTCAAGAACGGCAACGTATTCAAAGGCGTCGTACTGGTCGGGAAAACGCGTAAATATGTACGGCGCCCGGAAGGAGGACTTATCCTTGTCGCCGTAAGCGCTGAAAGTTCCGCCAAGTGCCAGGACCTCGCCCAATTCATCCCACAGGCCTGACCTTAACGGGTTGACGTCCAACCCCCATTCTTCGAAGAAGCCGCTGATACCGTCATTCATCCCGAAACTGTACCTAATGTTTTTGTCAACGTGCTGTCTCAGGAAATCCAGGTTCCTGTTTCCGATCGCGACCATCAGCCTGTCGCGGAATTGCTTGAAGTCGGGGTTCCGGCCGGATTCGTCCACCGGGAGAAGCTGGGGCCCACTGTAAGCCTTGACTTCAGTTTCTTTGCTTTCGTTAGCCGGGCGGGTACCGGCTTTTTGGGTGGAGGCGGGCGAGTCATCGTGGTTGTCCGAGGTTGTTACATTACCGGGGGAGCGGGGAAGGTAATCCTTGAGGACTACAAAAACGGAGCCAAAGACAAAGAACGCAAGTAGAGACGCCACCAAGTACCGGTATTTCATCTGAACCCCTCTTTTCGAAGATTGGATATGCTGTTGCTACTTATATGACACCGAAGACGTTGCCGGTATGACAAAACCAACAACTTTTTTTTGCAATAACTCCGCCGGCGTTTCTGTTTCGACTCCCGGCCTGGATGTTGAGGCCAAGGGTGAAACATCTATCGAGAGTATAGCATTAAAGACATTTTTTTCATCCCGGTAATTAATGTCGCGGTTTTATTGCCGCCGTCGGGTCAATCCCTGTTGTTAAAGGTTTTCAGTTGCGGTCACATTGTCGATAAAGAGAAGTTGCGGGCGATTATCATACCGATATCGCGCATCTGCAGCATTGAATTCGGCGCAATCCAAATAGATCCTTAGAACAGCGGGCATTTTGTGGCCGGCAAAGCACGTACCGGCTTACCCGGCCTTTTCATGTTTGAACCGGGATAAATTACGTTTTAGCTAAATCCGTTCCAAATGTTTGTCCCGGTGATTCAAAAAGTCTTTGTAAACCCCATAATAGTCAGTTTCCTCGTACGCAATGTGTTTGACGGGGATGTGATCAAAGCTGTAAATGGTAGCCCCGGGAAGCGCAAGGAGAAACAGCGAGTGACTGGCCAGGGTGAATTGGGCGTTGCCGTCCAGGCTTGTTTCTTTGAGTATGGCCGGCAGCTCGAGTTGTTTTCTGGCGAGAGGGTGGTTTCGGGTTCGTCGAGGAGGTAAAGGCCCTTAATCTGGTACCGGGTTTTGAAATAGGACATGTTGCACTGGCCGTGCGATTTTGTGACCAGCGATTCACCGCCGAAGTACTTCAGCATGCCGGGATCGGCCACCGCCCACTCGTCCAGGATGTGGGCGACGTCCCGAAAGATCTCGGAAGCGAAAAACGAACCGGGCACGGGTTCGTCGGTCCACTCGACGGTGACCCAAAATGCAGTTTTTCCACAGCGTCTCGAGCGGGTCGCCGAAGACTTTCAGCTCACGTTCTGCAGGCGTGTCCGAGGTGTTGAACACCAGTGCGCATTTTGCTTTCAGCAGCCCGACCGGAACCCCGTCACCTTCGTCGCCCTCGACAAACTCGTATGCGACTCCGGGTCTGACAACCCTGTCAACCCATGTTTTCATGATTGCCGGGCGGTTGACCCCACCAGTTGGGGTGGACGATGATAATGCCGTCGGCCCGGGCGATTTCACCGCAATGTGCCTTTATGGCGGGGTCCAGAGCAGCGCCCTCAAGGATTTCCGAGTACGGGAGCACGGGCTCGAAGCCCTCGGCGTAAAGGTCGTGAAAAACAACGTCGTGCCCTTCACCGCGACCCGGTCCGCACCCATGGTGGCCGGATTGGGGTTGGTGTCGCGAAACACCACTCCCACAGTACCGCCGAGTGCCGCAAAATCCCTGTGCGCCGGCTTTTGGGGCTCAATATAATTGTGCCACAGTTCTTCCGCGTTCAACTGGTAATTCTGAGCGTTAAAGGACCATTGTTTCAGGTGTTCGTATTGCACCTGGGTTTCCGAGAGGCGTTCACTCAGCTTTGCGTTCTCCTCCTGCAGCGTTTTAATTCTTGCCGCCTGGGCGTCCATTTTTTGCATCCGTCTCTTTTACGCGGGACATAGCGCACCCGGACAGGACGACAGTAAACAACATCATGGCAGCGGCGGGTAACCGTTTAAACATTTTACCAGCTCCTGTTCTCCCCATATCTTCACGGTATATTGCTCTTCTTACTTATGCCCGCTGCCGCAGGCCCGGGCTTCTACCCGGGGGTTGATGTCCAGGATTATTTTCACGTCCTTTATTATCTTTCGCCGTTGTGCCTACAGGGCTGCTTTTAACGGAGCAGCGGCACTGCGCGTGTGCCGGCGGTGGAACAGCCATACCACGACCCAGCCGAACAAGAAGTTGGAAGAAGACACCTCGACGAGGTGGGCCAGCCGGATTTTATCGGGCATTATTTCCGTCGGGACGAGGAGGAGGGAACCCATCAGGACCGAGAACAGCAAAGACACCGCCAGCCCGGCCTCCCACCACCCGCCCTTCATCATCCGGATTACCGGGAGGGCGAGAGCCGCCCAAATCAGTCCCCTCAATCCCTGAAAGGGGATTATCCACCAGGGCATTTCGAGACCGGCGTAATACTCCCGAAACGCTTCCCCCGCCAGGGGCAAGAAGACAAAGGCGCCGAATGAAGTGTAAACGGCTATGTAGATGACGGCCACCAACAACAGCTTCCAGGCCCATTCTTTCAGGGGCATAATCAGCCGCCTGTTGGGTTCGTGGGTCTCGGGCCCCTTCTTTTTTCTCCAGAATAAGACGAGCATCGGTGCAAAAAGGGCGGCGACGATGGCCCCTTGAGCGAACAACTTGGGGATCATTTCCGCAGGGATGATGTTTACCAGGTGCTTGAGAAAGACCACGCTTTCAATTTGGGACAGGAATGTGGTTATCCCGTAAAACACGATAAACACCGTCACCATCAACCGCCAGCCCGACCACCTTGAACGAATGACCGTATAGCTGAGGACGACCGTGGATAAAACCGCGCCAACTACCGTCATCACCAGGGTACCGGCCGCGCCATGGCCCTGTGCCGCGCCGGTCAAGCCGGTCAGCTTAGCCGCCAGCGAATTAAACATCACTAGGTGGAACGAAAGAAGGGCTGTCTTAATCAGAAGCTCCAAAGCGGTTTTAGTAGTCATTCGGTTTTCCCCGCACAATTAGTATTTTACGTTTCCCGGAGGAACGGGACAGGTCTATTATAACTTGAAATGGCTCGTTAAGAAATAACACGAAAGAAGGGAATTGGAACGAAAGGTGCCACCATCTCGCGCAAGCGATCGGTACCACGGGTTTACCTGATGATCTTGTAACGGACGCCGCCCGGCGGACCGCTCTCCTGCAATTTTTAGCCTTTTCACCTCTTCGCCGGTCTGTTTGGATCTGAGTCTGCACGTCAGGCCGGCAGGTCGTCTCCGGTGAAATAAGCCCGGCCGTCCAACAAGCTCCGGTACTCGTGGGAGATTGTGTATTCGCCGGGGTGGGGGAGTTCAATCGTGGGTCGTCTCCGGCACAACCACCCGGATCAGAGTCCCGGCCAGGCCTCATTCTTCGTCCTTCCAGTTCCACCACTTGAGCAGTTCCTGGTCGTGCGTTTCGTTGGACGAGTAGTATACCGCACAGCGGAAAACGTACAGCATGCAGCGGTCAACCCGCATACCTTTAAGGTCACAGAGCCGGAGGTAAAGTTCCTCCGGGTCTTCTTTTTTTTTCAGCTCCCGGACGGACCGGAATCCCAGATCCCAAAGGTCTTCCCCGATTTTCTCGCCAAACACCGGGAATTTGCCGCAGTTCTTTTAGGACAATTCGTTTTTGTTTCACGCTCAAACCACCCTCACAAAGAAGACGCTCCACAACTTTATTAAATAAATCTTTGCATCCAGATTACATCAAAGTCTCTGCCGTTCTTTTTACCCACGCGCTTAAAGCGCCCGCACTCAGCAAATCCGTTTTTCCGGTGGAAATTGAGGCTCGCTGCGTTAAGGGAGGAAATGCTTGCGAGAACCGTTTCCACGCCCATTTTAGTTGCGTCCGAAAGCAAGGCCGTTAACAGTTTAGTTCCCAGACCTCTATTGCCGTAAGCCGGCATGATGAAGTAGGCCAGTTCCGCGGCCCTGTGGAATATGCTCCCGCCGTGGTATTTTCTCAGAAGCCCGAAACCGATTACTTGTGCTTCCGGTGACTCTATGACGTAAAATGAATCTCCGCGCGCCGTTTCTTTGAGGTACTCAAAGAAGCCGTAGCCGACTTTTTTCGCCGGGTAAGCCGCAAAACTGTATTCAACAAAATGATTAAAGATGTCTACTACCGCAGTCCGGTCCCCTTCGCTTAATTTCCTGATCCTAAAATCCATTTCCAAATCCCTCTACACTCTCTCCATCGCTTTCACCCACGCGGCGTCCATTTTTAGGAGCCGGGTTTTTTGAGGTTTTCTTCCATAATCCAGCGGACATCTTTATCTTCACAGGCCGCCCACTTCTCCATCAGCTTTTTGCCCTTCTCCGGCGCGGCCGCTACTGCCTGAGCGCGGCGCGGTAACCGTCTATTTTACTCATGCGCAATCCCTTCTAAGTGCGCCCTGGACCATGTCATCTAACGCAAGAAAGCTGCAAAGAAACACATTGTGATAAAGATCCCCACTAAAGCGGCAATACCGCTTCTCAACCAGGAGGCATTTGCCGCTTTCCGGACGGCGAATGCAGTAAAAACGAACGCCCAGGCAAAGCCCACCCAAACGTAAGTGCCCCGAAACCACTTCCAGAAAGGATTGATCTGCGCTCCAACCGCCCAGGCATCGGGATAAAAAAAACGCGACCGACGTTTCGGGGATCCACTTTACCAGCAAACAAGGCACGTATAACGAGAACCCAAGTACACTCAATATATCTTTAAAACCGCTTGCCGTAAACCGTTTGGACGCGATGAAACAGATCACCAGGCCTAGCAGCACCCAACCCGCTAATGCCACTGGTATAGTGAACAATATTTGCCCCAAGTAGTAGTTCTCTTTACTAATCGGCAAAAGGGGTTCGAAGGAAGGTTGCAAACTATTGATCATTAGAAAAATTGCGGTAATCGCGTACAAAAATCCGTAAAGAAATACGGAAGCGAAACCAAACCACAGGTTTCTTTCCCGGAGGATTAACTCAAACGCCTTTGCTGGTTTGACTATAGTGGTATATCCAGGCGTGCAAGAGTTTCGTTAACGCTCCTGGGCTTTGGACATACTCGACTTTCGCCATAAAGCGGACCTCTCAACTGTTCTGAACTAGTCTTCTTTAGCCAGGTCAACCGCCCAGGAAGACAGTTTTTCACCGCTTCTGAACAGGACTCCTCTGCCCCTGTAATTACCGTCATCGATTTTGAGAAGGTACTCGCAGGCATAATACTGGCCGTCTTCCGACGCGGAGATGGAAATAATCGAATCGTCAACAATGGAAAAAGCCCCAATCAGCACTCCCAGCGCGGGGTTGAAAGACTTCCAACTCGTGAAGTCCTTGCCCTCCGCGAAAGGCACGATCTCGTACCTGTTCTGCAACTCAAGGCCGCTTTCGTCAAGCAGCCGCATGTACCCTTCGTTCACCCAGACTTCGGGCTCGTGGGTAATCGTGGTCTCGCCGTCCACAGGCACGGTGTTCCCGTCCGCGTCGGTGAACGTGCCTTTCGCGGTCCAGGTGGCTGGTTGAAAGAGAAAAGTGTGGTTCATATTCTGTTCCCTCCCTTGTGACGCCGGCTAACCCGTGATGGTCAGAACTCACGTAGAACCTTTTGGGAGGCAAGATATATTAGGCAAAAAAGTCTTTTCATAGAATTCTCTCCATGCGTTTTACGGTTTAGATTCTTAAAGTAAAGGGTTAGCGCTCGAGGCGTGTCAAATCTTGTTTCGATTTCCCAACGCCTGCTTCGATTATTTCCACAAGGACGTTTTTTCCCCTTCTCTTTCTGAGGAAAGGATGGTAATAAGGGCGGAGACTTCACCGGGTTGCATTAGCAAACCGGCTATCAATCGACTTTCTTCATTATGAAACTAATCGGTGTTCGAAACTAATCGGCGATGGGGTAGCGAAGACTTGCTTAAAACGTGTCGGCACGAAGAGGGAGGGGGCGATTACTCAGAAGACGAAGGTTGGGAAAGCGTTGATACTATTCTTTTGTCTTAAACTCTCTCAACCGGGTGAATTCCACGAGGCGGTCCATCGTTTTCAGGGTAAACACCTTTCCGCGTGTGGCGAGCAGGAGTTTTTTCATGTCTTCGCGGCGGACGCCGAACCCGCGACCGGCGATGCAGGCGATAACCTCAAATTTGGGGGAGTCTTTTGGACGTCCTATCAGGCTAAGTTCGGCAAGGTGCTGGATGCGGGTTGCTTTGTCACGGGCCGTGCCGTCGTCTTCAGTCAGCTTGGCCTCGATGATAATCTGTGGGTTGAACTCGCTCGGGATGATGAAGTCGGGCGCCTGGTCAAACCCGGAGATGCGCTCCGCCCGCTTAGTTTTTCTGTAACTGATGCCCGCCTTGACAAGTACATCCTCGACGGCCGATTCCAGGCTGTTACCGACCAGTTCTGATACGGAGTCCCTGTGCCCGGCAAAAGGTCGCCCCAAAAAGCGCTCGTAAAGGAGCATTGCATAAGGTACCCCCATACCTGATACTGCTCTGATGGAGTCGGAGCCGTTACGGGTGTCAGCCTTATCCAGGCGATGGATCTTTTCCGCTCCGACCTCGGGAACCGTTGAAACGAGTAGTTGACAGGCTGTCTCTACCAGGGCCTTTACCCGCTTCAGTGTAACGTCACTGTGGCGCAACGGGACAAAGGGCGCCATGCGAATGCCGCGGTCCAATGAGCGAATAAATCCTTGACTCACATCTATACCTGTACGTTGCGTTGCGATGTAAGCCCATTCCGGCGGGGTAAATCCAAGCATGGTCCGAAGGACGATCAGGACCATCGGGGTTTCAAAGACAGCATTAATTACTGACCCTATGTTAGTATTTCTAAATCCGTTTGTTGCTTGTTTTAAGGATTCGTATCCTTGCTCAAATACAGGGTAATCTATAAACCCATCGCCTTTTGGCAGAACAAGAAACTCTGATTCAAGGCAGGAGAATATGGCCGTGACAAATGGGTCCAGGTTAGTTTGTACTTCAGGAAAAGCCACTTCAAAAGGGTATTTCATCCGTTTTTTCTCCGTAAACTGCTTGCTCTTCGCGGGCCACCCAGTTTTGCTGCCGGGGGGCAAGTGACAAGTCTTCAGAAAGATGCTGCTCTACGCCGGCCCAACCCCCCAGCCTTTCTATAGCTCGCGCAGCGAGTTTCTGCTTTTGTAACGTTGGCAGATTAATTTTCCAGCCTTTCCGCAGGTTCCAGATGGCCAAACGAACCAGATGTCCATAGGCGATGCAGCGGATGTCGCCGCGTGCCGGTTTGAGGTTCCCGGCCCGGAGGTAATCCAAGTCCTTCTGAACAAGTCCGGCGATCTCCTCGGGCTTCGAGACAATCATGTGTCTGGGGATAGAGCCGGTCAACCGGCATACAAAAACGGTATCCACCACCGATGAACCTGTCCCGTTGATGTGGATGGATGCGCTCATCTCCGACGGGCACGGGATTGAGGCGGAACAAGTCAGCCCTGCATCGAGAATGGCCACTGTGATGGGTAAATACGCTTCTATTGTATTGTGGTGATATGTGAATACAAGCGGCGCTCCCGGTTTGAGGGCGCGGGCCATCTTGATAAACACGGCGGCCAGACCCTCGGTGAAATTATCAAGTCCGCGCTCCAATGTAGTGTTGCCGGTAAGTTCGTTTTCGTCCCTCGCGGAAGGCTTGTCGAAACACCCGTAAGCTTCAATAGCCAGCCTGCGCAACCAAACGTAACAGAAGTCCATTAATTCGGCATACTGGACATTAGCAAAGTAGGGCGGATCGGTTAATACCGCATCAAGGGAAGCGGGGGGTAAGTTGGAAAAAGTGGAACTACCACAGTATAGCTTAACTTCTCTCTTTTCCGTTTGACCAGAGACCTTGCGCTGCTGACCGATCCACTCGCCTATAATGGGCACCTGTACTTTACGCCCGCCTTGATGACGGACTTCGAAGGGGTTTTCACAGTAAGCTTTGGCGCGAGCATACTTTTCAACAATGTTGAGCCAGCCGCCACTGCCCACATTCAGGCCCCTTGTGCCATCGGTGATGCCGAGCAAATTTGATTCACACTGCACCAGGCCGACCGGGAAACCATGGACAGAGAATATGTCGAGCGACTTCAGGGCCATCGTATCGTAGCGGCAGAGCATGTTTTGGTAACGAAGCAGGTCGGAAAGGTTTGTCGCCAACGCATTACGGACTGGTTCATCGGGATGCTCGGCTATAACCTGACAACTTAATTCCAGCCCCAGTAACTGGCGTTCGTTGAACATCTCCCGGTAGTGTCGATACCCCCAACGGTGAAGGCGGTCGGTTTCGTCACCGGGAGGTATTTCGTCGTCAGGTACAAAGTTAGGACGCAACAGAGCCCAAGCCGCGGCGGCGGCGGAGTATTTTGCCAAATCTTCCTCACTCGGTTTCTTGAAAAACCGGCCGCGGTGGCGGGGCTTACAGATGGGGCAATAATATTCAATCGCGACCATGCGGTGTTGGGGTGCGCCGTTAGAAGCGTCCGGGTAATGGTTGGTTATGCCGCAACGAGGGCAAGCGCAACGGTTGCGACTCGCGGGTCCAGTAAGCTTTAAAGAAACCGTGCAGTTATGGCATGTCCCGGGGTTCTTCCGGTCTTCCACTTCGTTCAATTCGCCGCAAGCGGCGCACACGACAACATTTTTTGGGTGGCGCGTGTTGCCCGCGAGCAGGTAACCGGGAAATAGATCAAAGGTCTCGCCGCACCCGTTGCAACCCTGTGTTTTAACCCAGATGAAGTATTTGACATGGGTATCCGCAGAACCGCACTTCATGCACTTCGTCCGATAATAAAGCCCAACTTTTTTCTCCAGACATTCGTGGAGTCGGGACGCTGCTTCGCGGTAGGCCTTCAGATCAAGATGTTCAATTTCCTGGCGGACAATCCAATAGGCCATCGGATTGATGTCGTAACCGATTACATCGCAGCCTATGCGATTGGCTTCAATGAGGGGTGTTCCGCCACCCATAAAAGGATCGGCTATTTTTACTCCCCTAAGATTGTGGGCTTGGTAAAACGTTTCCCTCAGGTTGCCTTTGGTAAATTCGGAGAGCAGAAGTCCGCGGAATAAAGTGCCGGGGCGTCTGGCAAACCATTTATGCACAGCGATAATAGGGCGGTAATTCTGTTGAATTTGCTTTTCGTGAAGAGCCAGATCCGCGATGAAAGGAATGTCGAAGGCTTTCTCGATCATCGTAGTCCTCCAAGAGAATCCACGATTGTTAATCTTCTACTTCGACTGTGGTTATCCTTTTTTATCGAATTACTCAGGAATACTGAGGAGCGGATAAACCATCCCGCCTTTTTCCAGCAATATTTGAATTAACGGGGGGAAGCTTATAGATAGCTACTTTGAAGGTGTTGAGCGCAATGAGAAAGTTCACGGACCGCATCACCCTGGGAGCATTATGCGGATTGCTTGCGGGTGTCCCGCCCAAAATGTTTAACGCCCTGGAATATCATAAGGGTCTGACGGACGAGCGGTACAGCCAGACCGCTTCAAGTGTTCTCTTGCCGCGGACCGCGGCGATGTCGCATTCCACGGGAAGCAAAATCATAGCCGCGCTTGTAAACAACACCGTAGTTGGTGTTTCGGGAGTGATAATCGCTTATCTCCTCTCGCTATCGGGCCGTGACAGGGCGGTGATGAAAGGCGCATTCTTTGGCGCGGTGGAATGGATCTTCATCTGGGGTTTGGCCGGCAGGCTGGGACTCAAAGTGATGAGTAGAAAGCCTCTAACGCACATTTTGAGCTTCATCGACCACGTGATGTTCGGCGCCGGCACCGCCGCACTTGTATCCAGATTGGGGGACGACAGCCTGTTCCCCGATACCGGGACCTTGGCCCCCGGCGAAAAACTTCCGCTCGCATCAAATTCTCCGCAGCGACTGTGGCTCCGCCGGAAAAGACCCGGGGAACGGCTGAAAGGCTCGGCATGAGACGGTGTCTTAACCAATTCAGCAAGTTTTCAACGGTTCTGTCTGCTACAAAGGCAGCGGCGCGCTGGGCTCAATAACCCGCATGGACTTCCATTTGCCGCCGAGGAACCGGAAGAGAAAGGCCAGGCCGAGGACGACGATATAAGCCGACGCGATGTACCAGCCGGCATAGAGCCCCTTGTGGAGCAGGACAATGGCCACGTAGCTGGGAGCGACGAGACCGGCCAGCGACAGGACGACCATCATACGCATCACGAAGTGGGTATCGCCGGCGCCCTTGACGGCCGAGGCGAAAATCAGGTTCATGGTATCGAACAGCGAATACACCGCGACAAAACGCAGCAGGACGACCACGAGACTCCGGATGGCCTCGAAGCTTTCCGGGTCGGCGTTGGCGGCAAAAGGCAGGATGAAGATGGAGGGCGCGAACACGTACAGCAGTGAAATCGCGGCCATGTAGCAGAAGGTCACGTGAAACCCGGAATACGTGCTCCGCGCGGCAATCTCGGGGCGTTCCCTCCCAAGGTACTGCCCCACCAGCACCGAGACGGCGATGGCGCAACCCAGCATGGGCATGAACGCAACGGTGTTGATGTTGAAGGCGATGTTCGTGGCGGCGAGGCTTGTGGTCCCCAGGGAGCCCATAATCAGAATGAACCCGGTGAACCCGGCGATGTCCACCAGGAAGTTTACCCCGTTAGGAAGGCCGAACCGGAGTATCCGCCCAAGCAGCGGCCAGTTCACCTGCCATTTCAGACTGCAGTACCTCTTTTTGTAAGCCCTGTTTGAAATCAGCAAGAGCAGCAACATAAAAGTGAAACACCCGGAAAGGACGGTGGCCACAGCGGCCCCCTTGATGCCCCAACCGGGGAACCCCCAGCGGCCGAAAATCAGGCAGTAGTCGAGGACCACATTTACCGCCGTTCCGGCAATGTTTACCCACATCAGCGTCCAGGTTTTTCCCCGGCCGGCGTAAAACGCCGATAGCGCGGCGGTCGCGAGCGCCGGGAAAGAGCCCAGGCAAAGTATCTTGAAGTAAACGACCTCGTTTTGAAGGATTGCCGCCTCGTGCCCGATCAGTTCAAAAATCCGGCGCGAGAAGGGCGCGACGGCTAGCAGAACCAGGCCGCCGACCAGCGAAATGTATACGCCCTGCCAAACGGTGGGGCCGATCATTTTGTGCCTTTCCGCCCCGTAGTACTGGGCGACGAACGTATCCACGTAAGTCACAGTGCCTAGAAACATGCAAACGATCGTAAAGTTAAGCATCCCGGCCGGCATAGCGGCGGCAACGGCCTCCGGGGAGTGCCACGTCAGGAACATTCGGTCGACGAACTGCTGCACAGACCACATCCCGGTGGCCAGGATGAGGGGAACCGCGATGATCAAAAACTCCCTGTACCCGCCCTCGCACGACCAGCGCCGGAAAAAGAAGCTATAGGTTTTCGTGAGTATTGCCGTGTTATTGGCCATTAATCCGTAGACCTTCCGGTTTGTTAGCGATTTAGCCCTATCTAATGCGGGCTCGGCATTATGAGTATAGCAAAAATAAGCGGCAGTGTCGTAACGATTTGCCGTCCGCTGCCTGACAACTGGAACAACGGTTGGAGGCCGATTGAATTTCCATCAACTCCCACCCATAATCTTGTTTTTACAAAAACTTCTGTGCCCGCCGAAAATCGGCGTTTTTTGTTTTTCAATTAATTTTAAAGTATAAACAAAAATGGCCGCGGCAATAATGACAATCGAAGAGTCGCATAAAAAAAAGGGATGCGAAGGGGGCGGAGCAGGTTATCAACAAGGTCGAAATTTGTGGTGTGAACACAGCCAAGCTTCCGGTTTTGACCGCGGCCCAGATGAGGAAACTCTTCGAGGCGATCGAAAGCGGCGACCAAAACGCCCGGACCGAGTTGATAAACGGGAACCTCCGGCTGGTGCTGAGTGTTATCCAGCGCTTTACCAACAGGGGGGAATTCGTGGATGACCTTTTTCAGGTCGGCTGTATCGGCTTGATAAAGGCAATCGACAATTTTGACCTGAAGCAGAATGTAAAGTTTTCGACGTACGCGGTGCCGATGATCATCGGCGAGATCCGGCGGTACCTGCGCGACAACAACGCCATCAGAGTGTCCCGGTCGCTCCGGGACGTGGCCTACAAGGCGCTCCAGGTGCGCGACGCCCTGGCGAGCAAAAACGCGCGGGAGCCTACGGTGAACGAAATCGCCGATGAACTCAAAGTCCCGCGGGAAGAAGTGGTGCTGGCCCTGGACGCCATCCAGGAGCCGGTATCCCTGTTCGAGCCGATTTACCACGACGGCGGCGACCCGATCTTCGTAATGGACCAGATCGGGGACGAACGCAACCAGGACACGAACTGGCTCGAGGTGATCGGTATCCGGGACGCGCTCAGGAGACTCAGCGACCGGGAAAAGCTGATTCTGACCATGCGGTTTTTCGAAGGCAAGACGCAGATGGAAGTGGCGGAGGAGATAGGGATTTCGCAAGCGCAGGTCTCGCGCCTCGAGAAGGCGGCGCTCGGCCACATGCGCAAGTTCATGTGATATGGGTAGGGAAGGAAAGGAAATGAAATGAGATGAAACGACGTTTATTGGGCATAGTTATCGCGGGTCTTATCTGCGGCGGGCTGGCCGCAGGGGCACTCGTCCACGAGCGCGCGGTCGAGTCCTACAATGCCGACAACCTGATCCGGCTCCACATCGTACCGAACAGCGATACGGCGGGGGACCAGGTGCTGAAGCACCGCGTCCGCCGGGCGGTCGTCAGGGCGATGGCGCCGGAGTTTAAGCAGGTTAAAAACGTGCGGGTCGCCCGCAGGCTGGTAGACAACAACCTTTGGCGGATCAAGCAGGCCGCCGCGCAGGAGGTCGCACTTGCCGGTGCGGATTACGGCGTCAGCGTCTACCACGGGCGCTTCGACTTTCCCGAACGCACATACGGTGATCTCACCCTGCCGGCCGGGGAGTATGAAGCCGTCCGGGTGGTGCTGGGTTCGGGCAGGGGGCATAACTGGTGGTGCGTGCTTTTCCCGCCGCTTTGCATGGTGAGCGTAGAGGCGTCCGAGGACAGCGTTGCGGCCCTGGCCAGAAGCGCGGGCGAGCAGCGGGTGCAATTCCGTTCACGGCTCTGGGAGGTTGCGCGCAGACACCTGGGCCTTCCGCTCGACCAGGTGGTGCAGTCGCCGAAGGAAGCGCCGAAGAACAAGAAAACGCAATAAAACCGCGGGTCGAGGTCCAGCGGACAACAAGCCCGGCTTCCAGCCGGGATTTTGTTTTCAGCGGACACCGTCCGGTTACTGAGCCACGGTACGTAAGGCGTTTGCTTCTAAGATCGGCTGGATGGGCATAGGTTTTTGAAAGGAGGGGACAATCCTATGCTCAAGATCTCGGAACTCCGGATGCGGGAAGTGATCAATGTTATTGACGGGCGGCGGTTGGGGCTGATAAAAGACATCGACATCGACACAGACAACGGTAAGATTCAAGCCTTGGTACTGCCCGGACCATCCCGGATACTCGGTTTTTTCGGCAAGGAAGAAGAACTGATCATCCCCTGGGAGAACATAGTCAGAATCGGCATGGACGTCGTGCTGGTGGAAGCGCACGCGGAAAACTACGCCCGCTATTCTTACCGGCGCTAACCTCTTTCGACATCCCAATCGACAACCAAAGACAAATTATCTAAGAGTTTGAATGCGGACGAGCCTGGACTTGCCCGAAGAGAAAGGTTAAATTATTTACCCCTTTTTCCCCCCTTTTTGCCGTTTGCCAACCCAAAATATTGTGCTATAAAATTGGTTCGAATACTACATTTTGTGTGAGGCTTATGCGCTGCCCTTTTTGTGCCTTTGCCGATACCCGCGTCGTGGACACCCGCGCGGCGGACGAAGGAGCGACCATCAAACGCCGTCGGGAATGCCCTCACTGCGGCAAGCGCTTTACCACCTTCGAGCGCGTTGACGAATTACCCCTGGTGGTCGTCAAGAAAGACGGGCGCCGGGAGATCTTCAACCGGACTAAGGTGCTGGGAGGGTTGCTAAAGGCCTGCCACAAAAGGCCTGTGAAGCGGGACGACCTCGAGCGGATCGCGGACGAGGTGGAGCGGGAGTTAAGGAACCGGCTGGAGCCCGAAGTACCCGCTCACGTTATCGGCGAGTCGGTCGTGGACAAGCTGCGCTGGCTTGACGAGGTGGCGTACGTCCGGTTCGCCAGTGTTTACCGCGAGTTCCGCGACGGTCACGACTTCAAGGCCGAACTGGAAAGGATGTATGGGGACCGCGAGAGGGGAAAGGGTTTGTTCGAAAAGAGAGAAGAGCAGACGTAGCCTTATCCCCGTCCTCGGCGCGAACTGAAAACGAGGACAAAACTGACTGGGAGGAGGTAGGGTTATAATTGTTTGAGGTTATTAGGAAGCGTGACGGGCGGGAGGTCCCGTTCGATTATTCCAAGATCACCGACGCCATCTTCAAAGCGGCGCTCGCCGTCGGCGGTGAAGACCGGGAGACGGCGATGCGGCTTACGCTCGAAGTCCTCGGTATGCTCAAGGCAAAGTACAACGGCACGCCTTTCGGGGTCGAAGACGTCCAGGACCTCGTTGAAAAAGCGCTTATCGAGGCCGGGCACGCCAGAACCGCCAAAGCCTACATCCTTTACCGCAACTGGCGCACCCGGATCAGGGAAGCAAAAAGCGACCTTATGGACGCGGTGGAGGAGATCCTCGAGGAGACCAGCCGCGAAAACGCCAACGTTTCCAACTCCCCCTCCGCGAAGATGCTTCAGGTCGCAGAGGCGGCCAGCAAAAAATACTACCTCAGCCGGCTGATCCCCGAAGACTACGCCCAGGCGCACATCAGGGGCGACATCCACATCCACGACCTGGGTTTTTACGCGAAAACGCTGAACTGCATCCAGATCCCCCTGGGGAAGCTCCTCGGGGAAGGGTTCAACACCGGGCACGGGTACATCCGGCCGCCCAAAAGGCCGGGTTCCGCGACCGCCCTGGCCTGCATCATCCTGCAAAGCTCGCAGAACGACATGTTCGGCGGGCAGTCCTTCGGCTTCTTCGACCGCGACATGGCGCCTTACGTGGAGAACGCCACCGACGACGAGGTTTACCAGTCAATGGAAGCACTGGTATATAATCTCAATAGTATGCATTCTCGGGCTGGAGCTCAAGTACCGTTTTCATCGATCAACCTTGGGACGGAGACCGGTGAGGCCGCCCGGAAGGTGACCCGCAACCTGCTCCTCGCCTACGAGGCCGGCCTGGGGCGGAACGAGGCCCCGATCTTTCCTAACATCATCTTCAGGGTGAAAAAGGGCGTCAACTTCAACCAGGGTGACCCGAACCACGACCTTTTCCAGCTGGCGGTGCGGGTGGCCGCTAAAAGGCTGAACCCCACCTTCAGCTTCATGGACGCCAGCTTCAACGCCCCGTACGGCGATCAGGTTTCTTACATGGGCTGCCGTTCGCGGGTAATGGCCAACAGGCGGGGCCCTGAGGTGACCGAGGGCCGGGGCAACCTTTCCTTTACCACCATTAACTTGCCCCGCATCGCGATTAAGGCCGAGCGCGACGTAAACAGGTTTTTCACGCTGCTCGACGCGGTAGCCGAACTCGGGATCAGGCAGCTTTACCACCGCTACGAACTTCAGGCGAAGCTGAAAGTAAAGGACATCCCGTTCGTCATGGGACAGAGCCTTTACATGGGCGCCGCCGGTCTGAAGCCGGAGCAAAGCGTTGCCGAGGCGATCAAGCACGGTACGCTGTCTTTGGGGTTCATCGGCCTCGCCGAGGCGCTTGTGGCGCTTTTGGGAAAGCACCACGGTCAGGACGCCGGGGCGCAGGAACTCGGCATCGAGATCGTAAACTGGCTGCGGCGCAAGATCGACGAAGCGTGCGATAAGTACGACTTGAATTACACCCTTTTGGCCACACCCGCGGAAGGAACGGCGGGCAGGTTCATAAAGCCGGACAGGAGAGAGTTCGGGATCGTGCCTGGGGTGAACGATAAGGACTACTACACCAACTCCTTCCACGTGCCGGTGCACTTTCCGATCGAGTGTTTCCGGAAGATAGAGATCGAGGGACCTTACCACAAGTTCTGCAACGCCGGACACATCAGCTACGTCGAGCTTCCTTCCCCGCCTGTCGAAAACCCGGAAGCGGTGGAGGCCATTGTCAGGTACATGGCGGAACAGGACATGGGTTACGTCGGCATAAACTTCCCGGTGGACTTTTGTGAGAGCTGCAGTTTTGCCGGCGTCCTGGGCGACGAGTGTCCGAAGTGCGGTTCCACCGCCATCAGGAGGGTGCGCCGGATCACCGGGTACCTTTCCACGGTGGACCGCTTCAACGATGCGAAGGTCGCGGAGCTGAAGAGCAGGTTGGTTCATCTCGGCAGGCCGGGTACGCTGCAGTAAATCCGCTGGGCCTTTGCACCAAGTTTCTGTTTGGCGTGCAGGGGCCTTTTTCTTTCGTTAGGGAATCAAGCTTTCGGAGGTAGAAAGTGAGCGGCTCGGAAAACGAAGTCCGCCTTAGGATTGCCGGAGTTGTGCGAGAAAGCGTTGTCGACGGCCCGGGTTTGCGGTACGTTATTTTCGCGCAGGGTTGCCCGCACCGCTGCCCCGGCTGCCACAACCCGGAGACGTGGGACCCGGCAGGCGGCTATGATATTTCCTTTCTCGAAATCATTAACGATATAACGGCCAACCCTTTAGTCTCCGGAGTGACTTTTTCCGGAGGCGAGCCTTTCATGCAGGCGACTTGGTTTGCTATGCTGGGAATAGCCTTGAGGCACAAAGGGCTGGATATCGTTACTTATACCGGCTATACCTTTGAGGAACTCCTCGTCATGCCCGACGAGGGAGTAAGAGACCTTTTGGCGGTAACGGACCTTCTTATCGACGGCCCCTTCCTCCTTGAGGAGCGCGACCTTACCCTTCCCTTCCGCGGGTCGCGAAACCAGCGGATAATCGATGTCCGCGGTTCCAAAACAGCCCAATCACTCAGTAAAACCCTTTAAAAAATCCTACTTTGTTTTTTTTGAAAGTTGAACACTTTCTCCCGGCGCTGAATAATATTTTAGTAATAATTTTGGTTTTTTGGGTTTTACTGCCGGGAGGCTTGACCATTGGCTTTAACGGGACGCCGGAAAACTTTTCTCCAAACGGTGCTCAACATGTATCAGGAGGATGGAAGACCCGTACACTATTCCGTGGTGGCCCAGGTTATTGGCGTGAGCCGGTGGACGGCGTACGACATTCTCCGCAGGCTAGAGCGGGACGGATACCTCGAAGCGGTGTACGAAACGGGCAGGAAGGAGAAAGGACCAGGGCGGACCCAGGTACTGTACCGGCCCAGCACTCAGCTCACTGAGTGCCGGGAGGCCGAGAAAGGCCGCCCGGCGGAATGGAAGGCGCTGCGGACGCGCCTGCTGGAGCTTTTAAGATATCAAAAGCGGGCCGCGGGAGAAATGATAGCGGAACTGGCCCACGAGTTCCCGAAAATCCCGGGACGGCTGGCAAAGAGCGCGACGGACCTTGCGGTGCTGATCAGTCACCTGCACGAAATCGGTGCGCCCGGACGCCGGGCTCTGGCGGAAACGGTGGTCCGGGCGAGGCAGCCCGAACACGGCCTGAGCCTTTTCACCGGGGCGGCGGTCGGCAGCCTGCTCCGTACGCGCGGAGTACTCTCCGGACCGGTAGGGGAGTGCGTGGCGCGTTTGCAAAGCCGGCTTGCAGAGTTGAGCGCGGAAGAGGCACGGTTTCTGGCCGGTTTTGTAAAGGATGGACTCAGCGGCCAGCTTGATTTTTAGGCTACGGGGGTGGGAATTCAGTGGGGACAAGATTTGGCACGGGAATTCTTGTTGCAGAAGGTTTTTTAACTGAGAGAGCGACGGTAAGGAGGTAATGTATATGTCGAGCGTGTTTCCGAGTTTCGATTACGCCAGGCAGTTCGTTGCGGAACAGGTGATCAGGCAGGTGCTTGAGTACATCGACCGGGACCCCGAGCAAAACCTCCCTAAAATCTTTAACCTGGCAAAAATACTGGCCGGGAAAAAGCATCACCAGCAGCATGCGGTAACGCTGGCGGAAGGTTATGACACAAACCCGGTGGTACGGGCGTACATCAACCGGCTTTTCGAAAGGACGCACCCCAACGTTAAGCGGCGGCTCCTTTACAACTGGTTTTTTAACGCGATGATTTTTGGGATACCGCATCAGCAGGAGAATTCGCGGAAGTTGGGCGTTCACATCCCGAACTTCTTTCTAATCGACCCCACCAGCGACTGCAACCTGCGGTGCGAGGGTTGTTGGGCTGGAATGTACGACAAACACGACACGTTGGACTTTGAAACCCTGGACCGCCTGATGGCCGAGGCGAAAGAACTGGGTATATACTGGGCGGCGATGTCCGGCGGCGAACCGTTCAAGTACCCGCACCTCATCCGCCTGGCGGCCAAACACCCGGATATGGCGTTCATGGTGTACACCAACGGCACGCTGATCACGGAAAGGATGGCCGACGCCATCGTGGAAGTCGGTAATGTCTCACCGGCCATAAGTCTGGAAGGTTGGCGGGAGAGTACCGACGCCCGGCGCGGCCCCGGGGTTTTCGACCGGATCATGAAAGTGATGGACCTTCTGCAGGAACGGGGTGCGATTTTCGGTGTTTCCCTCACGCTCACCAGGCACAACGTCGAGGAGGTTACCAGCGACGAGTTCATCGATTTTCTCATTGAAAAGGGAGCGGTTTACGGCTGGAGCTTCCACTACATCCCAATAGGGAGGGACCCGGACCTCGACTTGCTCGTAACGCCGGAACAGCGGGCTTACCTGGCCGAGCGGATTCCTTACATCAGGACGCATAAGCCGATTCAAATCGCTGATTTCTGGAACGACGGCGAACTCATGCACGGCTGCATAGCAGGCGGGAGGTTTTACTTTCACATCACGGCCAACGGGAACGTTGAGCCCTGCGCTTTTGTCCACTTTGCGGCCGATAACATCAAAGGGAAGACCCTGCTCGAAGTGCTCAAAAACCCCTTGTTTGCCGCCTACCAGAAGCGGCAGCCGTTCAGTGACAATTACCTGCGGCCCTGCCCGATCATTGACGTTCCCGTCGCGTTGAGGGAAATTGTAAAGGAGTCCGGCGCCCGGCCCACTCATCCGGGAGCCGAATCCGTGCTCACCGGGACGATCGCTTCCCACCTCGACCGGCGTGCCGAGGAATGGCGCAATGTGGCGGACCGTATCTGGGCCGAAAGGCACGGCGTTGAGCGGGAAGCCGCGCAGTCGCGCTAAGGGGCAAAAGGAACTTATCCCTTAAGACTAAAAGGAACCCCACCAGGGGTTCCGGTTTTTACTTCGGACAGACTCGGCTGTAGCCGCTTTGGTTAAAGGCCGGACCCGGCCTCTGCGGTCAGTGTCAGGTGGCGCAGCTTGTGGTCGTCTTGCAGGTGGCGCAGGCGGCGCCCTGCCCTCCCTCAACGCCCCGGGTGGCAAAAAAGGAGATGAGTTTATCGGGTTTGGGTGCTCCGCACGCGGGACAGGAGATGTTTTCTCCGGTTTCGCCCAACGGGCATAGTTTCTCAAAACGCTCGCCGCATGACTTGCAGCGGAACTCGTAGATGGGCATATTTTTATCTCCCTCTGGTTCGTTATCCAGGTATCAAATAAAAGCTTAAGGAAAACCCACCTGGTTGTCAAGGAAATGAGTTGGATCCGATTTGGTCGTTCGACAGGATTTGCGCCAACGGCAGCGAATAAATTTAGCCTGTAGGGATGCAACCACGAATTGGAGGAGTCCCTCAGACGATTAATCGTCGCCACCGGGGATGAAAATAGGGACCCGTAAGCGTCTTACTTAAATGCAGTAGTGTAACATAAACAAAACGCGGTGAGAAGCGAGCAGTACAAGGAAGGCGCAGGCGGACGGGCCGGAGCGTATACCGGAAATACGTGAGGACCCGGCCGGCGAGCCTGACGCAATAATGCGAAGCTTATCGCCGCGTCCATCGAAAGAAGTACTATTTTTTTGGAGGAGAGAGAAAGCATGCGGTTGAGCTTTTACGGTGCGGCCCGGACGGTAACGGGCTCTTGCTTCCTGGCGGAGGTTTCGGGCATGCGCGTGCTTGTCGACTGCGGCCTCTTCCAGGGGCCGCCCGAGGTCCGGGAACGAAACTTCAAACCTTTCCCTTTCCTACCCGCCGCCATCGATTTCTTGCTGCTGACTCATGCGCATATCGACCATTCGGGGCTTATCCCGCGTCTTTGCAGGGAAGGCTTCAGGGGGAAGATCCTGGCGACGGAGGCGTCCGTTGATCTCCTGGGGGTGCTTTTGCCCGACGCGGCCCACATCCAGGAGATGGAGACGGAGCAGAAAAACCGGAAAGGCAAGCGCGCGGGGAAGCCCCCGCTGGCCCCGCTTTATACCGTTGCGGACGCGGCCAGAAGCCTTCAATTTCTCGAGGGAGTCGGTTACGAAACGCCGGTCTCCCTTTCACCCGGGGTCACCGCTACCTTTCTCAACGCCGGCCACATCCTGGGTGCTTCAATGATTCTGTTGACCGTCAACGAAGGCAGCGTGCCGCTCCGTGTCCTATTTTCAGGTGACGTCGGCCGTAAGGGGCAGAGGTTTTTGAAAGATCCCGTTACGGTTGACGCGGCCGATTACGTAATCATGGAGTCCACATACGGGAACAGGCTTCACCCCGAAGAGAACGAGCTGTCGGTACTCCGCGAGGTAATATGGCGCGCATATAACAGGGGCGGCAACGTGATCATACCGGCCT
Organism: Ammonifex sp.; assembly: GCA_003604985.1. Lineage (GTDB taxonomy): Bacteria > Bacillota > Desulfotomaculia > Desulfotomaculales > Ammonificaceae > SURF-55. The sequence goes on from QZIW01000025.1 coordinate 35,310, forward strand.
TTGCGGTGGAGCGGACACAGGACCTGCTTTACGATCTGAGCGAGCTTAACCACGCGGGTGGACTGCCGCCCGTCAAGGTGTACATAGACAGCCCTCTGGCCTCTGCGGTAACCAGTATTTTCAACCGCCACAGGGAATTGTACGACCAGGAAACGCAGTCACTGATCAGGGCGGGCCTGGACCCATTAAATTCGGATTTCGTTCATTTTTCGGTCACTACCGAGGAGTCACGCGCGCTCAACGAGAGCCCGCAGAGCCTGGTCATCATTTCCGCGAGCGGTATGTGTGAGGCCGGGCGGATCCGCCACCACCTGAAACACAACCTCTGGCGTCCGGAGTCCGCCGTGGTGTTCGTCGGGTTCCAACCGGTAGGGACGCTCGGCCGGCGCATCCTGGACGGCGAGCGAAGCGTTACCATTTTTGGCGAAGAGATCGCCGTCAGGGCCGAGATCGTAGAGCTTTCAGGCTACTCCGCCCATGCCGACCAGCCGGCGTTAATCAACTGGTTGAGTGGAATTACGCATAAGCCGAGGCAGGTTTTCGTTGTGCACGGCGAGCCGGATGCCGCGGAATTCCTGCGGGGCAGGATCGAGAGCGGACTTGGTATAAAAGCCGTGGTGCCCGATTTTGCTTCGTCCTGGACACTGGTTGCGGACGTCCGGGCAGAAGCGCTCTGGGATGCTTACCGGCGGCTCGGCGACCGAATCCAGGAGACTTTGCGGGCGGCCGACCCGGCGGAGACAGCCGAAATAGTCCACCGGCTGGAAGCGGTTTTTAATGGCAGGAAGTAGCGGGTTCATGCCGGCGGCCGGAACCGGGCGGCGCGGCAAGGCACGGTGCTGTATAATATAAGGCAAGGGCAAGCGTTCAACCGCTTCGCCCGTCCGAGCTTCTCAATCGATTTATGCGGGAATGGTGAGTAAATCATTAGTTCTGCCTTTTCTACTAAAAATTATAGTGGGCTGCGCCTGGTGCAAGCGGAGGCTTTCGACCTTCCGTGGATGGCACATGCCTTCTCGACGCGTCTGGGGGGTGTGAGCGAGGGTGCTTATACTTCGTTGAACCTCAGTTTCGCCGTCGGCGACAGGCCCGAACGGGTAGTGGAAAACCGGAGACGGCTCGCCGGGGCGCTCGGTTATGACCCGCAGCGGATGGTTTGCGGCCGGCAGGTCCACGGCGACAAGGTCGCTGTGGTGACGCTGGGCGAGGCCGGCGCGGGGGCGCTTGGGCTGCAAACGGCGCTTCCCGCAACCGACGGGCTGATAACCGGCACGCCAGGTTTGCCGCTGGTGGCTTACTTCGCGGACTGCGTGCCGGTGGTGTTCGCCGATCCCGAAAACAGGGCGATTGCGCTTGCGCATGCGGGCTGGCGGGGCACCTTGCAGGAGATTGCCAGAAAAGCACTGGAAAAAATGACAGAAGCGTTCGGTACGCATCCACCGGAATGTCTGGTGTCCATTGGCCCGGCTATCGGACCCTGCTGCTACGAAGTAGACCATTCCGTGGCGGCCAGGTTTACCCGCTGGGGCCCGACGGTTGGCGCCAAGAAAAGCGGCAAGTGGTTCGTCGACCTCTGGGAGGCCAACCGGCAGATTCTTCTCGGTGCGGGCGTCAGACCCGAGCGTATTACGGTTATAAAGATGTGCACCGCTTGCAACCGGGAACTGATGTTTTCCCACCGGCGGGACGGGGGAGAGACCGGCAGGATGGCGGCCGTAGTGATGCTGCGTTCGGAAGGGGTTTAACCGTGGCGCTGATTTTGGTTGTCGACGATGAGGAACACATCCGCAGACTGCTTCGTTTCACCCTTGAGCAAGAAGGTTTTGAGGTCCTGACCGCCGCCGACGGATCCAGGGCCCTACAAATTACCCGTACCAGGAAACCTGACCTGGTTATTTTGGACGTAATGCTTCCGGAAATGGACGGGTTGACGTTTTGCCAGGCATTGCGTGCGGATGGAAAGTGCCGGGGTATCCCGGTTATCATGCTGAGCGCCCGCGTGGGTGAGGCAGACAAGGTTACGGGGCTGGATACAGGGGCGGATGATTACGTGACGAAACCTTTCAGCCCGCGGGAACTGGTCGCGCGGGTGCGCGCCCACCTCCGGCGTCAGGCGCCCGTGGCGGATAAAAACAGGCTGGTTCACGGCCAACTGGTTATCGACCGGGAACGCCTGACGGTCTCCTGGGGTGAGGCGCACCAGGACCTGACACCGAAGGAGTTTGAGCTGCTTTATTTCCTGGCCGGCCATCCGGGGCGGGTTTTCTCCCGCGAGTACCTGCTCGACCGGATTTGGGGGTTTGATTTTCCCGGCGGTTCCCGGACGGTTGACGTACACATCCGGTATATCCGGCACAAACTTGAACAGTTACCAGCCGCCCCCCGCGTGATTGAAACAGTGCGGGGAGCGGGATATCGTTTTCGGGAGCAGTTGAATGGAAAAGACAATTCGTAGAAGAATCTACGCCGCGTTCTTTTTTGTTTTCATCGCATGCTCGGGTTTGGGCCTACTTATCCTTTCCGGTAATGCAGGGTTTTGGACGGTCCTGACAGGCTGTGCACTCGTGGCTGTGGTGGGCGGGCGGATAGTCAGCCGTTCCGTTGCCGAACCTTTGAAGGCCCTGATTGTGGTGGCGCGCGATCTGACCCAGTTTGAAGAAACCAAGGACCTGGCGCGTACCGACGATTTCGGGGGTCTTACCTTAAGCGTGAACCTCCTGGCCCCGCGCTTGAAACAGACGTTCGACGCCCTGCGAACGGAAAAGGCGCGCATGGAAACCATCCTGGCAAGTCTCAACGAAGCCGTGATGGCGCTGGATTCGTCGTGCAAGGTTCTGCTGACGAATGCGGCGCTCGAGCGTTTATTCGGCATACGTCCCGAGGACGCTTGCGGCAAAAACATCCTTGAAGTGGTCCGGCATCACGAACTGGAACAGTTGGTGTGCCGCGTTCTCAATACGGGGGTGCCGGTCAGACAGGAACTGAAATTCCTCATTCCCCAGCCCCGCACCTTTACCGCCCGGCTTACGCCCATTCAAACCCCGGAGGGGGCCGGCGTAGTGGTAGTTTTACGGGACGTCACGGAACAGAGGCGCCTTGAGCAACTCCGGAGCGAGTTCGTGGCCAACGTTTCACACGAACTCCGGACGCCGCTGACGGCGATCCGGGGCTTCGTGGAAACCCTGCGCAACGGCGCCGTGAAAGACCCGGCAACCGCGGCGGAATTCCTCGGTATTATCGAATCCGAGACCAAACGCCTGGAGAGGCTGGTCGAGGACATTTTAAACCTCTCCCGCCTGGAAGACCGCAGGACCGCAATCACGCGCAGAGATGTCAACATCGCTGAGGTAGTGGCGCGGGTGATTCCGGTTTTCGAGACGCGGGCACGGGAGCAGGGCGTCGCGCTTTCGGTCGACCTTCCGACAGGGCTGCCCCCGGTCCACGGGGACCCGGAACTCATCAGCCAGGTGTTTACGAACCTTATTGACAACGCGCTAAAATTTACGCCTCAAGGAGAAGTCTGCATAAGGGCCGTTACTTCGCCGGGATGGCTGAAGGTGGACGTGGAAGACACCGGTACCGGCATCCCCGCGGACAGCCTGCCGCGTATATTCGAGCGTTTTTACAGGGTGGAGAAAGCACGCTCGAGGCTTTCAGGGGGAATGGGACTGGGCCTGGCCATCGTGAAGCACATAGTGGAGGCGCACGGCGGGAAAGTGGACGTGGAGAGCGAGTTGGGCCGTGGGAGTTGTTTTTCTTTCTATTTGCCGGTTTTGAAAAGTTTAACATCGGCTTAACACAGACTTAACCGTGGCTTAACAATTGGGTGTTAGAGTGGTAGAAGGAGTTTATCCGACCCGGAAGCCG